>JBIOZK010000060.1:0-42480 GCA_044870975.1 Pyrinomonadaceae bacterium
GCTCCGCGGGCTCAACATTCTTAATTGATCCGTAACCTGGGGTTCGGTCCCGACAAATCGGGACTCCACCCCAGGCTTTATGCTGACGTGCGCTCCGCGCACTTGTTTGGTCAGTCAAATATATGAATGCCCAAATAAGGGCATGTGAAATCAACCCGCTCAACAAAAGGCGCTGGCGCGAGTGACGGGCTCATGACTCACTTATTCAAACTTAGCACCCGCTTCTTAAAATCAATCTTCATCTGAAACGATTTTAGGAAGTTCAAGCCTACCAGGCCGTGAGCGTCGAGGCCGCCGGTTTGCAACTGTGAGAATTCAATGGCGCAGGCTTTCATGTCAGTGGCTTTGACGTTGCCGACTTCGAAGGTGTCCAGGCCGACCAGCTTCACTGATCCGGTGGTTTGAATGATTCCGACACCCAGGGGCCCTTTCCATTCGGGCAGCTTCAATTGATCGACCAACTTTTGATCGATGCAGGTGAACGTCGCGCCGGTGTCGAGGACGAATTTGTACGGGCCGTGCCCGTTAATCTTTACGGGCACGATGATCGCGGCGTCGTTGGGTGGCGCCATTTCGAACGGGACTTCGCCGGGAGTGGTCGATGCCGGCGCGCCGAAATCGCTGGTGGCCGGAATAGTGCAGCCGGCAAGGAGGCCGCTCAGAATAAGCGTGAACAAAAGCCGCGCGATGGTACGCAGGCCTCTGGCGTGATGCGCCATGATTAATAAGCACGCCGCAGGCGTGCGTACCGACTGAATCAGTTTCACCCTGCCGTCGTCTCTCCACCTAACAGCGTCAACACTTCGCCGGTGACGTAACTCGAATCGGCCTCCGACGCGAAATAGACGTATGCCGGCGCGATCTCTTCCGGTTGTGCGGGACGCTTCATCGGCGTATCGGCGCCGAACTTGGCGACCTCTTTGGCCGGCTTGTCGGAAGGATTCAGCGGCGTCCAGACGGGGCCGGGCGCGACACAATTCACGCGAATGCCGTCTTCGATCAGGTTCTGCGCGAGCGATTTCGTCCACGCGTGGATCGCTCCCTTGGTCGCTGAATAATCCAGCAGTTTCTTGCTACCGTCGAGGCCGGTGATCGAGCCGGTATTGATGATGGCCGAGCCCTTTTTCAGGTGCGGCAGCGCGGCGCGCGCCATATAGAAATAGCCGAAGATGTTCGTCTTGAAGGTGCGTTCCAGTTGATCATCAGAAATGTCTTCCAGGCCGTCGCGACTCTGCTGATAGGCCGCGTTGTTTACGAGGATGTCGAGCTGATCGAACTCATCGACGACAGTCTGGACGGCTTTCTCGCAAAACTTCGAATCGCGCACGTCACCGGCGATGTTGAGTGCGCGGCGGCCCTCGGCTTCGATGGCGGCCTTGGTTTCCTCGGCGTCACTCGTTTCTTCGCGCAGATGGACCAGGGCGACGTCGGCGCCTTCGCGCGCGAACAGCACGGCGACCGCGCGGCCGATGCCCGAATCGCCGCCGGTGATTAGGGCAACCTTGCCCTCGAGTTTGTTCGCGCCCTTGTAGTGCGGCGCCAAATAATGCGGGCGAGGCTTCATCTTTGATTCGATGCCCGGCTTTTTCTGGTGCTGCGGTGGCATCGGCGATTTGGGCTCTTCGAGTTTGCCGGTGACATTGCTGCCGCGACGAGCGGTCGCGGTTCGTTTGTTCTTGGGATGATTCGTGGTCTTCGTCGACTTTGGTTGTTTTCGATTGGCCATGGCATCTATTCAACCCCTTCAGGGTTGGAAAATGTTTTATGTGGATTACCCAGGGTGGCGCGCTGCGCGCTTTACCCTGGGCTATTAAATTGCAGCCCTTCAGGCTGCTCGCTGCTCACTACTACCTACTACCTACTACCTACTACCTACTACCTACTACTGCTAGCTCTTCTTCTTCCGGCCGCCCTTCTTCGAAGACTTCTTGTTGCCTTTCTTGCCGCGACCCGAGCCACTCTTCTTGCCGCCGCCTGATTCCTTATTCACCGTCGCCCACGCTCGGCTCTCAGCTTCCTTCTTTGAGACGCCGCGCTTCTCGTAACCTTCTTCGATGTGTTCAGCTTTGCGTTTTTGTTTCTTGGTGTAACTGCCTTTGTCTCCTCTGGGCATAGCCCCACTCTCCTTTCACAGAGAAAATCTTGCAAGATGCGCACCGAAAATCACTGCTCGCCGCGCGTACAAATTTTCGGCGATGGGTGACTTCTCCGTTGGCACTTTGGTTGCTGAGTAGCGTATCCAACTCAAACGAGTTGTTCGAATAAAATGCAGATCGTGCGGTATCGCTCACTTGAGATGTTCAAGAGCGATTCATGTCGGAGGGAGAATCATGGAAGGTCCACTGAGAGGATGTCTGGCCGGAGCCGCCGCCTGGAAATTCGGTGGCGGCTGTCTGTCGATGATTGTGATCTTTATCATCGTCTATATCTTGCTTGGTTATGTGAAGTGCTGAGGGTAGAGGGCAGAGGTTAGAGGTTAGAGATTAGTCACCGAGGGTTTGAACTGATGAGTTGGCAAATGTGAGCGGCTTTGCCTCAAAGTGATCGAGCGGGGCGTGTTAGTACCGGAGCGGTAACGCCGGGATCAATACGTCCTATGATTTCCCAAGATTCCTGCGATCCCGTCGCTACCGCTCCGGGTACTGACCGGGGCTTTTTGGACGGCAACGTTGTCGAGTCGAGAAATTGCCATGATCGGAAAATCTTAAGTAACTGTTTTCTGCGTTTTTTCGCTAACCGCCAGCCTCCAATCTCTGACCTCTAACCTCTGAACTCTAACCTCTCGCCCCTGTTTTATCGCAAACTAATTCGCACATTTTGCAGATTTTCGTGTAGGCTTACGCCGTAAGCAATGACCGAAAAGATTCGTAAGGTCCTCTCATTTCCCTCGCCAGTTCCCGCGAAAGCGGATTATCAGCGAGTCAAATCAACTTACTCGATCCGCGAAATCAAACAGATGTTTGGTTTGAGCGAACGCACGGTTCGCCGTTGGACCGAGGCCGGCATTATTTACGGCACGCAGGCGAGCGAGAGCGGCGACGTCACTTACGACTTTCAGGCGCTGACGGTGTTTCGCCGCGTGCGGGAGATGCGTACTCAGGGCCTGGCGATCAAGCAGATCGAAGCCGAACTGCAGGGTCAATTGAGTCTCTTCCGCGCCGATTCACCGCAAGTGCAAATCTCGCGGCTGTTGACACCATTCGAAGAAGCTCTGGTCTTGCATGAGCATGGTGACGTGACGGCGGCGGGTTTCTATCAGCAGGCAATTACCGAAGGCGACAACATTGCCGAAGCCTATTGCAACCTGGGCATCATCGAACTTGAGAGCGGCAACAATGCCGGCGCGCTCGATAATTTTACGCTGTCGCTTAAGAACGACCCGCGTCACGTGGAAGCGCATTACAACCTGGCAAACCTCTATTACGACGCGGGCGATTTCCCGTTGGCGCGTTTGCACTACGAAGCGGCCATCGAAATCGAGCCCAACTTTTCACTTGTGTATTACAACCTCGCCCTGGTCTACCACCGCCTGAACAAAGTTGACGCCGCGCGCGAAGCCCTCAATAAATATAAAGACCTGGAACCCGGAGATGAGGAAATCGAACTCGTCGATCAATTGCTGAAGGCGATGGACACGGGACGGCCGAACTTATAGTTTAAGTCTCAGGGTTCCGGTCATAAGTTTGATGTTTTAGGTTAGCAATGCTTCGACTTGAGACTTCAAACCTGAAACCTTAAACTGGCTCTTCATTTGGCGGGGTAGCTCAGATGGTTAGAGCGTGGGATTCATAACCCCAAGGTCGGCGGTTCGATCCCGCCCCCCGCTACCAACCTTATCCTTGCTTTTCACTAGTTTACAGAACAGCGGCTGATTGCAGCGGACGCTCACCACCGTGCCGTCTTCCAACACCTCCCTCCTAACTGTATCGCTCGTTAACCGTTCGTTGATGAATTTCACCAACATCATCATGGTGATCTCGTGGAAGCGCGATGAAAGGCAGGATCACTACTTGCCGGAGAGGCGCGTTAGGAAGTATTCGGCAGCGACCCGTCGTCTGGGCCTCATCGGTCTTGCTGTTTCTTATAGTCCGGGGCTTGGCCAGAACTCACTGACGCTGACCTGGAAAAAGAAAACCTAAACGACCAATCCCAGCTTTATTTGGATCCCATCGAATATGGACACCTTCAATGTGCTGAGGATGTGATCCTGCCTCCGCTGCCAAATTGAGAAGGTTGATGCGACTGATTCATTTAAGGTTTATGCGTGCGTCGCTTCCCAATACTTCTCATGCACGCGCTTGGCCCAACTCCAGAAGCGACCATGGCGAACGCTGGCCGGAGTACCAGCCCATAAGTCTTTGTGGAAGTAGATGCTCTCGCCGTCGAATACGTCCAGCACCATCATCATCTCGTGATTGTAGTGAGCAATCGGCGCGTGACCGGCAAATTCTGAGGCTACGTTTGCAGCAGCGACTTGTGCTTGATTGACCGCCATGTGGCCCATCTTTGGACCAGCGAAGCTCACGCAGTCACCGACGGCATAGATACGCTCCGCACCGATTACTTTCATGCTCCAATCCACATTGACGTAACCTTCTTCGTCGGTGACGTCGAGATGGGAAATTGGGCTTGAACCGCGAAAGGGCGGGAGCAACATTGACAAGTTACAACTTAGGTCGCGTCCATCGGCAGTTGACACAAAATCCTTACCAACGCGACGAACCGGAAAATCCGGCACGAACTCGATACCTTTGTTTACCAAAGCCTGATGAATTAGCGAGGCGGCGCTGGCGTCGCCAAACTCCGGCTCAATTGCGCCGGGACTGACAACGGTGATTCTCACTGATTGACGGTCGCCGTTTTCCTTCAGCCACTTCGCAAGGGCAAACGCAGTTTCGTAAACCGGAACCGGCAGACGCGCGTCGGGACATTGACCAATGACCACGCGCCCTTCTGAGAGATTGCGAACTGCTTCACCGAACGCGAGGGCGCCTTCGACATCGAGCAAGTTGTAACCGTGGTCGAAGAATCCGTCAATGCGTTCCGTCGCGAGTCGCCGTCCTAAAGCATAGACGAGGTAATCGTAGGGAATATCACCTTGCAGGTCGCCGTGCGCAATTATGGCCTTACGAGCGAGTGGATCGATGCGAGCAATTTCGCCTTCAATGAAGTTAATCCGACGGTGCAGCATCGAGCGACGGAGATCAAATGACACGTCGTCAGGTTCACACAATCCGAAAGCCAGTCTGACTAGCGCCGGATAGAAGACGAATCGATTACTGCGCGAGACGAGGGTTATCTGGTGCTCGTCGCCGAGTTGTTGGGCAAGAGCTTCGGCAGTGACAACGCCGCCAAAGCCGCCGCCAAGTATCAAGATTCTGGCCATCGCTTATTCTTACGCTGCGACTTGTTTTGGTTGGGGCAGTCTCACGACTTCGACTGAACATTTTGCGTGAGAAACCACAGCTTGCGAAACCGATCCGAGCAATAAACGCTCCCAAGTCGGATAACCGTGCGAGCCAACCACGATCAGATCCGGCTGCCAGCCTTCGGCCTGGTCGAGGATGACGCTCTTGGGCGAACCTAAGACCGTCTTGCTGGTTACCGTCACTGAGTCGCCGAGGGCGGTCGTCAATTTCTCGACCGCGGCTTTAACGATCGCATCCGCCTGTTCGCGGCAAATACGATCGAGCCGCTCATAGTAATCAGGCGGGAGCGCCCAGACTTCAGGGGTTGCAGCCAGCGGTAACTCAAATGCATTTACTATCAGGATCTCTGAGCCTTTGGGCCAGCTTCGTCGCGATACATCTTCCAATGCGGCATCACTGTACTCGGAGCCGTCTACGCCGATAAGTACTTTCATGATTGGCACTCCCTTGCCGGCGACCCGAATCACAGAGAGCCTGCCGAGCAAAAAGTCTTCTTCACAGCGCTATTTAGGCAAGCGCAATGCCCAGTGCTTGCGAGACGAAACGGGTCGGTTTGCTACCGGGTTGAATATCGGACGATTGGGCCTGCGAGTTTTCGCCCGCCGGGTGAGCGCCATCACCCACTTTCACTGTATTAGCCTGCGCATCAACCGCCGCTTCACAAATTCGACGAGCAGCAGGTAGGTGCCAGTGGCGGCTGCGATGAAGAGAAGAAACGTCCATGGCATGGGTGTAAATCCTATCAGCGAACCAAGCCGAGTGAATGGCAGCACCGTTCCGAAGAGGACAACCGCGCAGGTGGTTAACGTCAAAGCCAAACTCGGTCTGCTGCGAAAGGGATTGCGCGCGGTGCGGATCACAAAGATAACGAGCGTCTGGGTAGCCAGCGATTCGACGAACCAACCGCTGTGAAAGAACTGCTCCGAAGCGTGAAAGATTTTGATCAAGGCAAAGAACGTCAGAAAATCATAGATTGAACTGAGCGGCCCGATATAAATCATGAAGTCGCGGATTAGCTTTACATTCCAACGCTGCGGTTTCTGAATAAAGGTCTCGTCGACTCTATCAGTGGGAATCGTTACCTGCGCCAGATCGTAAAGAAAGTTATTCAGCAGGATCTGCGTCGGCAACATCGGCAGGAAAGGAAGAAAGACTGAAGCTGCGGCCATGCTGAACATGTTGCCGAAATTCGAACTCGTGCCCATCAACAGATATTTCATGACATTGCCGAAGGACTTGCGTCCTTCGATGATGCCGGCATGTAAAACTCTGAGGCCGGGTTCGAGCAGGATGAAATCAGCCGCATCCTTGGCCACATCGACGGCCGTAGAGACCGAGATGCCGACATCGGCGGCGTGCAGCGAAGGCGCGTCGTTGATGCCATCTCCCAGATAGCCAACCACGTGACTGCGATGTTTGAGCGCCAGAATTATTCTGTTCTTTTGCGCGGGAGAAACGCGCGCAAAGACAGAAGTTTGCTCGACGATGTGCGCGAGCGCTGGATCGGTCATCCTTTCGATTTCACCGCCCAGAATAATTCGTTCGCTGTCGAGTCCAACCTGCGAGCAGATATGTTGCGTAACCAGTTCGTTATCGCCAGTCAGAATCTTGACTTCAATTCCATCGCGGCGCAGATCGAGCAGAGAAGACTTTGCGCTCTCTAACGGCGGATCGGAAAATGTCAGATATCCGGCGAGTACCAAATCCTTTTCATCGTCGGCGCGGTAAAGGTCCTTCGGCGGGACCTTGGTGTAGGCAACCGCCAGCATGCGAAAGCCCTGCGCACAAAACCCTCGATAGGTTGTTTCTGAACGCGACCGCGAATCATTGTCAAGCGGGTTTTGTTGTCCGTTGAGTTCGTAAGTATTGCAAACGGGCAGAACGCTTTCCGGTGCGCCCTTGGTGATAAGCAACCTAGCGCCATTATGCTCCACGACGATCGAGACGCGACGTCTTTCAAAGTCGAATGGAATCTCATCGATCTTCCGGTACTCGTGAATATCTGGGTGGTCGTGTTGCAAGACTGCCGTATCGAGTGGATTACTTGTCTGGCGCTCCTTGATCGCTTCGTCGAGCGGGTTGCTGACGCCGGTTTCGTGCAGGCTGTTCAGGTAGGCCAGCAGAAAGACTCGCTCAGCCGGATTGCCGAAAGGATCGACGTGCTGGTCAAGTGCCATCACGCCACTCGTCAAGGTGCCGGTCTTGTCGCTGCACAGCACGTCAATGCTGCCAAAGTTCTGCATCGCTTCAAGGTGCTTGACGATTACTTTCTTGCGGGCCATGTGAACGGCGCCCTGGCCCAAAGTGACGGTCGTGATCATCGGCAGGAATTCTGGTGTCAATCCGACCGCCAGCGCGACAGCGAACAACAGAGATTCCATGAAGTTGTGATGAAGCACGACGCTGATCAGCAGAACGAAGAGCACCAGCAGAATGGTGGTCTTCATGATCAGTAAGCCAAACTGCCTGGTGCCTCTTTCGAATTCCGTTTCCGGCGGCTTAGTGGCCAGCCGCGTCGCGATGTCGCCAAAGGTGGTGTTCTTACCGGTAGCCCTAACGAGTGCAGTAGCGGTACCGCTAACTATGGATGTGCCCAGGAATACTTTGTGTGTCTCATCAGTGTTTGGCTGTTGGCGAGATTGAGGATCTGTCGCAGTTTTTTCTACGGGTAGAGATTCGCCCGTCAGCGCCGCTTGTTGCACATGTAGATCTCGCGCCTGAAAGAGATCCGCATCGGCCGGGACCAAATCGCCGGCGGCGAGTTTGATGATATCGCCAGGGACAACTTCGCGTCTGGGGATCTCGAGCCAGTTGCCGTCTCGCAGGACCGTGGCCGTGGGCGCGACTTCTTTGCGAATGCGATCTACGGCGCGTTGAGAACGATAGGTTTGAATGAAGTTCAGCGCCACACTCATCACAATCATCAAGGCGATGATCGTGGCGTTGAGGACTTCACCGAGAGCTGCGGAGATCACACTGGCGGCGAGGAGGATGATTGCCAGCGGATTTGCGAATAACAGTAGGATCTGAAGGACGGTTGCAGTTCTTTTGGCGGTTGCCGGTTCGTTGGGGCCGAACTTTGCCAGGTGAAGTTTTGCTTCCGATGAAGTTAGACCGAGTAGCTGTTGGATCGTGTTCGCCGTGGAAGTGTCATTCGCTGCAGCTGCGTTGACTACCTGCGGTGGCGGATCGGGTGTAAGCACAACTTTAGGAGGATGCTACCGATGCTAACGGAAACAAGCCGACGAGTCGTCAGAGAATTTGTTCGCGTGGCCGACGACGCTTGTCCCACGGATCGGCGGTGGCAAAGTCCGACAGAACGGTGCCGTTGTCCGCATGAGTGAGCCGAACGATTGCCGGCAACGAACTGTGTTCGAAGTCGCGCACGCTGCCGGCGAAAATAATCTGACCGCCGTCAAGCACCATAACCCGCGTTGGAGGCGCTGATGCGTCGTCCGTCTCTTCAATGCTTTCCGTTTCCGTTCCCATTTGTTTTCCGTTTACGCCTTCTGGCGCGGACTACTTCGACCGAGCAGTGGGCGCGTGCTGCTACCGCTCCGGCAGTACTGCCGAGCAGGAATCTCTCAAAGCGATTGCTCAAGCCGGTCGCGCCAACAAAAATACAGTCCGCACGCCAGTCTTCAGCGACCTTGACCAGGACTTTCTTGGGATCGCCTTCGAAAGCATCGGCCATCGCCCGAAGACCGGCAGCTCTTAGTTTCTTTGCCGCTGCGTCTACGAATCGCTGTGACTTCTGATGCTCCTTCTTGTTGAATGACGCAACTGAATGTCTCAGCGGACGAACCGCATCACCGACGTACGTTAACTCAAGCGGCTGATCTACTGTGATCACGCGCACTTCACTCTTCGCCGGCCAATTGCGGGAAGCGATTTGTTCCAGAGCTTTCTCCGAGCTACGCGAGCCGTCAAGCGCCAATAACAGACGCACGGGAAAATCCGGCTCATCAAGCTTTCCCCGCGCCACACGCACCGAACAGCGAGCTTCATTCAGAAGCCACTGGGAGATGCTGCCGAGAAAAAGACGACCTAATGCTGATCGACCGTGCGAGCCCGCGACGATCAAGTCAGCCTTCCAATCTTCGGACTTGGAAAATAATTCCCAGGTAGGCGAGCCCCAGACGGCCTCGTGTTTCACCTTCCAGTTGGGAAAGTTGGCCTGGAATCTGACCGCAGCCTTCGCCGCCATGTCATCGGCATCTTTCACGGCTTGCGACGCAGCCATGTATTTTCGTTCGAGACCGAGCGCGCCCTTCGTCGTGGTTGCCATCTCGAGTATTTCAACTGAAGAGGGAGGCGGCGGTGGCAGCCAAACTTCAGCAACAGACATGACAACGGCTTCGCCGTTTTCCGGCAGGCCGGCGTGTGTCAGATCATCCAACGCGGAGTCAGAGCACTTGGAACCATCGTAAGCAATCAGTACTCGCATAACTCACCTCCACCAGGCCATCGAAACCTGTAACCATACTTCTAGGAGACTCGACTAATTAGAGTGCAAGCGTCATACCGACTCGACAGGGCGAAATAGCGGACATCTGAGAATTCAAATTGCGAAGAGTGAGCAAAAGTACGCAGCTGCTAACCAAAAAAACCTAACAATTTCACGATCGCCGTTCCCGAAATAAGAGAAGTTCACCTACTCTTCGATGGCACAAAGGATGCCGCTTGACTTCCGGTGTGCGTGATCGGGTGAAATGACAAATCCGGCCTTCAACAGAACGACTCCGGCGTTAGGTTTGACGACCTTAGAAGCCGAAGCCCGCCTGCAACAGCACGGCCCAAACGTGCTGCCCGTCACACGGTCCGTGCCCTGGTGGCAACGCTTTTTGGATCAGTTTCGCAGTCCACTGATTTACATACTCCTGTTCGCGCTCGCCCTCGATTTGACCATCTGGCTTGTTGCGGGACATTCAGATTGGCCACTTGAGTCTTGGGCTATCGCTGTGATCTTGCTACTCAACGCCGGGCTGGGCGTTTACCAGGAGAGCAAAGCCGAAGCAGCGCTCGCGCGATTAAAAGCGCTGGCGGAATCCTTCGTATGGGTGATGCGTGATGGACGTGTCGTTCATCGGCCGTCAGCGGAGTTGGTGCCCGGCGATGTGGTGCGCGTTGAGGCTGGAGATCGCATTCCCGCAGACGGGAGTTTGGTTGATGCGCACGGCGTGATGGTAGATGAATCGGTCGTAACGGGCGAGTCCTTGCCCATTGAGAAGGCGATAAGCAGCGAACTTCTCAGCGGCACTCTCGTAGCCCGAGGCAAAGGCTACATGGAAGTGATTCGCACTGGCGCTGCCAGTACTACGGGCAGCTTGGCCGTGATGATTGGGGCGATCGAAGCAGAAAAAACCCCGCTTGAAAGACGCCTGGCAGTTTTTGGCAACCAAGTCGCACGTTGGATTTTGCTTCTCGTCATACTCGTCGCTGGTTTCGGTTTTTTTGTTGACGGCCTCTCGCGATTCGGTCACATACTTTTGTTTGCTGTGGCTCTCGCAGTTGCGGCAGTGCCGGAAGGTTTGCCGGCCGTATTGACCTTGACGCTGGCTCTTGGCGTTGAGCGCATGGCGAAAAAGAAGGCCGTTGTGCGTCGGCTAAGTGCCGTCGAAGCGCTGGGCTCGGTCACTGTTATCGCGACGGATAAGACTGGCACGCTGACTGAGAATCGGATGCATGTCAGAGACCTTGATAGTCCGGATACTGGCCGGGCCTTGCGCGCAATGGCCTTGGCTAACGATGCGGAAAATGGTACGGGCGCAGGGGATCCGTTGGAACTCGCGCTGCTCGACTTCGCTACGAATCAACAACTTGAGGTTGCTGATCTGGTTAACAGTTGTCCGCGTCGAAGTCTGTTGCCGTTCGACAGCTCGTACAAGTTCATGCGCGTAACGGTGGAAGAAAATGGACAGCCAATTAGCTATTTGAAGGGCGCGCCGGAAGTGCTTTTAGAGCGAAGTGAGCTGCACCAGCACGAGCGCCGCAGTTGGGAAGAGAAGGCCGAAGCCTATGCTCGCGAGGGTTTTCGCGTGCTGGCCTTGTCCTGGCGGACAGGTGAAGGTGACGACCACCTGACCTTTCTGGGGCTGGCGTTACTTTGGGACCCGCCGCGCGCCGAGGTGCCCGCAGCGATCAGACAGGCACGCGATGCCGGCATTCGCGTGGTCATGGTCACCGGCGATCATCCGGCGACTGCGGTTGCCGTTGCCAACGAAGTCGGCATTCCTCCGGGACGCGTGATAACCGGTCTTGATCTCGAAACGTTGTCGGCCACTGAACTGAGTCATGCCGTGAAGGAGGTGAACGTCTTCGCTCGGGTGGCGCCGCAGGACAAGCTGCGATTGGTCGAAGCGCTCAAAGCAAACGGGGAGATTGTAGCGGTCACCGGCGATGGCGTTAACGATGCGCCGGCCCTCAAGCGTTCCGATGTGGGCGTGGCGATGGGACTGCGCGGCAGCGACGTATCGCGTGAAGTAGCCGATCTGGTCTTACTCGATGACAACTTTACGACGATAGTGGGCGCGATCAAAGAAGGTAGGAACATCTACGAGAACATACAGAAGTTCATTCGCTTTCTTTTTTGCGCCAACTTCGCCCTCACTTTGATCGTAGTCGTGGGCGCGCTCGGATCATTCTTTCTCGGTTTGCGCGATGCGGTCGGCGGACTACTGCTCCCGCTAACTGCAATGCAACTGCTGTGGATCAATGTAATTACAAATGGGCCGCCGGCCCTGGCGCTCTCACTCGATCGGAACCATGATCTGATGCGGCACAGACCTCGCGATCCTAATTCGCCCTTACTTGACGCGGCGTCGGTGCGTTTCATCTTCATCGCCGGGGCCGCGTCAGCGCTTATCGGCGGGCTGTTGCTGGTCTTGCTTCCGCGCTTTGGTTACGGCATAGAAGCATCGCGCACGCTACTTTTTCTTTATGCGACTATCAGTCAGCTTGTTCTAGCCTATTCCGCGCGCCGCATAATTACCGTCCCGCGAATGAACATTGCCCTGCACCTATCGGTTGTCTTGTGTCTCGGCTTGCAACTGATGACGGTCGTGGTGCCGGGCCTGAGATTCATGCTGGGCTTGGAAGTGCCTGATCGCTTCGGACTGCTAACGGTAGCCGGCGCTATCCTGGTGAGTTGGGGAGCGGCAGAAATCTACGTTCGCTTACCCAGTTTGCGCTTCGCAGGTCCCAACAGACACGAGACCGGATTAACAACCAGCCGCGATTGGATCAGGAGAATTATCGTGGCGATTGTGGGCTTCACTTTACTTCTGATCGGTGTCGCGCTTCTGATACTACCTGGACCGGCGTTCATTGTGATACCGGTGGGACTCGCGATTCTGGCGACTGAATTTGTTTGGGCGAGGGTGCTTCTTAAGAGAGCGCGCGATACGTTCTTAAAAAGAAATGAGCCGAAGACTAATCCTTTTAGTCCTAAAGCAACTTAAAAGTGATTCGCGCAACTATCAACGGCCGCTCTCACGAATTTGTCGAAGGCGTTTCCATACTCAACGCGGCCAAATCGATCGGCATCGATATTCCCACACTCTGCCACGATTCAAGATTGAAACCCATCGGTAGTTGCCGTATGTGCCTCGTTCAAATCGAAGGCCATCCGCATCCACTGACCTCATGCAACACTGAGCTAACTGAGGGAATGTCGATTTCCACGCACACGCCCGCGCTCGAACACGAGCGAACTATGCTGCTGCGCATGTTGGCGCAGGATCATCCGGCAGATGTATTTAGCCGCTTTCCTGACAAACAATTTCATCGTCATGCTGCGCGCTACGGTTTAGGGGAAGCAGATTTTGACGGGCAGCATAAAACGGAACTCCTGGACGACTCGCATCCTTACATTCACGTCGATATGTCGCAGTGCATTCTCTGCTATCGATGTGTGCGCATCTGTGAGGAAGTGCAGGGACAATTCGTTTGGGAAATAGTCAACCGCGGTCACGAAACCCGAATTGTGCCGGACTCGCAAACCAACCTGCGCGAAAGCTCCTGTGTTAGTTGTGGCGCGTGCGTCGACACTTGTCCGACAGGCGCGTTGGAAGACAAATCGATTTTGGCGCGCGGTGTGCCAACGCAATGGACCAGAACAACCTGCCCTTATTGCGGAACCGGCTGCGAGATGAATGTAGGCTCCCACGACAAACGGCTGGTCTCAATCACGCCGGTGCTCGATGCTCCAGTCAGTCGGGGTCACCTGTGCGTCAAAGGCCGCTATGCCTTCGATTTTATTTCGGCAGAAGACCGTGTGACCGAACCAATGATTCGAAGCCACGGCGAGTGGCAAGTAGTGTCCTGGGGTGAAGCGATTGGTTTCATTGCTGACAAGCTTCGATTGATCATAAGGGAACATGGTCCAGAGAGCGTGGGCGTTCTCGGTTCAGCTCGCGGCACAAACGAGGAAAACTATCTGGCGCAGAAGTTTGCGCGAGCTGTTATCGGCACCAACAACGTCGATTGCTGCGCCCGCGTCTGCCATACGCCGACAGCTGCCGCAATGAAACTAATGCTGGGCGCTGGTGCGGCGACGAACTCCTATGATGACATTGAAAAGGCGAGTACGATTCTGGTTTGCGGCACCAACTCTACTGAGAATCATCCCATCGTCGGCGCGCGCATCAAGCAAGCTGCTTTGAGAGGCGCGAAGTTGATCGTGATAGATCCGCGCGCCATCGAACTCACTCAATATGGGGCGATTCATTTGCGCCCGCGACCGGGAACGAATATTCCGCTGCTCAACTCGCTGGCCTGCGCGATTGTCGAAAAAGAGCTGTACGACGAATCGTTTGTGAGAGAACGTATTACTGAATTTGCTGAGTTCAAACAATTCATAAGAGAGTTTGAGCCGGAGAAAGTTGCCGAGACCTGTGGTGTCAATGCCGACCTGATTCGTCAGGCTGCGCGGCTCTACGCATCGGGCAAACCTTCGATGTGCTTTCACGGCTTGGGCGTGACCGAACACACGCAAGGCACCGAAGGTGTGATGTGTCTCATCAATCTCGCGCTCTTGACTGGCAACCTCGGTAAACCGGGAACCGGCATCAACCCGTTGCGCGGACAAAATAATGTTCAGGGTGCGGCGCACATGGGCTGCGATCCGGGCATTCTCACCGGCAGTGTTTCTATAAACGACGCCAGGGAAGCCTTTGAAAAAGTTTGGGGGTCACCAATTCCAACTGAGCCGGGGTTGAACATGATCGAGATGATGGACGCAGCAGCGACCGGAGAGTTGAAGGCACTTTGGGCCATCGGTTACGACGTTCTGCTTACGAATGCGAATGCGAATTCCACCGAACAAGCGCTAGGTTCGCTGGATCTACTGATCGTCCAGGATATGTTTATCAACGAGACGGCGCGGTCTGCTAACGTCTTTTTGCCGGCGTGTTCGTCTTTTGAGAAAGACGGAACGTTCATGAATGCCGAGCGGCGGATTCAGCGAGTTCGGAAGGCAATCAATCCTGTCGGCAGGTCCAAATCGGATTGGGAAATAATTTGCGCAGTTGCGAAAGCGATGAATAAGGGCGAGATGTTCAGCTATTCCTCCGCAGAAGACATCTGGAATGAGATTCGTTCCGTCTGGCCAGCCGGGCGCGGGATTACTTATCCGCGCCTCGACGAACGAGGACTTCAGTGGCCTTGCTTCGATGAAAACGATCAAGGAACTGAGATCTTGCACGGCGACACCTTC
Organism: Pyrinomonadaceae bacterium; assembly: GCA_044870975.1. Classification (GTDB taxonomy): domain Bacteria; phylum Acidobacteriota; class Blastocatellia; order Pyrinomonadales; family Pyrinomonadaceae; genus UBA11740. The sequence goes on from JBIOZK010000060.1 coordinate 15,145, forward strand.
GCGCTTGGCAAGACGAGTGCGCTCCGTCGGATTCCGTTTCGCCCCACGAAGGAAACAGTTACCGAAGAGTTTCCTTTCCTGCTGAACACCGGCCGAACTCTCTATCAATTCAACGCCGGAACGATGACGCGCCGCACTCGGAATTTGGAAATGCTACCGACAGATTACCTGGACATCTCACCTGAAGATGCGAAAGCCTTAGAAGTGCAGAACGGCAAACGCGTTCGAATTCGCAGTCGTTACGGCGAGGCCGTCATGCCGATAAGGATCAGTTCGGCGCTGAAATCCGGCGAATTATTCGCGACCTTTCACGATGCGGATACGTTTCTCAACCGGCTTACTAGTTCGCATCGGGACCGTTATGTGAAAACTCCTGAGTACAAGATCACGGCCGTCTCAATCACCAAAGAATGATCCTCCGCAACGGAATCTCCGATCAATCTTGTCTTCAGAAGGACCTGCGCAAAGCTTCTCAGGCTCTGCGCAAAACTACGAAAATAACAGTTCAATGAAGCCTGACCGCTTGATTTCCGAGTAAAGCTCAGCTCGTTCGCAGGCACAAACGTTGCACAGTATTTGGTGAAAGGACGGTCTCGTCATGCGCGAGACAATCACATTCGACCATCACGCGGAACATGCGTGGTTACATTTCGCGATTCGCTTCGGAATCATTCTGCTGCTGATATTTCTGATCCTCGTATTCACTGAGAATTCGCTTGGCCAACCTGTGAAGCAGGCGTTGAGTCAGGCTGAAGTGTGGGAAGCCGAACGACGACTGTGCAAACTTGGATATTGGACCGGGCCGATTGATGGAGACTTTGACGACGGATCAAAGCAGGCGCTGATCGCCTTCCAAAAAATCGAGGGTCGTAAACGAACCGGCCAGCTAACACTTGAGGAACTGGAAGCGATCAGACTGGCTACGCGTCCTGAGCCTCTTGATACGACCTATCCTCACATAGAAATCGATCTCAAGCGGCAAGTTTTGATGTTCGTGAACGAGAAAGGTCTAGCCGCTAGCATTCTTCCGGTTTGTACCGGCAGTGGAAAGCGATATTTGGATGGCGGGCAGTGGGCACGCGCCAACACACCTCGCGGAAAGTTTATCGTTACTCGCAAAATCAAAGGCTGGCGTTTAAGCCGACTCGGACTTCTCTACTATCCCAACTACATCCACAACGGAATCGCTATTCACGGCAGTCAGTCGATGAATACTTATCCGGCCAGTCACGGCTGCATCCGTATTCCCATGTTCGCCTCTAAGGGCGTAAGTGAGATGACCCCGGTCGGGACAATTGTGGTTGTTTATGACGGTTAGACATTCATGATGAAGTCAGAACACTTCCGGGCTGAGTTGATCGAAAGAAGAGACGTATCGGCGAGACTGGCGGTGTTCCGATTTCATCCCGCTGAACAACCTTCGTTTACCGCTGGTCAGTACGCAACCATTGGCGTCGTTGTTGATGGAGATATGATCGAAAGACCTTACTCGATCGTCTCTTCGCCTTATGAACCGTTCCTTGAGTTCTTTGTCGAACTAGTCCCAGGAGGCGACCTAACTCCGAAGCTGTGGAAACTAGAGTTGGGATCGAGCATTTTCATCCGACGGCGGATCGTGGGCCGACTTACACTGGCGCCCATCGTCAGGCGTCACTTGATGTTAGCCACTGTTACGGGCATCGCACCCTTTGTCAGCATTTTGCGAACTCAACAAATTGAACGACGACGGTCTAAAGCTTCTGACGATCAGTTTCTTGTGATTCACGGCGCAAGTCGGGTCGCGGACTTTGGTCCTTATCTCAGCGAACTCGAGGAGTTATCACAAGCGGGCTCACTTACCTATGTACCAACCATCAGCCGGCCGTGGGAAGAACCGAACTGGAAGGGCGAAACCGGACGTGTCGAGGACGTCGTGCGCAAACACGCTGACAACGTTGGATTGAACCAAACTAACTCGATTGCATATGCGTGTGGTCATCCGCGCATGGTTGAGAATGTCAAAGGTATTCTGACACGTGCAGGCTTTAACAAAGATAAGATCAGGGAAGAGGAATACTTCACACTGCACGATCTTCCTTCTCACAAGGATACTGCACGATCGTTGGTTCACCCGCAGAACGACCGCTTAGTATCGCTGTCATGAAGTACACGTGACACTGAAACGCAACGGACATGCGGCCGAAACTTCGCTCAAATCGCGGCCTGTTTGCCCTTTTGAAAGCCCAGCTCTCGGGCGTCAACTTCTTTGGGCGAATCCTCGCAGCCCAAAGCGTTCTTTCCCCCATTCTCTGGCGTATTTGGCGAGAAAGTAGTCGATTCCGCTCGGTATAGACCTTGCCCTAAGAAGAGGCACCGAGGAGGCAGTAAAGTCATGCTCAAACTCGATCGGATTCTCTGTCCGACAGACCTGACACCGGAATCAGATGAAGCGCTAAGGTACGCGGTCGCCTTCGCCCAAGCGTACAAAGCGAGACTAATTCTCCTGTACTGCAGGAAGCCGGGTTCATTGGTTGAGTGGTCCACCAGCACGAACGCGGCCCGCTTATTTGAGCAAGCGCTCTTTACTCATCTGGACGCCGACGAATTGAAGGCGCTTGAGTGGGAGCCGGTAATCGCTGAAGCCGACGATGTGGGCCGAACGATTATTGCGGAGGCTTCCAAACGCGAGGCCGATTTGATTGTCATGCGATCGCGCCGGCGACCGCATGCCGCAGCCTTGCTCGGCTCAACCGCGGAGACGGTTTCACGATACGCTCCATGTCCGGTGCTCGTTGTGCACGAAGGCGAACGCGAATGCGTTGGACTTTCAACCTGCGAAATTGATCTAAGACGGATTCTGATAACGCATGACTTTTCGCCCGGCTCCGAGTTGGCATTGAGCTATGGTCTCTCACTGGCCCAGGAGAACAGAAGCGAACTGCATTTGCTTTACGTACTCGATCAAGAAGAGGAAGATCCGCCCGAATTTGCCTGGGCGCATGTGGATATCGAGAGCCGTTATCGGGACGCGGCTAAGAGGCTGCGGGATGCCATTCCAAAGGAAGCGCTACTCTGGTGCACTGCGGTAACAGCTGTGTCCTGGGGCAACGCCGCCAAGGAGATTCTGACTTATGCAGAGAATCATGAGATCGATCTCATCTGCATCGGCGCTCGGGGAAAGGGCTTCGATCTGAACAAGCTTTTCGGATCTACTACAGAGCATGTCCTGCGTCGCGCCCAGTGCCCGGTTATGGTTGCGCGACCAGCTGTGGCAAAGGCATCATCAGTGAAAGCGGCGTAGAGAGTCCGCGACCGAGATTTTCTTTTTGCCATCTCCGGCTCGCAAAGCAATCCCGTGTTGAGTTAGTAAAGAGTTATGAAAGCTTGGATTCTTAATAAGCCAGCTCCTGCCGAATCGCGTCCACTGGTGCTTAGTGATGTTCCCGTTCCACAACCGGCCGATGATGAAGTCCTGGTCAGAGTGCATGCTTGTGGTATCTGCCGCACTGATCTGCACGTAGTCGAAGGCGATTTGGCAATTCGCAAATCAAACGTGATTCCGGGTCATCAGGTGGTCGGCACCATCAATGGAGTCGGTTCTCGGGTTGATGAATTCAAGATAGGAGATCGCGTTGGCCTCGCATGGCTGAATCGGACTTGTGGCATTTGCGAGTACTGCACCACGGGCAAAGAGAATCTTTGCGATCGAGCAATGTTTACGGGGTGGACTATTGACGGTGGCTACGCGGAATTCGCCGTCGCTCCTGCATCTTTTACTTATCACCTTCCCGATGACTTTGACGATGTTCAAGCGGCCCCGCTTTTGTGCGCCGGTATCATCGGTTATCGATGTCTGCGGCTAACGGCGATCGAAAAAAGTGATTGGCATGGAGTCAGGCTTGGCTTGTATGGCTTCGGCGCTGCCGGACATGTCTGTATCCAAGTGGCTCGCGCGCGTGGGGCGGAGATCTATGTCTGCACGCGCGATCGCGAAAGACATCAAGCGCTTGCTTCCGAACTAGGTGCGACTTGGGTCGGCGATGCTTATGCTGAGCCACCGGTCTCGCTCGACGCGTCAATTATTTTCGCTCCGGCTGGTGAATTGATTCCCCCGGCGCTCAAAGCGATCAAGAAGGGCGGCACTCTCGTATTAGGCGGAATTCACATGAGTCCAATTCCCTCATTCGACTATTCGCTGATCTATGGCGAGCGAAGTATCAAAAGCGTCGCGAATAATACTCGCAAAGATGGCGAGGAGTTTCTGATCGAAGCCGCGCGTATTCCCATTGTCACTCACACTCAAGTATTCAAATTCGACCAGGCCAACGAAGCTCTCATCGCGTTAAAGACAGACGCCATTAGGGGTGCGGGAATTCTGGATATCGCGCTTTCGCAGGACTCAAAGTGAATAAGTGGCGTCAAGCAGCTGCTAAATCCGTTGCTCAAATGATGTGTCAACCTCGCTTTAAGTGGTGTGGGTCGCTACTACTGAGCGCGAGACAGCCGCCGTTGCCGGCGGCTGTCTCTGCTTGCAGCCTATCTTCCTTGCGTTACTTTCGGAGTTGACAGGCCTTGAATTCTCATTAGAAACGAGAATTCGCGATGACGTCACTGAATGCTCGCGGTGGTGATTCCTTTGTTCACGAGCATGACGACTTCAACTCGACGATTCTTCGATCGACCTTCGGACGTCGTGTTGTTGGCAACTGGCTTATCCGCGCCCCACCCAAACGGTTGGACGACGCGATGCATCGGCAAGTTGTGCGTTCGTACCAGGTAATCGATAACTGCATTTGCCCGGCGCTCGCTCAGCTTGCGGTTGTACATGCTGCCGCCCCGCGCGTCAGCATAGCCAAGAACCTCGACGATCCAGCCTTTGTTCGCATCACTCTTCGCCCACTCAGCAGTGGCATCCAACTCCGCCTTTGCTTTTGGCAAGAGGACGGCACTGCCCGTCTTGAAATAGACAGTTGAGGTCTTTGCCGTTTCGTAGGTGTCCAGTCCGTTGATTCGGTTGTTGGCAACACCGGCGAGTCTATTTGCTTCATCCGCGGCGGCCTGTGCCTTTGCGGCCTCGGCCCTGACTTGTGCGATGAGGGCCTGAGTTTCGTCGATTTGGCTGGCGAGTCTTTGCTGATTCTCTTCACTCGCAGTTATTCGCTGTTCGTTGGAGTTGATTCGCCGTTCGTTAGAGGCAGCGAGTCTCTCAACAGGTGTGACGCGCGTCTCCAGCGAGGATGCGGTTCGCACATCCGTCTCGTCAAACCTGACCTCTCTGGCAACCAGTTGTCCGTCGGCATTTCCAACTCCTTTGGCCTGCAAACGCAGTCCGCGAAGAATGTAAGTTACGGCGTAAGGCTGATGGCCGTGAAAGACTCCTCTGCGAAACGTCTTTACATCAGTCGAAGAGGTTAACAGCACTACGGTATCGACACCGTTTGCATCGCGCATAGTGAATGTGTCTGAGGCCCGTTGCGTGACGTAGCCTTTGATCTCCATTCGCTGGCCGTTTTGAAGGGCGCGCACATTGTCCTGGGCCAGCGCTGTCGAGCCCGTCAGAAATAGGAACACGACGGCCATGACAGCCAACCCAGGGATTCGTCTATTCGTTTTCATTGCTTTTCTCCTTCTCGCGGGGCCGGCAGATCCAGCGACTTAACCGGCCCTCTGCGGCGGACCCACTGACAAATGAGCGAGGCACTCTGGTGAAGAGATCGGCAAGTTCAGTCACTAAGGTCCGCCTTCGCTGGAATCACATTGTTTCTTACCAATTGAGAACGCAACGCTTGTACCCGCCATAGTAGAAGAAAACGGCCTACCAGAGTTGGTGAGGAAATCGGCGCAGGGAAAGATTCCGCAACAATTGCGTGAACCTCACCCGATTCTGAGATTGATGATATAAATCCTGTGCAAAGAGAATTGGGAGCCTAATGCAATCTTCCCCCGACAGCTTTTATCTTGGTTTCGCTTGCCACGGTTGTAAGGAACCTATCGAGATCATTATTGATGACGCCAATGAACAGTGCAGATTCGTCGCGGAAGAAGTCTTGCAAATTATTTGCCCAGGCTGCGGCCACCGCGGGCACTATGCGACAAAGCAGGTTTTGCGCTACCCGAAAGAACCGTCTGACTTAAGCATGCCCGCGACCAGTGTGAGTTAGGTACCTTAAACGCCAGGTGTTTCACCTACGGCGATCTGAATCAGGCCGCTGCCGTCGCGAGCAATTCGATAAATCTTGAATGGATAAGGTGCGCGGCCTTCGCGATCACGATAACCCGCAAAGTAAATAAATCGGCCATCGCGCGACCATACTGGATCAATCGCGAGCAAATCAACGGTAGTTAATCGCTTCCTGGTTTTCGTCCGCACGTCATAAGAAAAGAGTGCCGTGTTCGGCTCGCCAAACGTTCGTTCGAACAACCGCGTTCCCGGAACTGATCTCGTGTACGCAATGAAACTCGCATCATACGGCGAAGGCACGAACCAATCGGCGCTGGTAACCGACTCTTTTTCTTCGACAACCGTTGCGAGCGGCGTCTTTGCGAGAAGCTCTCCCGCCGTGCTCACCTGCACCAGATTGCTCATGTCCTGAAAGTAAATACTCTCACCATCAGGCGCCCACGATGGATTGAAGATGTCATCCGTCCCTTGCTCGCCGCCAACGATGAGTTTCTTTCGTTGTGTGCCGTCGGGTGCGATGACGTCCAGTTCGCGTTTACCCGAGGACAGCGCGAGGGTAAAAGAGATTTTGTCCCCTGCGGGCGACCAACGCGGATGAGCAAACCATGCCGTAGAGCGAAAAAGCGTCGTCGACTTGCCGCTCGCCAGATCCAGCAGCATCAGTGCACCCGACGCAGACCCGGTCGTATTGATTGGCGCGCAATAGGCGACGCGCCCGCGATCGGGCGAGAGCGCGGGAAAATTTCCTTTGGTGAGCTTTCGAGGAGTTGCGCTGTTCGGCGCTAGAAAATATATCCACTCACGATCGCCAAAGACGAGCGCGTCAGAAACTTGAGAGGCTGACGCCGGCAGTGCTCGTCTTTGACCCAGCTCAACGCCGCTGACCAGACTCCAAACCAGGATCGTTATGCCAATGATCCAACTGCTTTTCATCATAGCCCTCTGTCCGGCTAAGTACTTAGTTTGCCGATACGCAATTCCATGAACCACTTCCCAAACTGTACGAGCAGAGCGGGCCGTTAAGCACTCGCACTCTTGCTCCGTTTCCTCCCAGAACCAAATTGCGACTGAGTTCAGAAGTGGAATCATCAACTGGAGCTTTGTAATTCACCCACTTGTGCAAACCCAGATCGTAGACACAAATCCAATTCGTCCCGGCCGCGAGCGCCAGCGCATCATTCACCTGTGCGATGTAAGACACTACCGCCGATCGCGAAATCGATGCGAACGCCTCACCGCGTTGCGACACTTCGTAATTCAGCCGCCACGCTTGATTCGGATTTTGCGCCGTGTAAAGACTCGAGTCGTAAACCAGCAATCCTCCAAAGGCATACATCAGGGCCATCGTGTCACTGGTCTTGCAGAATGACGGGTGAATTTGAAGGATCGTTTGCGGCGCGGCGTGATGTGACTGCCGGCCAGCGTAGTCGGGAATGCGCACCCAGGCATCGTTATTCTGATCATGCACATAACCACGTCCCCACTGATCCATGTAGAGTCTCACTCGTCTGTCGACGATGCGCTGGTAGGTATAGCTGTTTAGATCGCCGGGAGTGGCGGAATGCGATGGCGTGACTGCGGGCGTTCCTACCCGCAACGTGCTACATACCATATTCCAGGCGTTAGTCGCGCGAGCCCGCTCTTGATCGGAACCTACGTAAATCACATGGACCAACCGGCTGTTGAGCGTGAGCCAGTAAATGTCCGCATCGCCGGCTTCACCGCTAATAGAGGCGCGCAGCTTGATTCCCTGGGCCTGTACTCCGCCGATTGCCTGACTCACTGAAGTGCGTTGGACCTGCGCACCCAGCTTGGTAATTTCCTGGGCCAGCGCATCCGCGATGGCTTGCGTCATTAGGGGTTGCGCCTGAGCCAGTTCGGCAGCATTCATTTGCCGGCGCAGGGCAACGACGATTATCTTTGCTTCGTCTTTGCCCCGATCCACATTCAACGTCTGCGCCTGAGCGTCGCTCTCGTCCACCAGCGCCCAGCCCGGAGGATAACTAAAAGACAGTCCCTCACGGGAATATTGGTTGGCTTGGCCGAAGGCGGCGTACGCGAATGAGGCCGTAAAAAGAATTAGCGCTGCCGACAGGCAACGCCAGAATCGGTTTGATATTGTCATTTCTGCTCTCACTTTCAAGGGGGCCAGACTGCAGTGATCCACATGCTCTCCAAAGAGAGTAATTGGTCAGGCAATCAATCACGTTTCCAAGTGACGCGCGCCAGCTTGTTCTCGTGCGAGAAGTCGTATTCGACTTTGCCGTCAAAAGCTTTTTCCAGCGCATGGCCGAGTCGTTGAGCGAGATGTTCGGTGGTAGTCGAAAGCGTTAGCTTTCCGTCGCCGTTTTCTTTCCAAAGCATGATTCGCTCCAGCGGATTATCTTGGGCTGCTCGCCCGGCTTCGTTGCGCAGGAGTCTTTCAATGTCATCGCGATGTACTTTCAGGAAGGCACCTTCAACATAAACGTAACCTGACGGCGCGCCGCCCTGAATTTGAATGCAGGCGGGACAGGTAGTTATTCTCGCTGGCCGAAAGTGGTTTTCCTCCGCGCCATGTTCGGAATCGGCTCCTATCCAGCGCCGCTTAAAGTAAAGTGCTCCGCAGAGTGCGCAAACAGCCGGTTCTCTTGGTGCCAGCTTACCTCGATGACGTCCGGCTTCATGATCGACGCGTCTCGTGAATGTGGTGTTCGTAAAGCGCTTATTACCTCTCATGATTTGCTTCCTTATCTGGCTCAATCGAAAGACGACTATTGAACAAAAACGAAGCTGCCACTGAACGCGCCATAATTCCTTGTTGTGACGCCATTGCGAGCGGTGCCTGTGTACGATGAAGCGCCAGCTCTAATCTCGATCGTTACCCTGCCGCCACGCGCCAACGTAATTAGCCCCGCATGGACGGCTGCTACGCAGATCGAAGAGTCATCGGTGTACACATTGGTGCCCCACACTTCGGCATTGCCGGTCAGCGGATCGAAACCCATAGAACCGTTCGCCGGACAGGCGAGAGTGAATCGTTCACCATTCCGGCCGCGCAGTGATTGAGCCGTTCGGGTCCAGGCGTCACCTTCGACGTTTATTTGATTTGAAATACTTGAGTTGTTCTGCGAGACAATCACGAAACTGCCAGCGTAATAGCCGTAGCTCTTGCTCGTGATCCCGTTGCGTATCGTCCCGCGATATGAATCAGCCGCCGGTCTGATTTCAATCGTCACTGTGCCGCCCGAGGCGACGGTAATGACGCCGGCGTGCACGGCTGCGGTGCAGATCGAAGAATCATCGGTGTAAGTGTCTGTGCCCCAAACTCTGCCACTGGCTGGTCCACCAGCGGGACAGGAAAAAATAAAGCGCTGACCATTACGACCGCGTTGAGCGTCGGCTTGCGCTGCCCAATTAACGTTGGCACTACCGCTGATGCGACCGACGAAAACAAAACTTCCGGCCCATGAGCCATAACCGCGGCTGGTCACGCCGTTCCGTGTAACGCCTTCATAGCTAGCCTGACCGGGTCGGATTTCTATGGTTACAGTGCCGCCGCTGACAAGCTCGATGAAGCCGGCATGAACGGCTGCGGTGCAGATTGATGAGTCATCCGTGTAAACATTGGTGCCCCACAATCTGCTGCTGATTGGTCCACCGGCAGGGCAGACATAAGTGAATTGCTGACCATTGCGGCCACGCAAAGAATCAGCTTGAGCAGTCCACGTTGTTGCTTGCTGCATCGTCGTGCGATGAGCCGCCTTACTCTCAAGTTTCAACGGTGATGCGAATGTGGGAACGGACGCGGTTAGTTTTTGCAGAGTCGCACCAGCGGGTGGCGGATCAGTAACCGTCCAGGTACAAACGTAACCCGCTGGAATTGTCACCGAGCGCGATGCGGAGACTGTTTCGCCGCCAATCACTGCATCAGCACGCAGTGCGTGACCACCGGCGCTAACGATGAAGTCGACGCTGCGGTCGCCTGACGGTACGCCCCCACGATTGACGCTGTCGATATAGAAAGTTAAGAAATAGCTTGATGCGTTCTTGAGACCGACAGCGGTTTCACCGGTCGGATTTACCAGGCACTGAGCCGTGGCCGGAGATGAAAAAAGAATGGATGTCGCTCCGAGCAGAAGCGAGATTATGAACAGCCGGGTAGCGCGTCGGCCGCTCTTGATTGGTTGAAAACACATAAATGACCTCCCAAATCTCCCCTTGATGCTAATTCGTGCCCGACAGCGTCGGCTGCGGAAACGGCATCGCGCCGGGATTCCTTGGCGGCAGCAGCTTCACCATTTCGCTGGTTACTTCATTGCTGATCCACGGCCGGCCATAAAGTGTTCCACTGCGAATCGCATCGGGATTGAATCGCAGGTCGAATGTGTTCGGATTTGGAAAATATGTTTCGAGAAAAAAACGACCAGGCCCAAGATTCAGAAAGCCGGCTTTCGACTTGTCCTGCTCCGGATGTAAAGCAATCTCGCCGCTCGGCAAGACGTTGAAGCGAAGTTCACGCACGAGTTGCCCCGCCACTCGAATCTTGAGATTCCACTTACCCGGATGATCCGCCAACCAAAGCCAGCCCAGGCCCGCCGCGTTGCCTTTCGGCCCCCACAGCAGCTTTGGTCGAAATGCGACGAGATAGACATTGTGGGTATTGACGACGCGATCGTTCTTGGCTTTCACGAAGATTTCTTCACGCTGATCGAACGTAGTGATTGATTCATGATTCTGATTGGCGTCGAACGCGTCATCCAGCGGCACCGGATTTCCGTCAACGGACAACTTGTAGCTGATGTCCTTGAGCGCCGAATCGTGTTGCAGGTTCATCCACGAATAGAGCCAAACGGCGGTCAACTCGCCACTACTAGGCTGGCGTTGCACGGCATAGCTGAAGCCAAGCAGATCGTCATAGAGCGCGCCGTACTTCCAATTGTTCTTGCTATCGTCGTAGTAGACCGTCTTCACGACCTGAAACTGTCGGGTAGGCAGCGGAGCTGTCTTCTCCGCAGTGTCGTCGTAGTACTTGAACGTCGCGGTGACTTTGCCGACTGCGGTGAAGATGTCCTTCGCTTCATTGCCGCGAATCTCCCAATCTTCGTACCAGCTCTCGCCGGTGCCGTTTAGACCGGCGCGCAGAGTGCCGATGGATTGTCCATCCTGCGACAGCTCGATTGTCACGGCGTCTCCTTTGCGCGTGCGTCCGAGGATGCGCCCACTGATCTTCGGCGTCCATCCAACATACTGATATTTGCCATTGATCATTTGACGCACGCTGATGACTTGGAACTCAAGCGGGGCGTCAGCCATGCTCGGCGCTTGTGCGGCGGTAGTCTTGTACGGGTCTGCCCCCTGACTCATGACCGATCCGACGGCCACGAAGCCAAATAACAAACACGCTAGTAAGACATGAAATTCTGGTCGGAAACGCGATTGATCTCGTTTCATTCGATTCCTCCTTGCATAAAGAAAGGCACGGCCTACCCGCGTAAAAAGGTCGCAACGTTGGTTCTTTAGCTTCCGAGTTGCCGTCTCATGTCCGCCACGGCCGCTTTGATGCCTCCGAGAGTCAACACAGTCTCGAACTCTGAGCACGCGTAGTCTTTGCCTTTGTCGGGCCCTTGTTCGATCAGACAAAACGCTTGGTATTGCACGTGATAACCCGAACCCTGCTTCACTGCATTCGCGATCAGATTGATGCGCGTATGCCATGGTTTTTTGTTTTTCTCCAATGCCAGCGGAAGCAATCGCCGGTATTCCGCGACCAATTGGTCTTCGCTACTGCTGGACGTCGAAGGCGTTGTGGGTTGCGTGGTATTCCGTCGATCTCCGGTTGAAGTTACCGGTGGACAATCCATGATGATGCGATGGCTCTCATATGGTTTGAGATTTGTGAGACCACTCTCAAACAACTGACACGACGTGGCACTTGACCTAACGGTGTACACGCCCAGGACGATCCCCGGAATGTCCACGAGGCCGTCCGCATTCGAAACTCCCACCTCGCGAAATGTTTCCGAAGGAGAATTGATGGCTCCGGAGACTATGACCTGCGCATTCGACAGCGTTCGGTTATTTGCCTGGTCCCAAACAACAAACCTCACTGGCCCGACAGGTCCGCTTCTCTCGATTGGTCCACGCAGATTTGAAATCCGCACCGCCTCGTTCCAGATGTGTTTCCGCACGTCAGGGTGCATCCAGATTCCTTTGTGGGCCGTGATTCCGGTGGGGTCAAAACGATTCCCCGAGCCTTTCACCACGACGTTGGTCGCGCCTCTCAAGTTGTGGGACAGCGAGGATATTGGATCGGCGGCGTCAGAGAAGTTTGTCCAGTCTTTGATGAGCCGCGGGCGGTCTTCGTCCACCTCTACCTGCACTGCCCTGAGTTTGGGGTCGCCCACGGGCGAAGCCAACGTGATCAATTTCTCGATCTTCACGCCGTCCAGATCAATCGGCTCGACGTAGCGGCTCTTGGCTTCTCCGCCGTCGAACGCGAGCTTGACGATCACGGTGCCCCATGAATGCGAGACGATCATGATCCGGCGACCAGGATTTCTGCGGATAATATCTTTGATTTGCCGCTGAGCATCGACCGCCCATTCAGCAGCTTTGGGAGCGAAATCGACAAATGAGAGCGGTGTTGTCCGCCCTTCATAACGATACGTGACCTCATGCGTTTCCACGCCCCAGGCATCGGCGAACTTGTTTGACCAACCATCGTCCCGATTTCCACCACCGATGCCATGCACGACAATCACGAGCGGAAAGTTTGCGTCGGCCTGAGCGAAGGCCAGCGTTGATAAGACGAAAATGAGGGAGCAAGCCGGGATAAATGCTTTCATGAATTTCATAGTCGCTCCTTTCGCGATGATGTTGCCCCACGATTTGTTTTAGAGTCAGTACTGCCCGACTCGTGCGTTTCTGATGTATCGACGGCGGGCAGTAGACCACCTCTAAACGACTTCAGGGCTTGATCTGTATTTCATGTAGATTCCTCCCGAATGTAGGAAGACAAACAAAAAGGGCACATCCCAAATCTCTTTGGGACGTGCCCTTAAAAGTTATGCTGTCCTGCGGTTCCCTTAGCTGGTTCCGCTATGAAATAGAATCATTGCGCCATACGCGTTCTTGCGAACCGGCGGTCTCAATGAAGCCTTTCCCGAACCGGACGGGCGTCTTTCAACGCATCCGGCTCTCCGTCACGAGCGAGCTCTCTTCAAATAATGAACACTACTTTCGCTCACGCGAAAGAATTTCTTCTCCGAAGTACTTGTGACTGTGGTCCTTCGCCTTGTGAACGGTGTTACCGTCTCCTCGGGATGGTCATTACTCCATCGACTACTACAACCACTCTGTCCCTGCTGCGATTAGTTATTCAGCCCACCTATCCCGAAGGAAATCGCAAACAGGTTCCGGCGTAGCTCACCTGACAATTTACCCGCCGACTTAGGTCTCCTTCCGATTCCATGACTTGGGGACACCAAGCTTGGAGAATAGCCGCGCGATTTACGAAGAACTCGCGGACCTGCGATCAGCAACCAGAACGACCAATCACAGGATGCGAACATGAGAATTTCAAATTTGAGATCTGAGATCTCAAATCCTCTCTCACGACGCGTTCATCTCCCACACCACTGAGTTACCGTAGGTGTGTTAATGGAAAGAATCTCGGATTCGACAATTACCGTCTGACCATATCGGCTTCCGTGACCTGCTCTGCGCGAGTGTAACGCTCGCGCCAGCATGGCCCGTTTCCCCTGCAAGCTTGATCTCATGCCCATTCGTTACGGCTTATGCAACGAACTTCGGCAGGGTTAGGACAACGCAGCTTCGACTGCGAAGGCCGGCTCCAACCGGCTTTGCCACGGCGGCCTTTTCGCCGCGCCCTCTGGCCTTGCCCGAAGCTATGGGACTCAGACTCAGGAGCGCAGGACAGCAAACTTTCAAAGAACAAATCCCGAAATATTGCACTGCTTTGAATCGCAACGTCTGTGCCACTTCGTTTCCTTGGAGTTTTCGAAAACGCGACTTGTGGGGAATCGAGAATCGCGGGAGTTTTCGCGCAAGGCGTGGGCAGCTTTACTCAGAACTTCCTTGGTTAACCGGCGATTTTTGCGAATCCTCGATGTTTCGGTGGGCACAAATATTGCTCGAATCTGAATGAATACCCACGTGTGAAGTCAGCCCTTCGAACGGAGATAGAACCATGGCCCACAAACAAGTCCATTTTAGGTCTGAGGCGCGCGAGAAGATTCTGAAAGGCGCAGCGGCGATCGCTGACGCCGTGCGCGTGACACTTGGTCCAAAATCGAAATCGGTATTGATTGAAAAGAAATGGGGCAAGCCCCTCGTCTGTAATGACGGAGTGACCATCGCCAAAGAATTCGAGTTGGAAGATCACGAAGAGAATCTTGGCGCGCAGATGATTCGCGAAGCTGCCGAGCGAACGGGAGACAAGGTTGGCGACGGCACGAGCACGGCCACCATTCTGGCGCATGCGATCTTCGCGGACGGCGTACGCAATGTAGCTGCCGGCGCCAGCGCAGTCGATCTCAAACGAGGCCTCGATCGCGGGCTAAGGGTCGCGGTGGAACAATTGAAAACTATTTCGCGTCCGGTCAGCAGCCGCAAAGAGAAGGCTCAGGTCGCAACCATCTCAGCGCACAACGACACGAGTATCGGCGAACTCGTCGCCGATGCGGTTGAGAAGGTGGGCCAGGAAGGCGTGATTTCGGTTGAGGAAGCAAAGGGAACAGAGACCACACTTGAAGTCGTCGAGGGCATGCAGTTCGATCGAGGCTATCTCTCGCCCTATTTCATTACCGATGCGGAAAAGCTAGAAGCCGTTCTCGAAGATCCGCTGATCCTACTCAATGAGAAGAAGATTACGAATCTCAAGGATTTGCTGCCGCTGCTTGAACAGGTCGCCAAGATGAGCAGTTCACTGCTGATCATCGCCGAAGATGTTGAGAGCGAAGCCCTAGCAACATTAGTAGTCAACAAGATCCGTGGCGTCTTGCCATGTTTGGCGGTGAAGGCTCCAGGCTTTGGTGATCGGCGCAAGGCAATGCTTGAAGACATCGCCGTCCTAACCGGCGCAAGAGTCATTTCCGAAGATCTCGGCCTGAAGCTCGAAAACGTCACCATCAATGAACTGGGCAAGGCGAAAAGGGTCGTGAGCGATCGGGAGAATACGACCATCATCGACGGCGGGGGAGCTAAGGAAGGAATCAAAACTCGCTGCGATGAGATTCGCAAACAGATCAAAGACACGACTTCTGACTACGATCGCGAGAAGCTGGAGGAGCGACTCGCCAAACTGGCCGGCGGAATAGCAGTCATCCGGGTGGGCGCACCCTCTGAAGCCGAAATGAAAAGCCACAAAGAGGCTTTTGATGATGCGATCAGTTCCGCGAAAGCAGCCGTCGCTGAAGGCATCGTTCCCGGTGGCGGACTCGCGCTTTTGCGAACAATCGAAACCGTCGAACAGGAAGCTGCGAAATGCGATGGTGACGAACGCACCGGCCTGCTGATCCTGAAACGCGCACTTGAAGCGCCGACCAGACAGATAGCCGAGAACTCGTCAGTAGATGGAGGCGTGGTGGTCGACAAGATGCGCAATGGCAGTGGCAATTTTGGCTTCGATGCAGCGTGCGGCAAGTATGTCGACTTGATGGAAGCCGGAATTATAGACCCCACCAAGGTTGTCCGCATCGCTTTGGAAAATGCCGTCTCAGTGGCGAGTGTCTTGTTGTTGACCGAGGCGACACTGACTGACGTGCCTGAGAAGAAGGGTGAGCGCGCCGCTGGTTTGGATCAAATGCCAGAGTAGAAAGCGAGGCGCAAGATGAATGCCCGCGATGTGATCGTCATTGGAACTTCAGCTGGCGGCCTTCGGGCGCTGAAGGAGCTGGTTTGTGCTCTCCCGAGGGACCTCAATGCTACAGTTTTTATTGTTCATCATCTAAGCCCTTCGGTTCAGAGTGTTTTGCCAACCCTACTTCAAAAATCGTGCCAACTAATCGTGACTCATGCTGTGCATGGGGAAGAGTTCAAACGAGGTCATGTCTATGTGGCTCCGCCCGATCATCACCTGATGGTCGAAGATGGCCGCATCATTCTATCCAACGGGCCAAAGGAAAATAGAACCCGCCCAGCTATTGATCCGTTGTTTCGTTCGGCGGCGCTTGCTTTCCGTAGCCGTGTGGTTGGAGTCCTCCTCACCGGCGAGTTGGATGACGGCACCGCGGGACTTTGGTCTGTCAAATATCACGGTGGCCTCACGGTGGTTCAGGATCCCGATGAAGCAACGTCTCCCAGCATGCCGCGCAGCGCCCTGAAGCATGTGCAGATCGATCGCTGCCTGCCTGTTGCTGAAATTGGCTCACTGCTGGCTCAACTTGCGAAGGACCCTGTGTGCGAGGAGAACGAATCTCTCCCCACGGACGAATTGGAAATCGAGAACCGGATTGCCCTGGGCGACTCTGAAGCGCTTCACGATATTGATAAGTTAGGAAAGCTGAGTCACTTCACGTGTCCGGAATGCCACAGCGTGCTCCAGGAATTGCGCTCTGGAACTTTCATCAGGTTCAGGTGCAGGTCTGGCGAAGCGAACAGCGCCGAGGATCTGATTACCAGACAATCAGAAATCACTGAAGACTTCCTTCGCGCAGCGCTGGGTGAAACCGAAGAGAACCCACATCTTGGTCACTACCTGAGCGAACGAGCGCGCGCAGAGGGCGATTATAAGGCCGCCGAATTTTTCCTCTTGCGGACCGCGGAAAACGAGCGAAGGGCTCACTTGATTCACCAGGCGCTGGAAGACCGAGAGAGACCTGAGATCGGTCAGTTGTGGGAGTCGGAAGGACGCGACTCGGAGTGTCAACGCATACTGCTTCAGACCGCGCATTAACATATGCTCAAGGTAATTCTGGAGTATCGATGAACAATACCAATGCAACAGTAGCCGACGGCCTTTCCGAAGTGGCGCGGCTTCTGGAGGCTCAAGGCGCGAACGTCTCTCGAGTTGGCGCATATCGGCGGTGAGTCGGTGGTATGACAAAGTCTATAGCTAGTGCGCTACCCGATAGCAGAACTTCCGTGAGTCTTAGTGCCTTTACCGACAAGGCCCATCAACCGACTGACAAAGATCTCCGTTCCATTCTGGGCAAGTCATATGTAGCTTGGATTCGATTGATTGAACTTGTCTCTGATCGGGTCACCCCAATTTCGCAGGTTTGGGGTTTCACCAGCACCAGTGCGGGCTGGGGTCTTCGCTTGAAGCGCAAAGACCGCGTGATCCTGTACATGACACCTCGCGAGGAACACTTTCTTGTTTCATTCGCATTGGGCGAGAAGGCTGTCGTGGCAGCGGGAACGCGTAAGCTGCCTACGAATATTCTGAAAGCAATCGAATCCGCGCCGAAATATGCAGAAGGCCGAGGCGTCAGACTTCAGGTGAGGCAAGCTCGTGAGGTTTCGGCCCTTGCGACTCTCGCAGAGATCAAGAACGAGCATTAACCGTTCGACGCTGCCGCGCCACAGAATCCTACGCGACTAATTTTTCTGACGCGCGTGACGACACCGGAATAGCGGAATATAGTGCGTCCCTGAGCGCCACATCCCGCGGGTCGCCGGTCAATTCAGTTCCCATCTGGCTTGTGACGTATGCATAGCCGACGCCGGCCTCTGGATCAGCAAAGCCGAGGGATCCGCCGGCTCCGGGCGAGCCGAACGAACTGGCGCTGCCGAAGTACAAAGTGGAGGTCGGCTTCATGAAGCCGAGAGAGAACTGGATGCCGTCAGTCTTCATACATTCGTCGTAAAACCCGCGCGTTGGGGGAATCGCCCGAGCGGCCAAAAGGTTCAGCGTCTCTTGCCGTATCCCAATTCGCGTCCGCCGGTGGCGAACACACTGTACGCGTGCGCAATTGCCCGCGCAGTGCCGACCGCGCCGCCGGACGGCATTTCAAAGTTGCGCGCATAGACATGCTGTTCATCATGCGGGAATTCGGAACCACGGAGTGCACGGACAATCCGGGAGCGGGGATTCATCACCGCCAGCGTGAAGCGAGGCGGGAATCCAAGCAGCATGTCGATGAAGCGCGGCCGAGCAATTGTGGCCAGGCGCGAGTTCGGAATGTCCTCCGGCAGCCTGAGATACACGTCTAAGCCGAGCGGTGTCGCTATCTCGTCCTGGAAAAACTGTCCCAGGCTGCGACGCCCTGGATCGATGCGGCGTAACAGCTCGCCTTCATAGAAACCGAGGGTGATTGCGTGATACGCCTGTCGCGTTCCGGGCTCCCACTTTGGTTTCTGACGCGCTAACACGATTGCCAGACGATCGAGGTCCGCGATGATGCTGCGATCAATGGGCTGGTCCAACTCGTATAGTCCTGCTTGGTGTGCGAGCAGCTGGCGGACGGTGATTCGCTCTTTGCTCTGCTGTGCGAACTCCGGCCAGTAAGTGCACACGCGTTCCTCGTAATCGAGCCAGCCGCGAGAGTGCGCGATGGCCAAAGTCATGGCTGCCAAGCCTTTGGTCGCGGAATAGACAATCACCATTGTGTCTTTTTCCCAGGGCTCGCGGGTCTGTCTATTGCGGACACTGCCCCACAAGTCGACAACCTTCTCTCCGTGAACATAGGCACAGCAGGCGCCGCCTAACTCGCGGCGGTGAGCGAAGTTCTCGGCAAACACTTCTCGCACACTTTCAAAGCCGTGACTGACATGGCCTTCAACAGAGTGTGATAAAACTGCTGACATGATTCCTCCTTGGTCGTCCCGCGCAACTAATTCGAAATCGCGCTGACAACTGGGGCCTTCTCGAACAACCACCAACGCCGGCGCGGAGCTTTGCCTGCGTAGAGTCCGAACTTTTCAATGGCATGTGTGCGGATATGGCTCATTGCCTCTGCGACTGAGTCAGTGAGCAAGAGCAAGTCGAGATCGGCAGGATCAATCGTGCCGGCTTTCACCATCTCGTCAAAAAAGTGGGCCAGCGGTTGCCAATATTGTTTCCCAATCATTACCAGCGGGAATCCCAGGATCTTTTTGTTTTGCAGTAACTCCAGCGATTCGAATAACTCGTCCATAGTTCCGAATCCGCCGGGCATTACAATGAAGCCATAGGAGTATTTGATCAGCATCAACTTGCGAATGAAGAAGTAGCGCACAGTCAGCCAGTGATCGAGGTATGGATTAGGATTTTGTTCTTGCGGAAGCGTGATGTTGCAGCCCACTGATCGCGCGCCAACATCTCGCGCTCCTCGATTGGCTGCTTCCATTAGACCCGGACCACCGCCGGTCATGACGGTAAAACCGAGTTCTCCCAACTGCGATCCGATTTGCCGCGCAAGTGAGTAGAACGGATGCTTCTCAGTAAAGCGTGCCGAACCAAACACTGTTACACACGGCCCGACGAAATGCAGCACTCGAAAGCCGCGCAGCATTTCCCCGGCTACGCGAATAATCTGACGCAGTTCGTGAGTTCGTGTGTGTGGCCCTTGAAGGAAGGCGCGTTCGTGATGAACCGGCGCGCCAGTTGTCGCCGGGGAAATCGGTAAACTGTCAACAACAGTGTCCACTTCTCATGTCTCGGCATGCAGCCAGTTCCGGATTGCGGCCAACACCCAGCCGATGATGTAGCCGAGGATCGTGGTCAGGACAATTAAAGCCAAAGCAAGAATCGGCTTGAATTCCGTAACCTTGTAGAGCGGTTGGATGAAGTGCAGGCGGAAAATCCAATCCATCAACCATTGCGCAATGCCAACAGCCACGAGCAATGCCCACAGGAGATGCCAAATCCCGAGAAAAGAACCGACAACCAGCCCGAGTTTATTCTTGTTCAGCATCACATACTCCGAAGTTGGCGGTGATTATGATCATTTCCATCGTGGTGGAACGGAAGGCTCAAACGGAGAATTAGTCCGTGCGCAAAGCCTCCATGTTTAGGAGCCGATGCCGTTTGTCGAGCTATCTCGATCGCGTGGAGTCGAAGATCTAATTCCACCGGGCAGCAAGCTCTTAATGCGCACGCTTGGCATTCCGAGTGATTTGTACAAGTAGAGAAGGTCATCGTCGTTCACGCTCTGACCTAACACGGTCTCAACCATACTTGGACGTTGCCACGGCAGCTTCCAAGTATGGCTTTACCGTTGTCTCTTGTGCTGCTAGCGCATGAAGAAACACTCCCGGCGTCGGCAGTTCAAGGCTTAAAGGTTGCTTCTCGATTAGCGAAGTACAAAGTTTCACTTTCATCTCATTTAGCACGCCTATGACGCCGGTGGCACCAAGTGTCGCTTCCTCGATCGCTAACTTGTCCTCATGGCTTTCCGCGCTTCCGCTCAGGCTTACCATTCCATCGCAAGAGAATACGCAGACTTCCGATGATCTAATCTGCTTGCTCAAACGTAACTCTCTCAAAATCCATTGCTCAATCTCGCTATCTCTTTTTCTAAGCATCAAGCTTCTTTCGTTTAGCTAACGTGTAAGAAGAGAATTTCGCCAGTTCGCCGATCGACAAGAAGGCAACGCCCGCCGAAGCGGGCTGCCCCTAGTACAGTGCGTTGTATGCAGAGCAGCCCGCCCGCCGTTGGCCGCTTACGCAGCCGCTTTGATTTGTTTCGCGGGTTCTTCCTTGATTTCGAGTTTCCGCGTTTGCGATTCTATCTTGGCGACCGGAATCTTCACTTCCAGGACACCGTTGGTAAAGGTCGCATTGGCCTTGTCGGTCTTTGCGCCTTCGGGCAACGGAATTTGACGGAAGAAACGGCCGTAGCTACGTTCGCTGCGGTAGAAGCCTTTCTCCTTTTCTTCTTTCTCTTCCTTGCGCTCGCCGGAGATTGTCAGGGCTTCGTCAGTGAGTTCGACCTTGACGTTGTCTTTGGTCAAACCCGGAAGGTCCGCCTTGACCATGAAGTCTCCGTTGGACTTCATGACTTCGACCTGGGGCATCCAATCGAAATCCTTGAACTCAGTGGTGAACGGAAAACCGCGATTGAAGAAACCGGGGAAACTGAAGGTGCCGAAATCTTCAAACAAACGTTCCATGTCTTTGGTAAAGCGGCGCATCATGCCGAAGGGATTAGACTCCGGAGTGCTTCGCGCCAACTCCAACTCTTTTTTCTCTTTGTTTTTCATCTCTCTTCCTCCATCTGATGATTGCGAATTAGGTCGATCTAAATAGGGATCGATTCGTAAACGATCCACTATCCGGAAACGCCGGCGCATGACTAAGTGCGCAGTCGCCGTTTCAAAATGTCTAAGCGAGACCGCGAACCTGGCCTAAACAGGCGTGGCTCGTTGCACCATCGGCAACGGATGCTCGCAAATTGCCCGGTAAGTGTTTACGACGTCGGTGTAATCAATCGCGGGCTTCTTCCCATTGCGCGCTTTGGCATGCAGGACGATGTCATTCATCGACACGATGCCTTCGAGTTCGCCTTCGAGGTTGAGCACCGGCAAGCGTCGAATCTTGTGGTCACGCATCGTCTGCAGAGCCTGCTCAACATCTTCTTCTGCTTCCGCTGCGTAGACGGTCGCATTCATGACTTCCTCGACGGAAATGGCTGATGGATTGCGGTCTCTCATGGCCGACGCCATACAGATATCTCGATCGGTGATCATGCCGACTACTTTGCGCCCGTCCTTGATAATTGGCAGTGCTCCGCAGTCGTTCTCCCACATTTCTTTCGCTGCATCTGCCAGACTCTCGGTGATCCAGATGGCTTTCGCATCCGGGGTCATAACTTCTTTGACTTTCATGATTGTCTCCTGGTTTTTCGGCAAGGCGCGACGACGGAGTCGATTGTTGGACGCTCAAGAACGTGATCGACCGTCGGGCACACTGTTTCTTTGTTTTTCTGTGAAGGATCGTCGCAACGTGTGTGCCGTAGGAAATTGGCGAAAAGGCCAAGTCGATAGGTGAGCTATTCGCGCTTTAGAGGAAAGTTACCCAGTCATTGAGGGCAAAGGCGCTCGCCGCCCGATTATTCAATAACGAAAACGCGATTCTCTTGAGCGAGGGTAACGGGCAAACTCGGCACATCCCTTGCCCACTTGTGAGCGATGCAGCGACAGATCGGAATCACCAAACTCCTGCGGCCTTACTGGCACTGGCTAGCGATTGCGTTCGTGGCGGTCCTGGCGGAAGGCGCGATGGATCTGCTTGAGCCCTGGCCGCTGAAGATCGTCTTCGACAACGTAATCGGGTCAAAGAAAATGCCGGCGACGCTCACTCGAATCGTCGACAGCACGATCGGCCAAAACAAGCTGGCAATCCTGGAGTTCGCCGCTTTGAGCGTGGTAGCAATCGCCATCGTCGGCGCAATTGCTTCCTATGCCGAAAAATATCTGACCACCAAAGTCGGCCAAAGGGTCATGCATGACCTGCGTCATACTCTGTATCACCACATTCAAAGGCTTTCGCTCTCATATTACGAGCAACAAAAGACGGGCGATTTGATGGTACGCATCACCAGCGACATCGACGCCGTGCAGGATTTCGTTTCCTCCGCTCTCCTGGGCATCGTCATCGACGTGATCACGCTGGTGGGAATGCTATGTGTAATGTTCTACCTCGATTGGGACTTCACGCTGATTGCCCTTTCGGTGGCGCCTCTCTTGTTCTTTGTTGTTTACCGCTACACGCATCGGATTAAGAAAGCCACGCGCGCGGTCAAGAAAAAGGAGAGCGAGATTGCGTCGGTGGTCCAGGAGTCGCTCACTTCGATGCGCGTCATCAAAGCGTTTGCCCGCGAGGACTACGAAGAAGAACGGCTCGATAAAGAGAGCTTGGAAAGCGTGGAGATGGCCCTTCGCGCGCGCCGCATCAAAGCCAAGCTCTCGCCGTTGGTTGACGTAATTGTCGCAATTGGGACTTGTTTGGTGCTTTGGTACGGCACAAAGCTGGTCTTGTCGAATGAACTCTCAACCGGTGCGCTGCTCGTCTTCATTCTGTACCTCGGCAAGATGTACAAGCCGATGCGCGATCTGTCGAAGATGACAGACACGCTTTCCAAAGCTGCGGTCGGCTTTGAGCGGATTCGCGAAGTTCTGGATACTGAAAGTCAGGTGCGCGATCTGCCCGGCGCGATCACCGCTTCTCGCTTCAAAGGCGAAATCGAGTTTGCGAAAGTGAAGTTTGGATACGTCGCCGAACATCCAGTCTTCGAAAACCTCAATCTCAACGTAGCTCCCGGCCAATTCGTTGCTCTGGTCGGGCCAACGGGCAGCGGCAAATCAACGCTGATTGGATTGGTTGCTCGCTTTTACGACCCGGTTTCGGGCGCGATCAAGATCGACGGGCAGGACATTCGCAACTTCACCCTCAAGTCGCTGCGGCAACAGATCAGTTTCGTCCTCCAGGAAACTCTGCTTTTTCACGCGCCCGTCTGGCAGAACATCGCCTACGGTAAGCCGGAGGCAACGCGTGAGGAGATCATTCGCGCGGCGAAGCTGGCGAACGCGCATGAGTTTATCGAGCGAATGCCCGCAGGGTACGACACGATAATCGGCGAGCGCGGGGAAACTCTTTCCGGCGGTCAACGCCAGCGGATCGCAATCGCGCGCGCGATTATTCGCGACACACCGATTCTTTTGCTTGATGAACCGTCGACCGGACTTGACGCTGCGTCCGAGGAGCTTGTTTTTGAAGCCCTGAACCGCTTGATGAAAGGTAAAACCTCGATCGTAATTGCGCACCGGCTGGCGACGGTTAGACGAGCGGACGTAATTCATGTGGTTGCTGACGGAAGGATTACCGAGAGCGGCACACATGAAGAGTTGCTGGTCGCTGGTGGGTTATATGCACACCTCTATGACATTCAATTCAGGAAACAAGAACGACAATCCGAGAGTGAACTGATAGCCGTGTAATTTCCCGCAGTCGTTTCAGCTGAATAGAATTGTTATCCGGTGATACAACTTCATATAATGCGACGCATCTAATGCTTCGTATCCGGTCGACATTTGTTTTAAGAGGTACCCAAGATTGAGAAGTAAGTTTTACGTCAACGTAGCGGCTGTCGCCGCAATTTTTGTATTCGCAGTAGCAGTTTCAAGCCAGACGCCGAATACCTCGGCGTTATCAAACGTCAAAATTAAGAACTTCGGTCAGATGGACCAGCGCTTTTATCGGGGCGCGCAACCGAAGGAGTCAGACTACAAAGACCTGGCTGCGCTTGGCATTAAGACGGTCATCGATCTGCGCGACGATCCGACGTCGTACGAAAAACGCGATGTCGAAGCGCTGGGAATGCGTTACGTCAACATTCCCATGAGCGATAAGAATTACCCGCAGGAAGATCAGATAAACGCTTTTCTAAATCTTGCGGAGGACTCAGCGACAGGCGCCTTTTTTGTCCACTGTGCCGGCGGCCGTCATCGCACGGGAGTAGTGGGCGCAGTTTATCGCTTTAACCACGACCACTGGACCTTCGATCAGGCGTACGACGAAATGAAGAAATATGATTTCTATACCCGCTTTGGCCACGGCGATATGAAGAAATATGTCGAAGATTATTGGGGCCGCATTCAGACGAGCGCTAGTGTTTCTGGCTCATCGCCGGCCACGGCGAAACAGAAATAACTGCCAAATTTATGATGGAATAACGATGAAAGCCGCTTATTGATGAGCGGCTTTCGCGTTTTCGCTGGGCGCGAACTCGAACTAATTAAGATTGATCAATTCGGTGATCCTTGCGTGTAATGTTCCCGCGAGTAGGTCGATCTCCTCAGCATTGAATCCCCCGGCTCGAAATGCATCGCGAATCTGCTGATCGCTCAAACGAGCCAACAAACTGCCAATCCATTTCGCGTTCTCGACTTTGATGTCTTTCATCAGACCACTGCCTTTGCCATGAAAGTCGAATTGAACGATTCCTTTCTGAACTCCGGTGATGAACTTCGACTTACCGAAATCTCTGGGACGATTTCGGGTATGTGAAAAGACGCCACCGGTCTTGCCGAAAGTTGCGCCGAGATCACTGATCGCATAAAGCAAATCCGTTTTGCCGGTCTCTTTATTCTTTGAGCCAAGAATTACGTTGTTGGAGTTCTTCAAGTCCCAGTTATTGATTAGTGCCATCATCACCTTCAGGCCCTGAAACTCGCGCGTCCCGACAAACGGATTGTTCTTCCACTTCCACTCGCCCAGCCGTTTCAGCTCTTTAGGTCGAGCTTCGAAGCGCATGTTATCGAACGTTCCTTTTCCCTCGATGATAACGCGCGGAAAGAAGTAGGTAACTTCAACGTTGTAACCAACCGCCCAAAGGAGGCGAGTAGCGGATGTCTCTGGTCGAACCTCCTCGCGCAGTTTCGTTACCCATTTGCGACCCGTGGCGTCGTTGACCACAAACTTAATTGAATAACCGCCCGGCTTGTCCTCGATGAAAGTGACTTT
The DNA here is from genome assembly GCA_044870975.1 of Pyrinomonadaceae bacterium. Taxonomy (GTDB): domain Bacteria; phylum Acidobacteriota; class Blastocatellia; order Pyrinomonadales; family Pyrinomonadaceae; genus UBA11740. The sequence goes on from JBIOZK010000060.1 coordinate 40,692, forward strand.
GGTGATATCCGGCTTCATCGCTTCGCCGCCGAGACCGAGAAAAAGATCGCGCGATTCAAGATCGACAGGGTCCGTCCAAAGAACGGGAACGCCCTCATCAAGCATCGCTGATTTCCTGGATTGAGCTGCTTGTGCAACTCCACTCAAGGACCAGGAAAGAAAGAGCAGCGTGAAAAGGGTCGCATTAGCTGTCCGTCCTAACATTGAATTGCTCCTCGTTCACCTCGACGTGCTGTTAGTCGGCGCAATCGATATGCCGTTCAACGACGCAAAGCTTGTGTGGCCCAGGCACTTTGGGAAGCAAGAACCATGGGGACATTTCCGCAGCTGCTTAGTGAGAGCGCGCAATCCGGCCTTGCTTTCCGGGAGAACTCAACGATTCATCGCGTTAATGCGGGCATAGCCGTTGCTTTAAGTGGTAATGAACAAGACCGCCCATATAGGCAATGGTTCAGTATGCAAGCAAAAGCAGGGTCCATCATCGAACGTAACGAGGCGGATGAACTCGACGAACTCATTGGACAACTGGGGGCTATTCGGCTGGAGATGCTGGAGCTGGAAACGGCGGCTCTGGCTGAACAATGTGACTTGCATCAATCGCATTACGAAAGCGCAAAAAATCTACTTCACTACTTAGCGCTCAGACGACATGACCTGCGAGGCATTCAAAAGCTCCTGACGGCGCACGGACTCTCATCCCTTGGGCGGGCCGAAGCGCATGTCAGGGCTAATGTCGACGCGATTGAAAGTCTGCTACGCCGCATTTCCAATAATGGTCACGGACCACTCCAATCAAACGGCGCGCTGAGTTACCAGGACGGCCGCGACTTACTGGAAGCGCACACGGAAGATCTGCTCGGACCCAAACCGAAGCGACGCACCGTTCGGATTATGGTGACCATGCCCAGCGAAGCCGCGCATGAGTATGAATTCGTGCGCAAACTGGTGCTGGATGGTATGGACTGCGTGCGCATCAACTGTGCTTATGATGATGCGACTGCGTGGACCAGGATGATCGAACATGTGCGGCGAGCGTCAAAAGAGCTAGGTACTAGCTGCCGCATTCTTATGGATCTGGCCGGACCAAAGTTGCGAACTGGTCTGATGAGTCCCGGTCCACAAGTTATCAAATGGCGCCCTCGTCGTAATTTGTTCGGTGGGCTGAAAACCCCGGTGAGAGTGTGGCTGAGTGAAGGAAGCGTGATCATTCCGCCGCCAACCGCCGCCGATGTTTCTGTTCCCATCACCGGTAAGTGGTCGCGTCAACTTCACCAAGGGGATCTGTTGAAGTTCTTTGATGCGCGTGGCTGCGCTCGTTCGATCAAAGCGGTTGAGCGAGCGAACGGCGGTTGGTGGGCCGAATCAACTCAAACAACTTATCTTGCGGCAGGAACGGTGCTGCACCTGGCGCGAACCGGCAAACCGATCCAGCTCTTTTCTGGCCGGGTTGGCAGACTTCCGGCTATTGAACAGTTCATTCCCCTTAAGACCGGCCACAGGCTATTAATTACCAAATCACCCATCGAGGGTGCCGCCGCCATTTATGATAACGAAGGACAGTTGATCAGTCCGCCGCATATCTCGGTAACGTTGCCCGAAATCTTTGAGGATGTGCAGCCGAAAGAAAAGATCTGGTTCGATGATGGGGCGATTGGTGGCGTTATCGCCCGCGTAACCCCAGACGAGATCGAAGTTAAGATCACCAATGCTCGTCCGAACGGCAGCAAGTTACGCGCTGATAAAGGAATCAATCTTCCCGATAGCGACCTTCAACTCCCGCCTTTGACCG
>JBIOZK010000061.1:0-24370 GCA_044870975.1 Pyrinomonadaceae bacterium
GATGCAAACCTAAAATTCGTTATTCGTCCGCGGTGTCCAAGCTGCGATTCTGAATCCGTCAATTAGATAGTTTCCCCGGTTTTTCTAGGAGTTATACAACAAATGACCAAACGCAGATTGAGCCGTCTGGCCGTCGCTCTCCTCGCCTTCAGCTTTGCCGTTCCCTCGAGCCTCGCGCAAAAGAAGAAGGAACAGTCGGGCCAGGATCCGAGCTCCAAGCCCCGGAATGAGAAGGTGGAGCTAAAGAAGGCCTACAAGGATTGGCTCGACAAGGACGTGACTTACATCATCACGGACGAAGAGCGCAAAGCCTTCAAGAAACTGGAGACCGACGAGGAGCGGGAACGCTTTATCGAAGAGTTCTGGCGGCGGCGCGATCCCGACCCGGACACCGACGAGAACGAATATCGCGAGGAATACTACGAGCGCATTGCCTACGCGAACGAGCATTACGCGTCCGGCATCCCGGGCTGGAAGACCGACCGCGGCCGCATCTACATCGTCTACGGCAAGCCGGATGAAATCGAAACGCACCCCGCAGGCGGCGCCTATAATCGCGAATCTTACGAAGGCGGTGGGTCGACTTCGACCTACCCGTTTGAGCGTTGGTTCTATCGATATCTGGCGGGCGTCGGTTCGGGAATCGAGATCGAATTCGTCGATCCGACGGGCAGCGGCGAATACCGCATTGCCCGGAACCCCGATGAAAAGGACGCGCTGCTGCACGTTCCGGGCGCCGGTTTGACGCTGGGCGAGCAGATGGGCCTCTCAGACAAAGGCGAGCGCATTGCCAACTTCGGCGGCATCGGTAGTCCGAATTACATTCGCGAGCAGGACAGTCCGTTCTCACGCTTACAGATTCTTACTGACCTGCAAAGACCGCCGCAGGTCAGATTCAACGATCTCGCCTCGGCCGTGAACACTCCGGTCATCGAGGACAATCCGCTGAATTTCGATTTGCGCGTCGATTTTTACCGCCAGTCTGACGAGCGCGTAATTACCGCCTTTACCGTGCAGACCGACAATTCGAACCTGGTCTTTGTAGATAGTGGTGGTTTGCAGCAGGCGCAACTGAACATCTTCGGCAAGATCACTCACGTTTCCGGCCGGCGCGCCGGACAGTTTGAGGATCCGGTTATCACGCGCGCGACACCGGAAGAATTGACTGACGCCAAGGGCAGAAAGTCCGCGTACCAGAAGGCCGTGGCACTGACTCCCGGTCATTACAAGGTCGACGTGATTGTGCGCGACGTGAAATCAGGCGCGACCGGCGTGCGTCACTTCGGCTTCGACGTGCCGAAATTCGATCCGGCCAAGCTGTCAACCTCGACTTTGGTGATCGCCTCGAAACTCGAAGCGCTCAACAATGAACCCGCGGTCGGCATGTTCACCATCGGCAATGTCAAAGTCATCCCGAATGTTTCGGGCACGTTTCATCGCGGCTCGCCGATCGGCATCTACATGCAAATCTACAATGCCGGCATCGACCAGACGACGCTGCGTCCCTCGGTCGACGTCGAATATGTGCTGCTGAAGGATGGCAAGGAAGTGGCCAAGCAAGTTGAAGATTGGCGCGGCAACAGCGACTCAGGCCAAAGGTTGACGCTGGCGCGTTTGATCGATTCGCGACAATTGCCACCCGGCGATTACGCGATGGAGGTGCGCGTGCGCGATCGCGTCAGCGGCCAATCGATCGTGCAAAAGGATTACGGCAAGTTCACGCTCCTGCCGTAAACGATGGACATTCCACCGGCTCTCGTATCCGAAAGGTCGAGAGCCGGTTTTCTTTTTGGATACGCCTCCCCAGACAGTGAAAGCAGAGGTTAGAGATTAGAGGTTAGAGATCAGAGATTAGAGGTTAGTTTGGACACGGAGAGGTTGCGGACATTCGGACCACGCTGATCTCAGATCTGACCCCGAGGACTATTGCCGATAAAGGTTGGTAAGGATAATCAGACTAACCTCTAACCTCTGATCTCTAACCTCTATCCGCGACGCGTCTCTATTCCGAAAGGAAGAAATCATGCACAAGAATCTTATCTACCCGGTCTTGGTGTTAGGGCTGGCGCTGCTGACCTCCTCATCTTTTGCGCAGGGCTCGAAGCCGATTGATCCGCAAACGAAAGACCGAAACGTCAAGCCTGAACCTGACCGAGCGTTCATCGATTGGCTAAGAGAAGTTGAGCCGATTCTTTCGGAAAGCGAGATCGGCGCCTGGAACAAGTTACACACGAATGAAGAGCGCGAAAAATTCATCGAGACCATATGGCGTTTGCGCGATCCGGATCCTGATACCGAAGAGAATGAATACCGCGAAGAATATTACGAGCGTCTGGCTTACGTGAACGAGCATTTCAGCTCGGGCAAACCCGGGTACAAGACGGATCGTGGCCGCATTTATCTGAAGTACGGCAAGCCGGACGAGATCGAATCGCATCCCGCCGGCGGTGCTTACCAACGTGATTCGGCCGAAGGCGGCGGCTCAACCTCGACCTATCCGTTTGAGAAATGGTTCTATCGAAACATCCCCGGACGCTCGGGCGCGGACATCGAATTTGTCGATCCGACCGGCACGGGAGAGTATCGCCTCGCGCGCAATCCTTTCGAGAAGGAGGCTTTATTAATGGTCCCCGGCGCGGCGCCTACGACCAACGGCATCACTCAGGGACAAATGGTCGCGGCCGCGAGCGGCGTAGGCAATCCGTTCTCGTTCCGGGAGGCCGACTCGCCTTTTCAGTGGATGGACCTGCAGCGCATTCTCACTTCACAGCCTGAGGGTCCGAAGAACGATCCGTTTGGCGGTACCCAGATCACCTCCGGCATCATTGAAGATAATCCGCTGAACTTCGAAGCTGGTTTTGGCTTTTACAAACTTGATGATAATCGAGTATTGACGACGATCACGGTGCAGGCCGACAACCAGGAGCTTTCATTTCATAACAGCGGCGGCGTGCAAGTCGCGTCGGCGAACATCGTCGGTCGCGTCATGAATGTTGCCGGACGCCGCGTGAATTTCTTTGAGGATGTCGTCAACACGACGGCCACCGCCGAAGAGTTAATCGATGCCAAGTCGCGCAAGTCCGCTTATCAAAAAACAATTGTCCTGCCACCGGGACACTACAAAGCAGACCTGATGGTGCGCGACACCAACACGGGGGCCAGGGGAATTCGCCACCTGGGCTTTACCGTCCCGAAGTTCGGTACCGATCTGGCCGTTTCTTCGATGATTCTCTGTGCGGTTCTGAAGCAGACCGACGATCCTACGTCACGCCAGTTCATGATCGGCGATCAGAAAGTCATCCCGAACATTTCCGGCAGATTTCATCGCGGTGCGCCGGTTGGTCTTTATCTGCAAATCTATAATGCCGGAGTCGACCAGACTACGCTGCGCCCCTCGGTTGATGTCGAATACGCTTTGCTGAAAGACGGCAAAGAAGTCGGGAAGCAAACCGAGGATTGGCGTCAGACGAAAATGAATGGCGAACGACTCACAGTCGCTCGTCTGTTCGATTCACGGAGTCTGGCACCCGGCACCTACACAATCGAAGTTCGCGTTAAGGATCACGTCAGTAGTCAGACGCTGCTCGAGAAAGCCAGCTTCAACCTCGTGCCGTAGTGTGCGAAGCTTAGTTCAATGCGTTTCACTCGCTATTCAAAATTCAGCGGCCTCGATGTCTACGGGATAAATCTCGGCGACCTGATGGAGGGTTTGTCTGATTCGCTCCTCTCTTCCGGGTACGACGACGATTATTACTGGACGCGAGAGCGTATGCCCCAGGACACGTCGCTGGATGCTTTGCGGCGGGCGTTGCTTGAGGCGCTCATCGACAAAGAGTTGCTGAGTCAGCATCAGATTCAGCAGATGCTCGCTGAGAACGAAGGGAAGTATGAAGGTTCGCAGCTTCAGGAGATTCTGAACCAGTTGATCGAACGGCTGGTGGAAGAGGGGTACCTCAAACTTCACGAAGAACCGCAGACTGAGCAGCGGAGCGAAATGATGGGCGGGGGCGAAGGTAGATTTGAAGACCCGCTGCCGCGCAACATCAAGTTTGAAGTGACTGAGAAGGGGCTCGACTTTCTTGGTTACAAGACGTTGCGGAATCTGCTCGGCAGCCTCGGCCAGAGTTCGCTGGGCCGTCACGATACTTCGCATCTGGCAACCGGCGTCGAAGCGGAAGCCGCCAGCAAGCCTTACGAATTTGGCGATACCATCAATCTCGATGTGAACATGACTCTTTTATCGGCGATTCAACGCGAAGGGTTATCGGTGCCGCTCAACCTCGAATACAAAGACCTGCACGTCCATCAATGCGATTACCAGTCATCGTGCGCGACCGTCGTGATGCTCGACTGTTCGCACTCGATGATTCTGTACGGCGAAGATCGGTTCACGCCGGCCAAAAAGGTTGCGCTGGCGCTGGCGCATTTGATTCGCACGCAGTATCCGGGAGACTCTCTGAAGATCGTGCTCTTCCACGATTCCGCGGAAGAGTTGCCGATGGCGAAACTGGCGACGACCCAGGTCGGCCCGTATCACACCAACACCGCCGAAGGCCTGCGCCTCGCGCGGCGCATCCTGCAAGCGCAGCGCAAGGACATGAAGCAGATCGTGATGGTGACGGACGGGAAACCAACCGCGTGCTTTATTGATGGAGCGCCTGCATCCTTGCAGGCGGGTCGCCGGCATCCTGCCTTCAACGCGAGCAGGGATGCTCGCGGCCCGCAGGCAGGGATGCCTCAACGACGTCTCTATAAGAACTCGATGGGCGGCGACCCCTGGGTGATGGAAGCGACCTTTCGCGAAGTCCAGGCGTGCCGCAAAAGCGGCATCATGATCAATACCTTCATGCTGGCCACTGATTTTTACCTGGTCGAGTTCGTCAAACAGATGACCGCGATGACGAACGGCAAAGCGTACTTCGCCAATCCCAACAACCTCTCGCAGTTTGTCCTGATCGATTTCCTGCGACGCCGTAAGAGCCGCGTCAAATAGACTTTACCTGATTCGAAAATAATAGATTCCCGCGCCCTGTTTTGAATCCACCTCGACACGCGTCAAACCAATCTGGAAGTCTCCAGGTTTGAGGGAACTGGTAGGCAAATCAAACGCAACTATCTCGTTCTCGCGTCTCAATGAATAACTTGAAAAGACGGATTCGCCGGCGCTCGTCATGACATTAAGGTCGTAGGATTCCGCCAGCGGTTGCCCGAGTTTCAATTGCACCGTGATGACGTCGCCGCTGGTCGAAATTGTCGGAGCTGATTCAATTGGGGTTGCTGAATCGAGCACCACACTCGTAGTCAGCCCATCATGCAAAGGTAGCGCAGGCGGCGTTTCTGCGTGGGCCGGGGAGCCCGCATTGGGTGGATGATGCGCGGGTTGCGGGTTGGATGTGGCGCTGGGTCTGGGCGCTACCCGGGGAGGCTTGCCCGGCTCGCCGGCCAAACGTGAATTCTCTCGCTTCACCAATAACGCAGCGGTCAACACCAGTAACACGAGCGTCAAAGCGGCAAACGCGTACTTCCACGCGTGTCGGCGGATATCAAAATTATTTGCGACGCGCTGCCAAAAAGGAACAGGGCTAGAAACCGTGGCGGTCGTAAAGTTGATTTGCAGCGCTTTCGAAACTTCCAGTTGGCGCTGACGATCGGCCGTTAAAACAAATCGCTGACGAAACAAGTTTCGCTCGACGCTGCTCAAACGATTTGCCGCGAAGTCGTCAGACAACTCGAGTTCGGCGAGTCGCACACGTTCTTCCATGCCCTCGTCGGTGAACAGCAAATGTTCGAAGGCGGATTGCTCGGTCGAATTAAGACTGCCGAGTAAGAAGCGGCGAATTGCTTCGTCCGAGAATTGTCGTGGCGTCTCGCTGATCATCTGCGGTTAACTCGCCCTCCCTAACGCTCGGGCTTCTGACACTTTCATACATTGCTCGATGCAGGCTTGCAGTTTCTCTCTGATGCGCAGGGCCCGTAGGCGAAGCGTTGCCGGCTTGATGCCTAATTCGCGGGCAATAACCTTCCTGAGATCGATCTTCGCTTTCTTGTCGGCGGCGTAGTAACGCTCAATAAGTTGGCGCGAGTAGGGCGCGAGGTGCTCGAGACAGTTGTCGAGGCAATTATGTATTTGTTCTCGCGCCTCGACGTTGTCCGATGTGTCGATTAATCGAGGCGCGGTCGGTCGCCTCAGATATTCATGATGGACATTGTTCATCACCCCGAGAAAGTAGATTGCCTTGTCGCCGACGTATGTTTGTTCAATATCCGCCACGCGCCGGGCCACGCGATCGATCGTCTCGTCGGCAAGTTCTTCCGCCAGGACGCAACCACGTGAAGCGAGGATGGTCATCAGCCGCCAGCGAATTCGTTCGTAGATTTCTCCGGCGCGGTCACGATCCTCGTCGAGCCAGAGAAGTAACCGTTCGAAATCTTCACGCCTGAGTTCCTTGAGAGTCCTCGCCGGTGACATAACGTTTTTTGAGTTACTGAATGCTCGGCTCTGTCATTACCCGGAACGGTAGCGAGCGGATCGAGATGGTGCTGGAGGAATCACTTGATCCCGCCGCTACCGCTCGGGTTCTGACACGTTACTGCTTGCTCACGGCTGAGAGCGCCACGGTCTTGTCTTCTTTCTGACCCTGAACCTTTACCGTCGCTTTGCCGGCCTTCTCATCGACACTGACCACGGTCGCGTCGCTCGAAGTTCCATTGATGGTGACCTTTACCTTGTCACCGGCCTTGAATTGCGTTGCAGCCACTGGGCTGGCCGCCGGAGAAGTTGCCGGAGCAGTTGTCGCTGCCGGGCTCGCGGCTGCCGGCGTCGCGGCAGGCTTATGGTCGTTACCATTCTCGGTGCTCGATTCGCACGCGCTTAAAGCCAACGCCAGAACTGCCACTGCCAAAATCTTCATCGTCATGATCGTCCCTCCTAAGTACGCTTCCGACGGAAGCGTTGTTCAATTTCGCCGGTGAATGACGAAACCGGTCGAAACGTTTCATGATGATCTGAAAAAACTTTGGGTAGCTTAGGACTGCTTGGCTTCAGCGCTGAAATCGTAGGTGAGATAAAGCTTGAGCGTACCTTCCTGAATTTCGGAGCGGACATCTTTGACGTTGGCTTTCAAAGTGCCGCCGCTGACTTGAATAGGCACGGACAGAGCCAGTTGCGAAACGGGCAGGACCGGAAACGGATTGAGCCGCTTATCGATTGCATCTCGGACAAACGCAGTTACCATGGCGGTAGTTAGCGGATTGAAGTTCTCGAGATTGATCTCATCAACATTCAAACGTCCGAAGACGGTCTGCTTTTCGGCGTCGAAAGAAAGATCTACCGTCGCTTTGGCTGTCCCTTTGAATTGGATGCATTGTGCGATCACCGGCACGCTATAACTGCCGGAAAATGCGAGCGGCGCGACGACCTTACCTCCGGTAAAACGCACACCGGTTTTGACGTTTCCTGATTCCGCGTTGACTACCACGACGCTGTTGCAGCCGCTGCCCTGGAAAGCTGCAGGTTGAATTAAAGAGCCCGCTTGATTCTGCGACAGCTTCAACTGCGGTGGTCCCAGCTTGGTGAAGATCGTTCCCAGCAACGAGTCAAAGAACTTCTCATCGATGGCGACCGTGACGGTGCCGGAGGTATCGCCGCTGCGCTCCGGCGGTCTGAGTGGCGTACCCGGCAAGGCGCTCTTACGCGGCGAGCCGAGAAAGAAGATCGTGCCGAGCACGCCGACAAACAAACCAACAATCAGAATCAGGATAGCTTTTTTCATCGTCTACGGATTTGATGCTGCGGGTGACGGTGGCGGCGGAGTGCTGGACGCGTTGGCCACCATTGCCTTCACAATGGCCGCAATCGTGCTGGTCAACGCATCGATCTGTTGCTTCACTTTTTCGGGCGGCACCTGAGCGTATTCTGCCGGCGTTTGGAACATAGTTGAATCGATATCAGTTTTGACGTCACGCATTTCTGCCACGACTCGCGCCGATTTCATGCCCTTTACGTCGCCGGAACTTTGAGCATCGACCTCCGCATGCAGCGGCAGTCCTGTTTCTTTGTCGATATAGATGAAAGCATTTGCCTGCACTTCGCCGGCTTTCGTATTCGTCTCGGCAGTCTTGCTGTACTGATATTTCTCAGCAGTGCGGCCGTTGTAGGTCTCATCGCCCGCGCGCTGCAGTCCTTTCATGTTCTTCAAACTCTCGACCAATTGGCCCGGCGTCAGCATCTTATGAAAGTCTACGCCGGTCGATTCCTTGTTAAGCTCGGCGTACTGCTTGCGCGACGGCAGGATGACGTAATGACGATTATCATGATCGAGATAAATCAGCGGCGAGCCATCCGGCAACTTGAACTCCAGGCGCCGATCGTCACCGCTACGCGCAACCTGCAGGCTAAGCTGCGGAATGCCGACGGCTTTATCGCCGCCCTGGGTTTCGATGCTGAAGGCAAGCGTCGCAGAATATTTGTCGGGTTCGCGCGTGTTGATTGAGCCGCTGTCGGACGAGCTCGAATTCGCGTTGCTATTGGTAGTCGCCGTATTCGCATTGCCGTTTGCATTGGCATTTGAATTCACGTTCGAGTTCGTGTTCTTCGGCGGCACGCACGCAAACGTTAACAGCGCTACGGCCACGATGGTTCCCAATTCAGATAGGAATTTGATTTGTCGCATAACACACCTCTTGTCAGCGTCTTCGGATGACGCTTTATTTTAGACGAGCTGAAAGGGGAACGGTGTTAGAGTACCACATCGCACCTTTTTGCGTCGCGGATGTTGACTAGCATCATGCGTTCCGGTAAAAGGCCCGTGTGTTTACTTCAAAAAAAGGATGGATAATCGCCCGATGAAAAATCTGGTCCCTTTGGCTCTGCTCGTCTTTGTGGTAGCGGCGTGTAATCTCAGCAGCAAACTGAAATCGAATAAGAATGGCGACTCGTCGTCCAACTCATCGTCGTCATCCGGCACTTCCACCAAGGTCGGCGATGATCCGGTTGAGAAACCAAATCCTACCGCCGCCCAGACCGCCGCCATCGCCGGTGGTGAGGAAGTGAAATGGGATCAACAAGGCATCACCTGGACGGTTCCTGCTAATTGGAAAAAGATGAGCGTTAGCAATGAGAGCCTCAGCTACGGCGGCAACGGTGCCTTTCTCACGGTCGCGATTTCAGTTCTTCCGCAAATGGAAAACCTGGTGGACGTGAGCCTCAAGGCCATGCACGAGGGCGCAAAAACCAACGCCAAAATCGGTAAAAATGATGAGGTGAAATGGCTTGAAATTGACGGCGTACGCGGCGTGCAGTTTCGAGAATCGAAACCGGAAATGGCTGATGATATTCGCCGGCTTGAGTGGCAGGCGTACCGTAAGTTCGCCGGCTCGACTCAGTTGGTGACGATTATCCTCTCTTCCAACGGCAGCAACTTTCCCAAACATGAAGACGAGCTTTACGGGGTTCTGTATTCCACTAAGCTGGTCCACTGACGGCAAGGGGCTAAGAGCAAAGAGGCTAAGAGCAAAGAGGCTAAGAGCAAAGAGGTAAGGGTAAGATAACATGAGGCCTCACTTCAGGTTTGAAGACTTGGAAATCTGGCAACTGTCGAAATCGCTGGCAGTGAGATTCCACAGTCTTGCCGACTCCTTGGACAAGCGACGACTGTACCGATATGCGGAACAGTTGAGAGCTGCTGGATTGTCCTTGACGAACAATATTGCGGAAGGTTCCGGTAGTATTCGTGTGCAGGAGTTCAAGCAGTTCTTGAATATCGCAAGGCGATCGCTATTCGAGGATGCATCGATGTTGTTGGTTTTCGAGTCTCTCGGCCTGTTCAGTTCTTCTGAGATTGAGGCGCCGTTGACAGACTGCGATGTCCTGAGTAGGAAGATTACAAACTTCTCGCGAAGCCTGAAAAGCTAAGGAGAAAAGGGCGCCCGACCTAAGTCCTGCGCCCTTTGCCCTTTGCGCTTTGCTCTTTGCGCTTAGTTTTTCTTAATGATGTTCCGGTGCACCACGACATCCGCCTTGGCGCGGTCGCGGGTGTCGAAAGAAATATTGTCCTTTGAATCGCGCGTCACCATCTGTACGCGCCCGGAAACGTTCTTCTCTTTCTCGGGACCTTTGTCACCATCATCGATGAAACCCAGCACCTCGACGGGCTTGGGCGCTTCGAACTTCTCGCCGCGGCGAAACTCAGCGACCGCTTCGATCGCGCTCGCCTGCAAAAGCTTCGGCCAGAGTTTCTTGAATAGCGCGTTCGAGGCATAGATGTCGGCACTGTTAATCTTGCCGTTGATGGCGAAGACATATCCGACCACGTCTGTCTTGCCGTCGATGATTCCCGCCAGGCTCTTAACGTAAGTATCGGCGTTGGTAGTTACCTGTTTGTTTTCCAATGCCAGTTGAAAACTGGTGGGCGACGCCGCCGATTTCACGCTGCCGCCGACGTTGCTGCTGAGCTTGTCCTGCGCCGCAGCCACTTCGGCCCACACCTCGCTCTGCGAGCTTTTCTGTTTCGCGGCCAGCTTTACTTCCCGGCTGGCGACCGTGTTGGCTGAGGAGGTGAACTGCGTAACCTCTTCATTGCCGCGACGACTCCAGCGTCCGTTCTCAACGCAGAAGGCGTCGATCGCAATCTTGCCGGAACGCGGCGGCAGAATCAGGTCGGTGACCAACATACGATCCTGGGCCCCGCCTTTTACGATGTCACCCGACTGCACATAAACTTCTTCACCCGAAACATTTTCGATCGTGAGTGAATTGACTTCCCGCGTCTCGCGCACAATCACTTTTCGCTGCACCAGGGCTTCCTGCAGCGTGATGAATGTCTGGCCTTTCATCTTGTCCTTGCCATGAACCAGAAACACCGTCAGGTTTCCCTGCGTGAAAGGCCCTTCCAGCCGATAGCCATCCTTTTGAGGCGGCGCAGCTGCGCCGCGATTTCCCCAGCCTAATCCAACAGCGCCGCACGCCGTCGCTGTTATCAACAAACACGCCATCATCCAACTAAACACATTCGTTCTCATCATTTTCTCCCTTCGATACTGAATGCGAAGCGCACGCTGGAGAGATCGAATTCGTACGCGCGACAACCTGGAACCGTGTCGAATTGCGAGCAGTTCCTTTGTCGAATAGAACGAGGACGGGAAGACTTCTTGCGCGCTTGGATTAGAAATAGGGCTGAGGTGTTGTCCGGCCAATTCGACTACGGTTCCTTAACCGGGGAAGATTTGCCGGTCAATCGGTGCCATCTTAAAAAAAGGGTGGGAGGGCCTGGGGTGAGAAGTATTTGAAATCGCTGAAACGATTGATGCAGGACAATGCTGGAGTTCGCTTGTTAGCGAAATGGACTCTTCACCTTCAATGACTGTGAGAGACGAAACGTTTCATTGACCGACACCGGTGTCTGGCCAGGGAAGTGAATTGGCGTTGACATCGCTTATCGACGCGTTTAGTCTGCGCTTGCTTGGTAGGTTGCAAGAGCGTTCCTAGAATCCCAACTGATCGATCCCTTGTCCCGATGAAGAAAGAATGGGTCTTAACTCAGGAAGTATTCGACTCGCTTCTTCGATGGCTGGACGCCGATCGAGATACGGCCGCACGCAAGTACGAGACGATTCGGCTGAGGTTGGTCAAGATATTTGTCTGCCGTGGTTGCGCCGAAGCTGAGGACCTCGCAGACGAAACCATCAATCGCGTGGCGGCCAAACTTCCCGAGATTGCGGCCGACTATACCGGTGAGCCGGCGGCCTACTTCTATGCCGTCGCGCAGAGGATTCACCAGGAATACTTGCGCAAGTTTAGAGCCCGGCAGGCGGACGTTCCGGTTGAGGCGGCGGCTGATCGTCCTGATGCCGCCAGTGATCCTATGGCCGAAGACATTGAGCTTGAATTTCAATGCCTCGAGCGGTGTTTGGAAAAACTGCCGGCGAATAAGCGCTTTCTGGTACTGGAGTACTATCAGCAAGAGAGACAAGCCAAAATCGATCATCACAAGAAGTTAGCCAACGACTTGGGAATTGCGGTAAACGCCCTAAGAATCCGGGCACACAGAATTCGGCGTACGCTGGAAACATGTGTGCACGGATGTGTCGAACAGCAGCCAGCACATTGAAATGATTTTGCTTTCCAGGTCATTCAGATTAGAGGTTGCCTCCGACCGGAAGGAGTTGGTCTGATGACACCTGCCCCAGACGTGCAAGCGAGGCTCAGGCGTTATTTGCTAGGCCAACTGGACGACGACGGTCGCGTAAAGATTGAAGCAGATCTTTTGCGGACGGGTGAACTCTTTGAAGAGCTGCTGGTAACTGAAGATAAGCTGGTCGATGAATATGTAAGCGGCAAACTGAGCGGGGATGAGCTCATTGGCTTCGAACAACATTTTCTGGCCCACCTCGAGCGTCAACAGAAACTCAGATTTGGGCGCGCTTTCAATCGTTATTTGTCTTCGCAAGCATCACCTTCCGCGGTCTCTGAGTTGCCGGCAAATCCCTTGCCAGTTCATCGGGGCTGGGCTCAAAACTTTCTTTCTTCGCCAGTAAAACTTGCGGTTTTCGCGATAATTATCGCGGCAGCTGCACTCGGCCTTTGGCGAATATTTCTTTACCAATCAGAAGTTGATAAGGGATTACTGGCACTCAACGCAGCCTATCGCGATCAGCGGCCGCTGGAGTCCAGGATTACCAGCTTGAACTATGCTCCCTACCTGGTTACGCGCGGCCCAGCAGACGAAAAAATAGATCTTAACGAACTGCGCCGGGCGGAACTTACTCTTCTGGATGCGCTCAACAAGAATCCTACTCCGGCAGTGCATCATGCGCTGGGGAACCTTTATCTGGCGAAAAAAGACTTCGACAAAGCCATCGAGCAATTTGGCGAAGCGCTCAAGGGCGATACCAACAATGCCCAGCTCTATAACGACCTCGGCGCAGCGTGGCTGGAGAAAGGGAAGCTTGATCGGGCCAATGGGAGGGACAACCCAGGCGGCCCAAATGCAGGTAAGGGTACTGAGGACTTCGCGCGCAGCGTGGAAAACCTCAATCGGGCCCGGCAACTGAATCCAAATCTCTGGGAAGCGCTGTTCAATAACGCCCTGGTGCACGAGGCCATGGGCCTGCCCCAGGCCGAAGATGACTGGCGTCAATATCTTGTCAAAGATGCCAACTCGAAATGGGCAGACGAAGCCAGACGTCACCTGCGCGCGCTTGAGGAAAAGAAAAAAGCCCGATCGCAAAACAAAAAGGAATTATTAAGGGAATTCATGGAAGCCTATCAATCCCATGACGACGGCCGGGCCTTTGACCTGTTGAGCAAGAACACAGAAGCAGTTGGGGGACAGCTAATGTGGTGGCAATTAGCTGGAGATGCTTTGCGGGTCTCGGTCGCGTCAGGGAATGGCAAACAAGATTCATTTGAAGCTTTGTCTTACGCCGGATCAGTTCAGGAACAAAAAACGGGCGACAGATTTTTATCAGCTCTGGCCCGGTTCTATCGGGGCGCAACTCGCCAGCAACAGGAGTCGGTAGCTCAGGCGCACGCGATGATCAATGAAGGTCATGCGCTATTGGGTAAGTCTGATGTAGCCCGGGCCATAGACTGTTACACCAAAGCCAAAGTGGTGTTCGACGGAGTAGGCGACGAAGGTGACGGCCTGTTCGCCGATTATTGGATTGGCTATTCGCATTATCGGCGATCGAACTTCAACGAAGGCCGAACGATTCTTGGCCGAGTGGCTGATCGCTGTAAAGAGAAAAACTTTCTGTCGCTTCTCGAAAAGGCTTTGACGATGACGGCTAATCTGCAGTTAGAGTCGAGCCAGTACTCCAAATCAATAGAGTCATATTCTGAGTCGCTCGAAATCTCTACGAAGATCGCTGATGTCTATAATCTCCAAAAAAACCTGAGTTCGCTGGCCAACGGCTATCGGAGTCTTGGCCAACGTCAGGCATCGCTCGCTTATCTCGAACTTTGTCTTGAGTCGGCTGACGCTCACTGGCCCGGTGGCCGGCAGATGTACCGCAATTATTATGTCGGCGGCGACGTCCTTAACTCGTTCGGTTATCAGGCCGCGGCTGCCGAATTTGAAAAAGCGGCCATACAACTTGCGATCGAGGAATCAGATCCGATTCTGCAGAATCAGTCGTACGTCGCGCTCACGGCAATTTACCTAAAGCTTAAGAATTATCCAGAGGCGCTCAAATATGCAGGTTTGAGTTACGAGGCGGCCGCGAAAATGGAAAAGGGGACAGAGATCCGGCCCACCGCAGATGCCTGGCTTTACCTCGGGCATGTCAACCGGCTTACGGGAGACTACGCTAAGGCGCTCGGGTACTACGACGAGGCGATCAAGTATTACGACCGTATAAAACATTTCGCGATGTTGTACGAGGCACACAAAGGAAGGCTGCTTGACTACATCGCACAAAACAAGGATGCAGAAGCGAAGGCCGAATTGATCAAGGTGCTGGCACTTTTCGAAGAGCACCGTTGGAAGATTCGCGAGGAGAGGAATCGAAACAGTTTTTTTGACGTGCAGCAGGATGTCTATGACATTGCTATCAATTTTGAATACTCCAGAAGCCGCGACTCTCAGAAAGCATTCGAATATTCCGAAGCCTCTCGAGCCAGGTCGTTACTCGACCTGATCGGCACGAGCGCCAGAACCACCGGCACGAATGGTCCGGATTTGGTGATCTCGTCTGTTAAGCAGCCGTTGGACCTCAAGGGCATCAGAGAGCAAATGCCTGAGCAGGCGCAGATCCTGCAATACGCCGTCCTGGACGACAAGCTGCTGGCCTGGGTGATTTCCCGAACCAAATTCGAGACGATTGAGAAAAGGATCGATGCCGCCAGTCTCAACGAAAAGGTGGTTAGTTATCGCGACTTATTGTCGTCGAGTTCCGGGAACTATTCCGGAGAATTCCGCCGGCGGGGGATGGAACTTTACGAAATCCTCATCAAGCCGGTTGAGCCCCTGCTGGAAAAAAACAAACAAATCTATGTAGTCCCTGACAAAGTACTCAACTCGCTGGCCTTCAACGCGCTGATCTCGCCCGACACCGGCCGATATCTGGTGAATGACTACACCTTCGCCCTGGCGCCCAGTTCAAATGTATTCGTGGTCTCAACTCAATTCGCCCGCCAAAGAAGCGAAGCGCGGGAAGAGCGATTGCTGAGCATCGGTAATCCGAATTTTGATCGCGTCGCCTTCAAGGATTTTCCCGAATTGCCGTCAGCCGGCAAAGAAGCTGCGGCGATCGCAAGTTATTACTCATCGCCACAGCTACTTCTCGGCGAACAGGCCACCAAGAAGAAAGTCTGGGCCGAAATGAACAGAGCCGATGTGGTTCATCTCGCTTCGCATTACCTGGTAAATGATCAGAACCCGATGCTGTCCGAACTGTTGTTGTCAAAGACTCCAGGGAACGGCGCCGAATCGTCTGACAACGTTCTGCAGGCTTACGAGATAAGCAATAGAAAATTGCCGATTACGCGGTTGGTAACCCTCTCCGCCTGCCGGACCGGCGTCGAGCGATACTACAGCGGCGAAGGGATGATCGGGATGTCGCGCACCTTTCTGGCCGCTGAGGTCCCCACGGTTGTCGCCAGCTTGTGGCCCGTCGATTCCGATCCCACCGCTGATCTGATGACGAGTCTGCACAAGTTCCGCAAGCAGGATCACCTGTCGACAGCAGAGGCGCTACGACAATCACAGCTCGAGATGCTCGCGAGTAAAAACAATCAACCATACTACTGGGCCTCTTTTGTTCTGATTGGCGGTTACGCCACCTTTTGATTAGCCCAAGCTACTCGCGGAAAGGAAAAACCATGAGTCAAAACCCCGGCCTCGATCAAGTAAATGCGAGAATTACCTTTGAGGGTGTCATGCTCGCATGTATCAACAACAAGGATCAATACGAAGTCGGTATGGTGGTATGCCCTTACCACAAACCTGAGATAATAGTCGTCCGCACCGAAAACGGATCAAGTACCAAAACTCCGGTTCCCTGGCCCGCAGGAGACGATCTGCTGTTCAAGGTCAACCATCCGGATGTTGAAGGCGTCAGCCAGGATCGGACCGCCGACTCAAAACATCGCTTTTTCAGGGTACTCGACATTGAGGGTTTGTTCATGCATCGGGACGGCGTCAAGGTCGATAACAATAAGCTCAAAGGTAGAAGATTGGCGGTTACCGCAGGAAGGCTATATACACACGAACTCACCGAAATTGAATTCAACCTTTTAACGTGGATTGACCAGAACGACCCCGGGACGAAAGTTGGCCATATCGGTAAGATCGCAAAAATAGTTGGTCTTAATATCTTATGGACTGACAAACCTGGGAGCGGCATTGAAATAATCAATCTCCGCACCCACAAGGTAGTGTACCCGCTTCCCAACGCCAGCGGGGTAACCTACGAGATACATGTCAAAAACGATTGCAGCAATAAACGTGGAGACCGTCCCCAGGTCGGAACCGACTTCCGGCATTTCTATCTGGACAAGCTGATTATGTCTGAGGATGGTCTTAAATTCGATCTCGGCGAAATTGGCAAACGTTCACCGGGTGCCTGCGAAACTGGATTGGTCGGCCAGAATGATGGTCTCGGAATCGGTACCTGATTTCCAGTGTAGCGCTCATTTGTGAAGAACCGACCATTATCCGGAAGTTTATAAGCTAAATACCTCACACCTCGATCAGCAGTCAGATCTTTTAAGGTGAAAGGTTTTGCTCTCTGAAGACATCAGGAATAGAGCATGAACTAAAACCAAACCGGCCGTGATGAGCCTTCTCCTAATCGGCGAATGCAGGGTTCCGCGGCCCGCTTTTAACTTCAGTCAGAAAGGAAGAATCATGAACGGAGATCCCAGAACCGAACCAGTAACCGCCAAAATCCTTTTCAAGGGCGTGATGCTCACCTGCATTAATGCGAGGCGCCACTATGAGGTGGGCTTGATTCGCTGTCCGGTACATGAGCCGGAGATCAGCATCGAGGTAAACCAGAATGGCACCGTAAGCACCCGCAATATTGTTTGGCCCAACGGGCACGATTTGTTGTTCCAGGTAATCAACCCTTACAGCGAAGGCGTGAGTCCTTTTCCGTCCGCCGGTTCTGATCTTGGTTTTGGACGGATTATCGATCTCGAAGGCCCCGATCTTCACAAAACGGGAGTCGTAGTAAACAAAGAATCGTTGCGGGGACGAAGGTTGGGCGTGACCGCCGGCCGCCTCTATACGCATGCGCTCAGCGAAGTTGATTTCAATCTGATGACCTGGACCGATGCGAATGATGAGGGAACGGTTGTCAAACCGCTTGGCACGATTGCGGATCAAATTGGTTTGAATATTGTGTGCCCTGAGGGCGCCGAGAACGGCATCAGGTTATTAGACCTCAACACCGGTGAAACAGTTGCAGGAGGTGAAATGCCTGCATTGCCGGGTAGATTCTATACGATCAGGGTCCTGAATGATTGCAGCCAGGATGCGAATGCGGAAGTGCCTGCTGAGGAGCAGCCGCTGCCGTCGCCAGCCATCGGCACTGACTTTCGCTTTTACTATGACTTCGTCGAGTCCCGGGATGGTTTGAAATACGATCTCGATTTCGAGGGTGCGCCGGGGCCGGATGGCGAGCCAATGCCGTCGCCGGGTGCCTGCGAAAACAGCTTTCTCAGTCAGACCGACACACTGGGCTTAGGCACGTAGCGGACTCAGGCGTCCGTTGAGAATCAGAAAATCGAACCAGCTAATCCGGTAAAGGACGAATCTGATTCTCTCGGCTTGGTGAGCCCACCTGGTGGTTTGTCAGTCTCAAAAGTCATAAGGAGAAACACGAATGGGCAGAGATAAATATGAAGGAGTATTTAAAAATGAGGATGGATTGAGCTATGCCTTCAAACCCGACACTGGCAAATATGTCCCGGTGAATGACCGCCGGGAAGAGTGGAAGCAGGACGCGAAAGAGTGTCCGACTACCAAGGACGAACGGCAGAATTTCTACCAACAACGGATCCAGCTCATCGAATCGTCTGAGGGCCGGGACGAGCTCAGATATCAACTTCTGGAAAACTTGAACCAGTCGGTGAAGGCGGAGGACGCGGAACCCGGCGACCTTCCTGAGCCAGTACCCGGAGGAGTAGGGTATGGAGCTTATTACAAGCCGGGAATGCTCAGGTTCGCTGAATCCTCCACGCTCCAGTATAAGATCATTGCCGTCGAGCAAGTGGGTAACGACCTGAATCAATGGCTTTACCTGACCTCGACCAATCGGGCACCGAGAGGTGTCGAGGCATACGTGGCGTACCGCCGTCAGGATCCCCCGCTATTCAAAGTATTCGATTGGTCAAAATCCGGCGCGGATCGGTTTGCGCTTTCGAGACCCTACGACAAGCTGGCGGATTATTTGATGATCCACACTGAGGACGAGGTTGATTACCGGATTTTGGAAGTCAAAAATACCACCAGGCGAATCGGCGAGAATCGTTGGACCAACGAAGTAATGGTCTTCAACTCGAGTACGAATAATTACGACCTCGTCTATTCGCACGAGTATGATCTGCCCGCGAGCGAGCAGACGAAGTTTCTGTGGTGGGGCCCAATCGTCGAAACATTTCATCCCTTTCCTTTTCCGACCAACAAACTCGGATTTTTCGACGCTCAACTCGTTCAAGACGAGGCAGGTCCGGTGCTGTTGACTCCAGCGGTCACGGATCTGAAAGGAAACCACGGGCCGCCTACGATTAATTTCGAACGCAAACACTTTAGTTTCGTGGTGCACTGGTAAACTAATCGAAAATCACTTTTGGCCCCCGAGAAAAAGGAGAATCGAAATGAGTTTTCTGAAGAAACTTGGAATGGTCCTGGCAGGCGTGGCCTCGACGGCCTTAGGCATCGGTCCAATCGTCCAGCCGCTGTTGGGGGGCGGTAGCGGCAAAGCGGCGGGCGTCATCGCGACGGTTACGAATGACTTGACCGCGATTGGCTCGGTAATCGCTCAAGTAGAGACTATTTTTGCGGGTCAGGACGGAACCGGACCGCAGAAATTCAAAGCAGCGACCGCGCTTGTCGGTCCGATTATCATGACGTCGCAACTGGTCAGCGGTAAGAAAATCCTCGACCAGCAGAAGTTGAAGGACGGGATTGCCGGAGTGACTCAGGGTATGGTTGACGTACTCAACTCGCTCCATCCGGATAGCGTTTCAACTGAAGTTAAGAACGCGTAATCCGAAAGCGGCGCAAGCGGCACCCTGACAATTACTCGTCATGCACGGTGGGCGCATCGGCGTGTGGTACGAAGCAACCGCGGCAGCGGGCTTCGTACATGCCGGCGCCGCCGACCGCTACGCGTTCCTCTGACTCAAAAGTGCGTTGCGTGTAGTTGGCCGGCTGGCCGCACCGCATGCAGATGGCGTGCGTCTTGGTGATGTATTCGGCGGTGGCTAATAGCTGCGGCATGGGCTCCCACGGCTTAGCTGTGTAGTCCTGATCCAGGCCGGCAATGATCACGCGCACGCCGCTGCCCGCCAGTTCGTTGGCCACCGCAATCAGATCGTTATCAAAGAATTGTCCTTCGTCGATGCCGACAACTTCTGTGTCGGGTTCGACCCTGGCGCGAATCTCGGCGGCGGTGCGGACATTGGAAGATTCGTGACGCATCTCAGAGTGCGACACGATGTGATCGTTCGAGAAGCGCGCGTCAATCTCCGGCTTGAATACCTGCACCTTCTGGCGGGCGATCTTCGCGCGCCGCAGGCGACGGATGAGTTCTTCCGACTTGCCGGAAAACATCGAGCCGGCAATTACCTCAATCCAACCCGCGGGAGTGGCTCGCGGATACTCGCGGCGCGCGGGGACTTCATTTTCATCTGGTTCAATAGTGCGGATCATTCTGGCTGTCGTGCTCATTAATATTTTGTTAGAGGTTAGAGATTAGAGGTCAGAGATCAGAAAAGAAACTGGAGATTTCCAAGCGGCTGCAAGTCGCGACATAGTTCGTTAAGTCAGGCAACCATGCGGAGTGACTTTGGCTAACGTGAGACGCGAGATTGTTTAGTATCAAAGTTCTAACCTCTTGCCTCTAACCTCTGACCTCTGACCTCTGACCTCTGTAAGAGCGACGGTGCAGTCTAAATCAAAGCGATTATTTCCCAAAGCGGCTGTGTGTTTCTTTACGAACGTTGGGAGCACATTCTCAATTCACTTTGCGGGGTCCGCAAAGGAGATCTTCTGCTCGCGCAATAAGTCGAAAGCCAAATCAGTGGGTCTAGCAAATGCTAAGCCCGCACCATTGTCAGTTCCTTTCTCAATCAGGATGCCGATGACTTTGCCATCTGTAGTGTAAACAGGACTGCCACTTGCGCCGGGCCAAGCCGTCTTGTCAATAATGAGTTTTTTTGTGCTGGGGTCATAGGACGCAATATAGCCTTTGGATGTAATAGGGTATACATACTGCAATGGAAATCCGGTGAAGGCCACCGGACTGCCGTCCCTAAATTTGGAAAGCGATGTGAACGTCACTGGCTGGATAGACTTATTAGCATTTCGATCGAGGAACGGGTTAATTTTGGCTCTGCAAACTGCGATGTCGACTCCTTGTCTATAATGACAGTCTAACTCTCCGTACCACATGAGCGGAATGTCGACATCGCGGTACCTGTTCTTCCATTCCGACGAAGCAACCCAAATCGCACTAATACATTGTTTGAGGGTTTTCAATTTCGGTATTTCCGTGACTACATGAGCCGCGGTCAATAGATCACCGTCGCGATTGATGAAAAACCCTGTTCCAATCGTAATCCGTTCTTGGATTTCATTCTTCTCGTTAAGGCGGATACATAAGATAGGAACGATAGACTTCTCTATCTCCTCAATTGTCTCGCTAGATATGGTATCGCTCCTTCTTTGGGCGGAGCTGATAAGCAGGCTGAAGACGCTAAGCGTAATGATTAGGAGCTTCATTGGCCCATACCTGATCGATCTGTCTTACCTATACTTCTCGAAATAGTTTCTTAGGTCGAGATACAGAAGTTTGGCTACTTATTCTTTTCATCGACTTCGCGCAGGCTGTCGAGGATCAAGTTGGTGTTGCTCGGTGCTTCGATCGTTACCGGGAAACCTGCGCCTGAACGCTCAAAATCAAATGAACCGGAAGTGATCTCAATGATCTGGCGGAACGCCTCGTGCGCCGTTCGTTGATCGTTTTCCGCCCCGACGATCTGACCATCGTTGAAGAGAATGCGACCGCCCTGCGTGTCGTTCGTCAAGGTCAGCGTCCCGGTCAGACGGGAATTCTCTATGGCCTGCACCGCGTCGAATATGCTGATCATTGAAAGGTCGCCCGCAAACGAGACCGCCGGGACTGTGTGTTTAGCGGCCGGCGCCGCACCGGTTTGGGTTTTCGCTTCCGGATGACGCGCCCGTCGAATCGCTTCCAGCCCGGTGACAATCGAAATGCGGTTGTCGAGCTGTTTGGCTTCCAACAAGCGATCGTGCGCCGCGTCGAAATCGTCGCGCTCAATATAGAGACTGGCCAGCGCCAGGCAATGACGCGCGGCTTCTTCCGGCTGCTTATGCGCCGACGCGATTTCGCGCATTCGTTCGCGCAGGGCGATCGATCGCGGGCTGCGTTCGAGCGCGGTCTTTAGACGCTTCATCGCGCGATCGGGGGACCCGTACTTGATGAAGAGCTCTGCGTCCAGCAGTGCCGTATCGACTTCGCCTATCGCTTCTTTTTGATCCTTCGGCATCGTAGTCGCCGAAAAGTTTAGCACACTCAGATGACGCCAAACGCGCCTGTTATACTTGACGTACTTTGTCTGCGGTTGAATCAGATTTCGATCGTCTCGCTTCGCTCGACGCCGACGGCTGGACCGCCAACAACCATTACCACAATCTTCTCCTGCGACACGTTCCGCAACCGTGTGAGCACGCTCTGGAAGTCGGTTGCGGCACCGGCGCATTTTCACGGCTGCTCGCGCAACGGGCGCAACACGTAACTGCGATTGATCTTTCATCGCAGATGATTCGGGTGGCTAGTTCCCGGTCGCCGGAATTTCCGAATATCGATTACGAGGTTGATGACATCGTCACTCGAGCATTGCCTGAGTTGCAGTTTGATTGCATCACCTCCATCGCCACGCTGCACCACGTGCCGACGCGCGCGGTGCTCGAGAAAATCAAGGGGACGCTGAAAACTGGAGGCAGTTTAATCGTGCTCGATCTCCTGGAGCCCGAACGAAAGCTGTTGACGGCGAAAGGTCTCACTGATTCGATCTTGAATGCTGCGGCAATGGGAGCGAGCTGCAGCCTGCGCCTGCTTCACAATGGCCGTCTGCGTCCGCCGCGCGAGGTGCGTGCGGCCTGGGAAGAGCACGGCAAGACTGATCGATATCTCACGTTGGATGGCGCGCGCAGTCTCTATGGGTCTTTGTTTCCCGGCGTAATGGTTCGCAAGCATTTGCTGTGGCGGTACTCGGCGATTTGGACCAAGCGCTAGAGCTGAAGCACCTCCGCGGCGGCGCGCTGTCCACTCTGAATTGCGCCGTGAACCGTACCGTTGTGTCCCAGGCTGGTTGCTTCACCGGCAAAAAACAGACGATTGTCGACCGGCAACGCCAACACTCTTTGAGCTTCGAGCCCGTTCACCGGCACGTAGGCGTAGGCGCCGCGGGTGAATGGATCATCGTGCCAGTCGTGAAGGTACGCCGCTTCGAGCTGCATCCGGATTTCATCTGCGGCAATGTTGAAGATCTGCGCGAGCGACGTGATTGCCTGAGCGACAATTCCTTGCTGGCCCCCGCTGGCGATCCGCAGGTGATCTGCCCGAGGTCCTCCGCTCCAACCAACCAGCAGGGGCGCGCGCACAGGCATCTGTGTCCACCACGTTGGCACCGCTGCGTCGGGATAATGAAAAAAGGCCGCATCATCGAAGCTGATTGCATCGGCCTTTTCATCCCACAAAGTGACCTGTTCCCAGAACCGTTCGCGAAACCGCAGATTGATCTTTAGCACGTTCCCCATGGCCAGCCCGTTAATCGCAGCGTGCTTTGACACCGGCAAGTCAGGAATGAAGCGAATACCTCCGCTGCCGGGATCGCTCTGCAGGAGCCTGAGCGGGACTGTCACAATCACGGCTGACGCCGAGAACTCTGTGATTGAGTCATGGAAGCCGTCGGATTCGCATCGTACGGTAACCGAGTTACTTGACCAGTCGATTTCTTTGACCACCGCCTTAAGTCGGAAAAGCGTGCCGTAACTTTCAGCCTCTTGTTTCAATGCCTCCATCAATATGTGATAGCCACGTTCAAATCGGAAAGCACTGTCTCCTTCAATCGAATCAGCGGCTTCGCTGGCGGCGACCAAACCACGAATGCCGGCCCGCTCAACGTCCGCAGCATGGAAGCCCTCGAGATATCGCGTCAACATCTCCTGCGCTCGCTGCGTCTCATGGTTATGCGGCAGGCTATTCAGAAATGTGCGCAGCGATTGATCGGACTTGGCGGATTTCATTCGGCCGGTCAGCCGTTCAATCTTCTGCCAGAAGTTGTGCGACCGGGCGATCTTTCCTTCATCGAAGTACCAGTGGCGCTCGCTGACCTTGTACAGTTTCAAATTCGCAGCGTCGGCGAATCGAAGGAGAGCGGGTGATCTGCCGTGCACAAACTCCGCGCCGAGTTCAATGGGTACGGGGAAGTGCGGATCGACATGGGTGAAAACTCGTCCGCCAATACGTTCACGCGCCTCGAGCACGACTACTTCACAGCCGGCCCGACTGAGATCGCGCGCTGCTGCCAACCCAGCTGCGCCGGCCCCGATGACGATGATCGATGTCTGGCCCACCTTGCTGCCTCGTAAAGTGCCGTCGCGATTTACTTTATGGTCATCGTAAACCCCGGATGGTCCGATTGCCCAACCGGCTAGGACCGATGAATTATTTCGTAAAGTGAAGGTTAGGAAAACGTGACCTGGCTGTTGCTAAAGCCTGTGCCAAGCTTTATCATCTGCCGGTCGAAAATGCTTTTGAATCGACAGCCCTGGCGCTCCCCAAAGAAGTCCCGGGGACATAAATCCACACTTGGAGAGAAATTGAAATGCGTTTTAACAACAGTCTCGGGAGAGCTTTGATGCTCGGCCTCGCGTTAGTCATGATGAGCGCCACCTATATTTCGGCGAAATCGACCGTTGACTACAAGTTCAAGATTCACAACAACACCAGAACAAAAATCACCGCCATTCAGGTTCGTGAGGAAGGTTCGAAGGAGTGGGGCGATTTTGACATCGGCGATGGGATTGCCGCAGGCGCTACCGAAGAGATGGTCTGGGACAAGGCAACCGATAACTCGAAATGCAACTGGTTTTTTAAAGCGAAATTTTCCAATGGC
>JBIOZK010000062.1:0-28747 GCA_044870975.1 Pyrinomonadaceae bacterium
AAGGGGCCGAACCGCCACCGCCGCGGCCGCCAAAGCCGCCAAAACCGCCGGCACTGCTGGTTGAAATGCCAAAATTGGAAGAGCTCAGATTGCCTACAGGCCGGTTGAAATTAACGTGGTTCAGCACGTTCTGGAAGTTGACGCTGAAGGTCAGGTTGTAGCGTTTTGCCTCACCAGCGCCGCCAAAACCGCCGCCGCCAAAGCCGCCGCCTCCACCACCACCGCCGCGACCGCCGCCGCCGCCTCCACCACCACGCGGAAAGCCACCACCGCCGCCACCAGGGATGCCGCCGCGACCGCCAGCGCCGCCTGCAGCACCGCCACGCTGGCCCTCACGACCGCCCTGGTTTTGAGCGCCATTCTGCTGGCCGCGCCCGTTGGCGTTTTGCGCGGTATTGCGACGCTCGCCGCCGAAGCCGATGCTCTTGCTGAGTCGCACATTCGCGATCAGCGATCCGGGACCTTGCGCATAGTTCCGGGGAATGATGGTCGCTCCCGCCAGCGGACTGGTATCGAAATTACCGTACTTGGTGAAAACGACGCTGGAACGCGTCAGGTCGGTCGCCACTGCCGGACGATCGGTGAACAGCAGATCGCCGTTAATATCGCGGCCAATAGTGATGTTGAAGGGTGTTCCGGAGCTGTAAATCACAAACGGGCTAAAGCTAATTCCCCACGGCGCCCGGAAATTTCCATTGATGGTAAACCGATGTCGCACGTCGCCGCCGGTGCGACCATATTCATTGCTGAAGTCATAAGGATTCGATGCGAAGCTGCCGGCGCCGTCGGTGTCGCTCATCGCTTTCCCGAATGTGTAGTTCGCATTGAAAGTGATTTTGCGACTGATCAATCCGCCGAAGGTGACTATCAGCATGTTCTGATTGAACACGCCGGTCGTATCGTATTCGTAAAAATTGTTCGTCCCCAGAGGACGCGTGCCACTGCCGGGAATGTTCGGAATGAAAGTGCCCGGCAGAGGCGCGTTGATTGCTCGCGCGCGCAACATATGCAGCGTGCGCGTGTGACTGAAGGTAGCGCTCGTTCTGAGGTTGTGCGGCAGAGCATGTTCGACGCTAACAATTCCCTGAATCGAATATGGCGCGCGGATGTCATCCGACATCGAGTAAATCGTGACCGGCGTTTTGAATGCTTCTAACTCGCTGATACTCGGGAGCACCGGATAAGTGTTCAGGATCGCGAGATTGGTCACGTTGTACTGTTGTTGACGAGTGCCGTCGAAGCGAATCGTATTCAGAGTCAGGTTTTCACCCACGCGATCATAAAAAAGCCCGAAGCCGGCGCGAATGGTTGTGTGTTGCGGCGCCGCGCCGGGCGCCCAGGCCAGGCCAACCCGCGGCGCAAAATTCAAATTGCTGCTGATGTTATTCTGGTTTTCGTAGCGCACACCGTAACTCAGCGTCAAATTGGATCGATATCTCCAATCGTCCTGCGCGAAGCCGCCGAAGTCGAACTGGCTGACGTCTGCCTTCGGATTGCCGGTATTAATCGAAAACTGCGTCGCGCCTCCGCCCAGCAGGCGAATCTGCGCGCCAGTCAACCCGTTGGCGACACCCTGTTCGGTAATCTGATAAGCCTCAATACTGGTCAATCCCTGCGGATTTGAAAGCGTTCGCGTGCCCGAAAATGTCCAGCTGCCGCCGAAGTTGTTCGGCGAAAAATCATTGATGCCGACCGTGCGCATGCGAGCGCCGAATTTGATCGAGTGCATGCCCATCGCCATCGAGGTGATATTCGTCAGCTCGATCCGATTCTGTTTGTTCGCTGCTTTGCCAATTTGCGAACCGCCGCCGGTGAAAGCTTCCTGGACGTTAACCGTGGGAATCGAATTATCGGCCGTATCGCCGCGCGTTTCGTGATTGAATTGGAAACGGGTCTCATTGACCGTCGTTTTATTGAGAATAGCCGTTTCAGTTAAGCGAAAAGTTTGTTGCGTGCTGAAAGTGTTGTAGGCGCGCGTGTCGAGCGAATAACCTCCGACGCCCGCGGTGCCGGTCGAATGCTCATATTCGTAACGACCCACCAGCGTATGTTTTGAACTCAAGGCATAATCGATGCGCGGACTAAAGCTCCAGCGACGGGACGGCAGCGGATAAGTATCGGCAAACGAAACAATGTTGAAGTTCGGGTCCAGGACCGTCGCGTTAATTACTGCCTGGTTGTTGACGTCGCGTTTCTCAAAATCAATAAAGAAGGAAGACTTCTTGGCCTGGATAGGGCCGCCGTAATTTCCGCTGAAGTTGCGCGACAGGTACGGCGCGCGCGTTGGCGCAAACGGATTGCGTGAATTCAACGCCTGGTTGTTGAAGTTGAAGGAAACCTGACCGCGGTAACGGTCGCTGCCTGGTTTGGTCAGAATCTCGACTCGGCCCATGCCGGGCCGATCATATTCCGCAGAGAATGGATTGGCGTTGATGCGAATCTCGCGAATAGAAGCAAGAGGCGGCAGGCGCCCGCCGCTGAACCCATCGATATAAATCTGGCCGCCATTCGGCCCCGCTGCCGGCCCAGCCAGCGCCTGTAATGCTGCGGCCAGGTCGTCCGGATCGTCCGGCAAAGATTCCAGATCAGTACCTCTCAAAACGAGCGCGCCGACGTTGTTTTCCGGATCGGTATTAACTCCGGTTGCCTCAGCATTCACGGTCACCTTCTGCTCGATGGTGATCTTCAGCGTGACATCGAGTGTCGTCGCAGATCGTCCTGCCGCGACTTCGACCTCAGTGTTTTCAAAGGTTGCGAACCCTTCCGATATGACCTGCACCGTGTACTTTCCTGGCGCCAGGCCAATCAGGTTGAAGACTCCGTCGTTATTGGTGGTCGCGGTTTTCGTTTTGCCGGCAGCATCCGTCGCTGTGACCGTAGCCCCGATGATCAATCCGCCAGTTTCATCAGACACGCGGCCCTTCAAGCTGCCCGTCCCTGATTGCGCAAACGCAGTCGCGGCGCAAAGTAACAAAATCAAAACAACACTCTTCATTCTCACGTTTTCCCTTAAGTTATTGAACAGATGGCGGAAAGCTGCCTCGGAAGTTAAGACGAGGAACGTCCCGAAATGGTTACAGTAATCGGGATTTGGCTTCAGTTTTTCGGTAGATTTGAGTCCTTTTGATGGATCGTCTGCGGCGACTAGTGTCTGGGATGGCGGGACGTGCAATCGATGTCTGAATGAGACAGAAAAACGGCTCAACGAGAGAGCGCATCATCGGGCATGCGCGCTGCTCGTTGAGCCGATCGCGGGACGATTGCCTCTTATCATCCCTTGATGTTGATACTAAAACGGCTGATCACCGGGCGGTTGCGGGGGCGGCGGGGGCGGACCCTGCTGTCTCATCTGCTCGCGATGCGCCGCCAACTGCGCCCGCTGCTCCGGAGTCAGCACTCCGAACATCTGCGACATCATCCGCGCATGCGAGACTTCCATTTCGACCTGAATCTTCGCACGCGCTTCGGCAGCCGCCCGCACCGTGGCCTCGTTGAATTCGCCGCTCATCGGATTGCCCTGGCCTTCAACCACGGTGTGCATCTGCTCGCGCAAAGCCTGGTTACCTTGCTCAAAGCTCTGTTGAATCTTCTGGATCTGTGTCCGCTGATCGTCCGTCAGGTTGAGCTCATGACCAAAAGGACCGAATGGTGCAAACCTGCGAGGACCTCCAGGCTCGCCCGGACCTCCCGGTCCCCGGCGGCCAGGTCCTGGCGGAGGACCACCTTGAAACCCCTCCGGCGGAGGCCCCCCCGGGAAACCACCCTGACCCGGTCGTGGCCCCCGCGGCTGCTGCGACCAAACGACGACGGTCGCAACCAACAATACCGCAGTGGCAACGGTTGAGAGCCCAAACTTTCTCCAATACTTGTTCACGTTCATTCTCCTTAAAATGATTATTGCGGTTGAGCCCGAACGTCGCTCTCAATCCGTTTGGTGGATTAGTGCGTTGACGGCGCAGGGTTATATGACAGGAATTATCCGCAGATTCCGCAGATTAGGAAGCGAAACACCAAAAAAAAGGGACGGCAATTACTTGCCATCCCTCTTTGCTCAATCTGTGTAATCTGCGAAATCTGCGGATTATTCTGCTTAGTCTTCTTCTTCGCCGCGAATCCGTCCTTCATCCCTCGCCTGCTGCACAATTTTCTGCGCGAGTTGGCCTGGAACTGGATCGTAATGCGAGAACTGCATGTGGAACGATCCACGGGCCGCGGTGATCGAATTCAACGTCGACTGATAATTGAGCATCTCGGCCATCGGGACTTGCGCCTTTACGACCTGGTTCTTGCCGCGCGTGTCCATGCCCTGCACGCGGCCCCGGCGCGAGTTGAGGTCACCCATGATGTCGCCGCTGCATTCCTGGGGTGCGTCGATTTCGACGTCCATGATCGGTTCGAGCAGCGTCGGCTTCACTTTTTCCATCGCGTTACGAAAAGCCTTGCGGCCCGCGGCGCGGAAACTGTGCTCGTCGGAATCGACGTTGTGATACGACCCGTCGATCAACTGCACCTTGAAATCAACCAGGGGATAGCCGGCAATCGCCCCACTAGCGGCCGCTTCGATAATTCCTTTTTCAATTGCCGGCCGGAACTGTTGCGGCACC
This sequence comes from Pyrinomonadaceae bacterium, assembly GCA_044870975.1. GTDB lineage: Bacteria > Acidobacteriota > Blastocatellia > Pyrinomonadales > Pyrinomonadaceae > UBA11740. The sequence continues at coordinate 4,605 of JBIOZK010000062.1, forward strand.
GAGCCGCCGAAAATTTTGTCTTCAAATAGGAAGCCTCCGCCGCGCGGGAGCGGTTCAAAGACGCACTTGCAATCCCCGAACTGGCCGCGTCCGCCCGTCTGTTTCTTGTGCCGTCCCTGGACTTCGGCGCGCAAGGTGATCGTTTCTTTGTAAGGAACCTTGGGCGGATGCAGCATTACTTCGACGCCGTAACGCTTCTTCAGTTTGTCGACGATCGTTTCGACGTGGACCTGGCCGGAACCGGCCAACAGGAATTCCTTGGTCTGCGGATCGCGAGTGAATGAGAGCGCGGGATCTTCTTCCAGGATCTTGTGAATCGCCACGCTGATCTTTTCTTCGTCCTGGCGCGATTTGGGTTCGATGGCAAACGCAATCGCCGCTTCCGGGTACTGAACCGGATCGTAAATGATCTGATGCGCTTTATCGCACATGGTGTCGCCGGTCTGCGTTTCCTTCAACTTCACACAGGCGATGATGTCACCGGCATTGGCTTCCGGAACCTTGTCCAGCTGCTTACCCTGAATAGTGTGGAGCGCGCCCAGGCGTTCCGCGGCGCTGCGCGACGAGTTGTAAACCGTGGCGTCGGTGCCGACTTTGCCACTAATGACCTTGAAAACGTTGATGCGGCCGGCAAACGGATCGGCGATGGTGCGGAAGCAGTAAGCGGAAAACGATTCGCTGTTTGAGTATTTCCGTGTTTCCTCCTCGCCTCTGTCGTTCTTGCCGTGCTCGGCTTCGTGATGCGCGGGATCGGGAGCAAACTCGACGATGTGATCAAGCAGAACTGCCAGACCGACAAGATTCGTCGTCGAAACCGCGTAGACAGGACAAAGCTTGCTCTGCGCAATCGCGTTGGTGATGTTCGGCAGTACATCCGAATCTTCCAGGGTGCCTTGCTCAAAGTATTTCTCCAGCAGCGCGTCGTCCGATTCGGCGACCAGCTCGATGATTCGTTCGCGCGTTTTGTCCACGACGTCGCGACCCTCGGCGGGAATATCAATCTCTTTGGCTTTGCCTTTTTCGGGATCAAACTCATAAGCCTTCATGTGTACGACGTCGACGACGCCTTTGAAGTTGTGTTCTTTGCCGATCGGCAAAGTGAAAGGAACGATCGCTCGTTTGAAGACATTGTGCGCGCTGTCGAGCGCGATACCCATCTCTGAATGCTCTTTGTCTAATTTCGTCACCACCATCATGCGCGGCAACATGAACTCATTCGCATAATTCCAAACCTTTTCTGTTTGCACCTCGACACCCTTGACGCCATCGACCACCACGATGCCGCAATCAGCGACGCGGGCCGCGGGCCGCGCGTGCGACACGAACGCGGCATATCCGGGCGTGTCGATCAAATTAACTTTAGTGTCTTTGTGTTCGAGGTGGGCGAGCGCGGTATTGAGGGTGATCTTGCGGGCGATTGAATCTTCGTCGTGGTCGGTTGTTGTCGTGCCTTCATCGACTTTGCCCCAGCGGGGCGTGGCGCCTGCGACGTAGAGAAGCGAACTTATCAGTTGCGTCTTCCCTGCGTCGCCGTGTCCAATGACCGCAAGGTTGCGAATGCGTTCGGTATCATAGACTTTCATAAAGGTGAATGAGTCCTTTCAGAGATCGAGTTCCCGCGAGACATCCTCGCTTTCACTGCGAATGAAAAAGCAGGATTGATTCGGCGGATTGAGCGTTAATTTATCCGACAGCCAGAGGCGAACGCAAGCGGACGATTATTGAGCGAATTGCCGAACGCATCAGCGCGTGGCTACGGGGTTGGCGAGGCGGCGGGCTCGGTCTTTTCCACGTCGGCGGTTGTCTTAAAGACTTTGAAATCGGCATAGATTAGCGACCGCTTCGTAGAAGTCTTCCAAAACACGTCTTCCCGGCCATACGAATTGTATCGAGCTTCAATCGCCACCCAGGTGCCATTCTCCAGTCGCTTCGACCGGTAAATCAACGCGACGTTTGCCTCGGGCGTATTTGAGGTTTCCAGTTTTGCAACTTCGCGTGCAGGCGAGGCCTCCAATCGCGCAATCACTTTGTCAGCGGCATCAATCCAAATTCGTCCACCGAGTTGCGCTAGGGCCTTGCCGTAATCCTCAATTCCCACGGAATACGCGACGTTTGTTTTGTCAAAGATATAACCGGGCTTGAGCCGAAAATTCAGCACGATAGTTTCCCGGCCCCCAAGCTCAATCATGCGCGGCGCGAAGAACTCACTCGATAGCAGGAAGTCTGTGGGCCGCAAGTACCAATATGTTCGCGAAAACCCGCTACGCTTTTCGACTTTGACTCCGTAAGACCACCAGGAGGACTTGTAAGCGCCGGTTGTGGTCGGCGGTTTGCTGGCCAGCTTTTCTAATTCTTCAGTCTCTTTGGCGGCGTGCTGCCGTTGCTGTTCGATCTTATCCGCGCTTAGCGGCGTGCCATTTTCCGCAACCTGTACATAGATGAGTCTGACGCGCCGGCCGATCGCAGTCGGATAGACCTCGTAGACTTTGGACTCCGTACTCTTGACGCGCCCCGTCTTGTCGAGCACCTCGTCGGTGGCGGTTTGGTGGAAGGAATAATTGAAAAGACGATTGGCCATCACGGTAGTCTGTAGGCCACAGTCGCTGATGAGTTTGGCGATTTCGTCCGGAGTTGATTGCGTCGCCGGCCTTTTCTCTCGGGAACTCGTCGTGTCGGAGCACAGCGCCGCCGCCAATATCAGGCCGATGGGCAAAAGAGTTTTCATACGTAATTCGACGGTTGCTCGCGATCGTGACGCAAGTGTCGGCCAGAATGTCAGCGTAATCAAGTCTTATTCAATTCTTGTTTTGCAACTGCAGAATGAAGAAGCGATCGGCTTTTAGCTTCGCTGGAAACGGAGACGGGCAACAATCAGGCAAACGGCCGCCACTGCAATAACGTAAGCTCGCCACGTGACAATCGTTCGCCGCGTCGCCGCGTTCATCAGATCCGCAAAACTCCAAAGCTGATACATCGTGGGATTGTAGAGCCAATGGTTATGTCCCTGCGTGTAGAGATAAAAGAGCCCCGAGCTGACGGCGATGATGACTATATAAGTCAGATACTTTTCTCGTAACAAAACATTCAGCGCCACACTGACGGTCCCGATGAAGATCAGGCTGGGAATCACAATCACTCCGTACGTGAGCACGTAGGCGCCGAGATCAATCGGCAGTTGACTTCGTAAGAACTGGGTGAGTATTGCCGTAAGACCAATCAAAAGCAGCAAGCCCATGGCCAACAAAACGGTCGCCAGGAACTTCGACACCAGGAAGATAGAGCCGGGCGCCGGAGTACTCCACAACCCCGGTTCAACTTTCACTTCCCGATCGCGATGCATCGCTTCGCCGGCATAAAAGACGATCACGCCCAGCAAAAATATCAGGGTGCCCTGGGCGGAACTGGCGGCAAAACCTGCAGACGGCGAAGCTTCGGCAGCGCCTGTCGAAAAGGGAAGTGACAGGAATGAAATCAGCACGCCCAGCGGTATCAGAACCAACAAACTCTTTTCGGCGCGAAGCAAAAGCAACTCAAGCGCAGTTGCCGCCCCTAGCTTTCTGAGATTTGCGACTATGCCTTCATTAGCCCTGGCAACTTTGGGCAGCGGAATGTTTTGCATCCGGTGCACCGCAGAAACAACTGGTTCAGAAGCGAAGGTGTGGGCATTTGCCGCAGTTTCCGGATCGAGATGAATAGTTTCGGCTGGCGTCGCCAGATCGAGTACCGAGAATGCGCGGTTCGAAGTCCGCTCAACTATTGAAAACCGAAAGTAAAGGATCAGCAGGCAAATTGCTGCCAGAACAATCATCGCCACGCGGTTGGCAATCATGCCCGGTGTGTAAACGACGACATACTGATTGAGAAACTCTGCCGTGTGCAGAAATCCGTTACCTCGCAGACTTGCCCTGAGCAGCATCGGATCAAGCCTGAGTTGCCAATCGGGCGGCAGGCGCCTCAGGACAAAAAGTCCATATGCGATAAAAATCGGATAAAAGCAGACGGCCAATCCGTAAACGATTTTACTGTTGCGCGTAAGGGTCCCGACGGTGAAGTAGACCGCCGCCAGAAACAGATGGGTGATGACCAGGAAAAAAAGGAAATGTTTGAAATAAGGGAACACTCGAACCGGCAGGACAATCATCTTTGAGATGGGGAATGCCTGCAGCAAAAGCTGGGTAACCGGGAACGCCGCCTGACAGCACACGAGCACAAAGAAGTTGCCAAAGAATTTTCCCAGCAGGTACTGGGCGCGACTAACCGGCTTGGAAAAGATGAGTGGATCGACACCCAGGCGGAAGTCCCTAATCACCGGGTCTCCCATAATGACTGCGTTGAAGATTGGGAGTCCCAACAGGAAAGAGAAGGCCAGCAGGTTCCTGACAATGTACCAGTCGCTGTTTGTAGCCCAGCCAAATCTGATGGCCGGCTGAATCCACCACAACACGGCATTGGCGATGAACAGAATCGTCAAGGCATAAGGCGCAATGCGCTTACTATTAAGTCGGACCTCGTTCTGAAAGACAGCGACGAACGGCGTATGCAAAGGGTTTCCCATGAATTTATTAGGCTGTCTTCTTATCGCTATTTGATCATTGAACCGGTGGCGACCGCCACCAGCAGCGAAATGATCATCCCCATCAGCGCCCAACTCCTGCTGCTGAGCCGGCCGTTGATTATGAAACCTTTGGTGGACTTGCGCCGGTAACCAAGATGCGCGACGGCCAGACAAAAACAGGAAACAGCCAGCCAAAAAACTCTCTGCCTCAGGATTCGACTGCTTCCCGGTCCGGTCAGGTCAGAATAAGTCCAAAGTTGATAAAGCGCGGGATTGTAAAGCCAGTGGTTATGGCCCAAGTTATAGAGGTAAAGAAGTCCGGCCGCGATCCCAATGCTTACCGCGTAGGCGAAGTATTTTTCGCGCAGCAAAATGTTGAGCCCGATCGACGCAGCCGTAATGAAAACGATTGTCGGCAGAAGAACCACCCCATAGGTGATGACGTAGGCGGAGATTTCAACCGGCGTCTGCCCTCTGAACAGCTGGATCAAGCAGGCCAAAAGACCGACGAGTGTGATCAAAGAAGAAGTCAGCAGGACCGTGGTGAAAAACTTTGAAAGGAGCCACACACTGTTCGGAGGCGGCGTGGTCCAAAGAACGGGTTCAATCCGCGCTTCGCGATCGCGATGAATTGCCTCGCCCGTGTAGAAGACAGTTATCCCGACCAGGAATAGCAATAACAACTTTGCGGTGTTGGTTGCGTAAGCGCCCGAATGAGAAACTGCAGGCGGAATGCTATAGAAGGCCACTTCCAGAATGGAGAGGAAGATAGCCAGCGGCATAATCACGATCAGGCTGCGCTCGGAAAGAAGCAATCGCACCTCAACACCGAGGGCAGCCGCCAATTTTGCAAGATTCGCCCATAGGCCTGCGTTAGCGCTGATAACGCTCGGAACTGCAGTCGCTTTCGCCTCTGCCTTTTCGACCCGAACAAATCCTGCATCGCTCGCAGTTTGACCCGGTGTCATTTCGAGGATTGGTGGATCGACGTAAAAAACTTCGCTGGCGGTCGACAGATTCAGCCATGAAGAGTTTGCCGGCCTGGCGTGTGGTTCGGCTATTCTGAACCGTCGACAAACAATCGTCAGACAAACGGCGGCCGCGATAATCACCAGGGCGCGATTTGCGAACATCATTGGCGTATAGCTGAGTACCAGCTGATCCACCCATTCCGGACTCTGCCCCCACGTTCGAATTTCCACTTCCCTCGTCATTAAAGGACTAAGAAGCACTCCCCATCGCCGCGGTAGATTTTTCAAGAAGAAGATCCCGTAGAACGCCATGAGCGGGTAAAAAGCAATTGCCAACACATAAACGATCTTCGGGCTGCGCGTTAAGGTCCCGACAGTAAAGTAGATCGCGGCAAACAGGAGGTAGGTGATAACCACGATCATGATGAAATGTTTGAAATAGGGGAGCAGCCGGAACGGGAGCACAACCGTCTGTGAAGGATGAAAGACCTGAATCAAAACAAGCGTCGCCGCGAAAGATGCCTGGCAACAAACGAGCACGAAGAAGCTGCCAAAGAATTTCCCGAGCAAGTAGTGAGCTCTGCTGACAGGCTTTGAAAAAATGAGGGCATCGATTTCCAGGCGGAAATCTCGTCTCACGGGCTCAGCCATGATTACAGCGGCAAAGATTGGCAGTCCAAATATGCCGAGTGCGTAGCCGCCAAAATTATGCGTGATGTAGTAATCGCTGTTTGTGGCCCAAAGTCTCCCATATTTCGCGAGCACTTCCTTGCCATAGTAGGTGGCGCCCAGTCCTACAGACCACAGGACGGCATTGAAAACAGAAAACAACATCAACACGTAAGGAGCGACCCGCCTCGAATTGAGCCGCACCTCGTTCTGGAAGATTGCGGCAAAATGAGTCCGGAAAGGATTGATCATGTTGACGTGTCAGCCCGACCGTCAGGGAGGGCTACTCTGGCAATCGAGTGCCCGGTGTTCAGAGAGGCCCTGCCTAACGGTCGGGCTTCTGACACGGTCATTGCTGATTCACCAGATTGAAGTAATAGTCTTCAAGAACCGCGGGAGCAGGATTAAATTCTTCGCCCGGACGCCCTTTGGTTGAAATCACTCTCAAGCGCACCAGCCCCCCGACCATCTGTGACGAGAGGACCCGGCAGCGGGCCTTTACATCCGCGACTTGTTCGCGCGGGACATTGGCTTCCCAGACTGACCCTTCCAACTCGCTAACTGCTTGCCACGGCGTGCTAGATGCCAGGATTTCGCCCTTCCTGATGATCGCCATGTGACTGCAGAGACTCGAGACATCCGAAACTATGTGAGTCGAAAGCATTACCACGGTCTCTTCGCCGGCTGCTTCGGCGAGGAGATTATGAAAACGCACGCGCTCTTCCGGATCGAGTCCAGCGGTAGGCTCATCGACGATCAGCAACTGCGGATTTCCGATTAGCGCCTGGGCGATCCCCAGACGCTGCCGCATGCCACCCGAAAACCCTCCGACTCGCTGGCGGCGCACGTCGGCGAGATTCACTCGTTCAAAGAGAGCGTCCACCAGCGCCGCGCGCTCCTGCTTACGATGGACACCTTTCAGCTTCGCAAAGTAATGAAGCGTTTGTTCAGCCGTAAGCGTGGGATAGAGTCCGAACTCCTGCGGCAAATAGCCGAGCAGCTTGCGCGTCGCGTGCGGATCATTGATCAGGTTGATGCCGTTCATCTCGGCCAGGCCTGAATCAGGTTCCAGCAACGTCGCCAGGATTTTCATCAGCGTGGTTTTGCCCGAGCCGTTGGGCCCGAGCAACCCGAACACGCCGGGATTGATTTCAAGGCCGACGCCGTTGAGGGCCCGGACTCCACCTGGATAGGTTTTGGTTAGACCGTCTATTCTCAGCATGCTCTGCCGACCCGTTTGATTGCCCGCACACACTTGTCTGCAAGTCTTCAAGACCCATGAAGCTTTGAAGAACAATCAGTCCGTTTGATTAGCCTTGTTCGACCTGTTACCTGTCGCAGATCACCCGCTCAACGGGCGTGCGCCATTTCTGATCATAGGCGGCAATTGATGTTGGCGCATTGTCGATCAACATCAAGGGCGATGAATTCTCAGACTTTGAAAAAAATGTCGATGGAGTCAGTCCGCGCACATAAAGCCACAAACGTCCGAGGATGCCGACCGCTATCAAAATATCTCCGACGCGCGTCAGATGATACTCGGGCGCAAATATTCTGATGAACACGCCCGCGATGAGCAGCAGGATGAGAAATGTTTTCATGGCGCGGCTGAGCGGGCTGCTTCTTTGTTTGATTCGCGCGCACTGATTCGTAATTGATTCGACGTCGCCGAAATGTCTCAGGGCCGCGTCTCTGGCATCTGCGAAAGGCACGTCTCGTAGCAGGTGTTGCTCAGTCAGCATGTCGATGTGCAGTTGCAGTTCTTCATCGATATCCCGCCGGACCTTTCCTGGATCGAAATGTCTGAGTATGTCTTTCACGCGGTCACCTTCTGTCTGTAAGCGTGCTCACTTCAAGCGGTTTGGAGAATTCTGGTAATCGCCTGCGAGATTCGCTGCCAGTTCGCCTGTTCACCATCGAGTTGCTTCCGGCCGGCCCGGGTCAATTTGTAGAACCTTGCCCGCCGATTATTTTCTGATACGCCCCATTCCGACTGCACCCAACCGCGCTCTTCCATGCGATAGAGCGCCGGATACAATGAGCCATCCTCGATCCTGATCACCTCGTCGACGGTTTGGTGGATGTGTTCGGCAATCCCATATCCGTGCATGGTTCCGCGCGAGAGCGTCTTGAGAATCAAAAGCTCCAGGGTGCCTTGCATTAAGTCGGTGCGTGCCTTTGCCATCGTTTGCCGTGTTCCTCGATTGTGCCGGCTGCTGAACCTACAGCTCCTTCCCTAGATTGTCAAGGGAAGATGTTAGACAAGTACCGTCAGGGTTTGTTCCCAAAAAATCTCCGGCATTGTTTTCGGCTTGTGTTTGCCGCGCTCGGGCTTGTCCTGTATCGTGCGGGCCGCAGCGGGTAGATGAATATCTCGATATCGACGATTAAATCGAATCGCGCGACGAGGACGTATTTGTCCAGTGGCCTGGCCGTCGTGACTATAATAGCTGCCGGTAAGCTCGTCCTGCATTGTTTCTTCAACAATCGCTACGATTACTTTCGCGACGAATTCGATTATCTCGCCTGCGGCGATCATCTGGCCTGGGGTTATGTCGACCAGCCGCCGCTACTCCCGTTTCTGGTGCGCGTCAGCCGCGAAGTCCTTGGAGAATCACTACGTAGCATCAGGTTCCTGCCGGCGCTGGCGATCTCTGCGGTCATCGTGCTGACGGGGATGATCGCACGCGAATTCGGAGGGCGGCGCTTTGCTCTGATGCTGTCTGCGATTGCGATTCTAATTGCTCCGACTTATTTGTCGGACGGCAGCCTCCTGGTGACTAACTCGCTTGAGCCTCTGTTATGGATGGGTTGCGTATATTTCGCGATCCTGGCGATCAAGCATAATCCGCGTTACTGGATTGGATTTGGAGTTGTCGCCGGTTTGGGTCTCGAAGAAAAGTATTCGATCGCGATCTTCGGATTCGCAATTGTCATAGGACTATTATTAACACCGCACCGCCGGATGCTCATTAATAGATGGTTTTTGGTGGGAGGCGTACTGGCATTCTTGATCTTCCTTCCGAATGTAATTTGGAACATTCGCAACCACTGGCCCTTTCTTGAGCTGATGCGCAACATCAAAGCATCGGGGCGCGATGTAGCACTTTCGCCGGCGGCCTTTTTTCTACAGCAGATATTGCTGCTGCATCCGCTGACGGCGCCTGTCTGGCTTTCTGGGTTAATCGGACTGCTGGTCGCGCGCCGCTTCAGAATTTTCAAACTGTTCGGCTGCGCCTATCTGGTTTCGTTCGCCGTCTTCGTGGCGCTGAAGGGCAAGAATTATTATCTCGCCCCGATTTATCCAGTGTTAATTGCCGCCGGCGCGGTAATGTTTGAAGCAGCAATTGAGCGAACGAGACAGGTGTGGCTGAAGCCGGCGTTAATCATCGTCCTGCTCGTTGGTGGAGCATGGCTGGCGCCAATCGTGATTCCGGTTTTCCGAGTGGATCGTTTTATCTCTTATCTGAACGCCTTGCCCTTCAAAGTGCCGCGCAGCGAACATAGTCACGAAAGCGCGGCGTTGCCGCAGCATTATGCCGACCAGTTTGGCTGGGAAGAGCTGACCGCCATGACGGCGCAGGCCTGGGCGCGCGTTCCGTACGAGCAGCGGAGTGATTGCGGAATCTTTGCCCAAAACTATGGCCAGGCTGGGGCAATCGACTTTTTCGGTCCGCGTTACGGTTTACCTAAAGCTCTCAGCGGTCATCAAACGTATTTCTTGTGGGGGCCGCGCGGTTATTCCGGCAGTTGTATGATTGTTCTGGATGATCGGAAAGAAGTTCTTGATAAGCTATACGAACAGGTTGAGTTAATCGGCGTGTCCGACAATCCATATGCTCTGGAACGCCACATTCCGGTTTTCCTCTGTCGCGGGGCAAAGTTTGGTACGTTGGCCGGGATCTGGCCGCGATTGAAAAAATGGCGCTAGCACACCCAAACAAAATTGAAGTCTACACTGACGGCCACTGCAATCTTTGTCGCTGGATGCGCGCGCATGTCGAGCCGCTTGATCGCGATCATCGGTTGGAATGGCTGGATTACAACGATCCCGAAATTCTTCAGCGCGCTGCACCTCACACGCGCGAGCAGATGACCGAAGAGATGCACGCGCGATTACCTGACGGAAAATGGTGCAAAGGTTACTATTCGTGGATCGAAGTCATTCGCGTTCTGCCACGGTGGAAGTGGCTGGCGCCAATCATGTCGATCTGGCCATTCACCAGGTTGGGACCGATCTTCTATCACTGGCTGGCGTCGCGGCGGTATACGCTCTTTGGCGTGCCTCCCCCGTGCGATGCGAGCGGCGTTTGCCAACTCCATAAGTAAGCCACGCAAGTTGGCAACTTGCGCTACTCACAAATCATCTCAAAGACGACCCAGACAATCGCTAATTTCCAAAAGCGAAGTAGATTCGCTGGGTAGGTACGATCATGTTTAAGAAGATTTCTTCACTTTTGTTTGCCTCACTTTTAGTAGTCGTTTCGGTTGCAGTTTCATTCGCGGACACCGGCGCTGAGAGCAGCGACGCGGCGCGGGTGCGCGAACCGTTGAACATTGCGATTTTGATTCAGGATGATCTGACTTCGCGTGTTGGTAACGAGCTCGGTGTTACGCGTCAGTTCATTCGTTCCTTGCCGTCAGGTTCGCGCGTGATGATTGGCTATATCACAGCGGGATCGTTGCAGGTGCGCCAGCCGTTCACAAATGATCTGGACAAAGCAGCGAAAGCACTGCGGATTCCGATGGCCAGCACTTCGGCCTCAGCTTACAACCCGTATGTCGAAGTAATCGAAGCTCTGAAGAAGTTCGATCGCAGTTGGAACGGCCACAACGCGGTGCTGTTGATTTCCGATGGACTCGACACGTCGCGTGGTTTCGATTCCACGGCCGCTGGCCACACGCTGGACATCGACCGCACCATCACTGAGGCGAACCGACGCAACGTGTCCATCTTCTCGTTCTATGCGCCCTCAGTCGGGTTGACGAGCAGCAGTTACGTCGCGGCCAGCTATGGTCAAAGCTCTTTGAATCGCGTTTCAGACAAAACCGGTGGCAGGGCGTTCTTTCAAGGGACGACCGGCTTCGTCACCTTCGATTCATATTTCACCCGGTTGACGCGCGAGTTGAATCGCGTGTACGCCACGGCCTCCTGAAGTAGTGCAATTGTTAATTTCCGAAAAGCGCCGCGGTCTCCCATCCGCGGCGTTTTTGTTTCCGAAGCCCGACGGTCAGGGAGGGCAGCTCTCCACCGACGAGCGCCAAAACGGAGTTTGGCGGTAGCGCAGGATAATCCGGCAGAGGGCTCATTTCATGAGTTGCCCTGCCTGACGGTCGGGCTTCTGACACAAAAGTCTGGCGCGCCGCCAATCTCAGTGGTAAATTATGCCCATCCCAACCAGGGCGCTTGCCGACACTGGTTGCAGTCATGATCGCTGACAACCCCGCAATCATTTCATTGACCACTGCGGATATTCCGTCCGCCCTTTGTCCAACGTTGTTCCGAAAATGACCGATAAGAAAGGCTGCGAATACTGCCTAATCGTGGAAGGCGCCTACCTGACGGAAGGCGAGGCCGAACATGCGCTGCGCGATCCCTTCATCGAGGACTGGGTCGAACAGCATGGCCACTTCAAAATTCACAACATGGACGACATTCAGGTGACGCCGGGCGTCACGCTCGGATCACTAGGTGTTTACATGCTTGACGAGCGCGTATTTGAAATCGCCAGCGACGATGCCGATCATCCTCTGACAGAACACAAGGCCAAGGGCGTAGCGGAAGCGCTGCGACGCCAGGACATGTTTGATGAAATCACCGTCGAAGCTCGAGCCGAGGACACACCGACAGCTTAACGCAGATGGATATAGCTAACACGACTGAATTTCTTAATGGCCGGGTAGCCGTTGTCGTCGGTGATATTACCAAACAGGACGTCGAAGCAATTGTTAACGCGGCGAATTCATCTTTGCTGGGCGGCGGCGGAGTTGACGGCGCAATTCATCGCGCGGGCGGACCGGCGATTCTTGAGGCGTGTCGCGAGATTCGACAGACGCGTTTCCCGCAGGGCCTGCCGACAGGTGAAGCAGTCGTCACGACGGGCGGAAACTTGCAGGCGCTCTACGTGATTCATACTGTCGGCCCGATTTACGGGGAAGACAGCGGACGCGAAGCTGAGTTGCTGGCGAATTGTTATTACAACGCGTTGGCGCTGGCGGTGGAGAAGAATGTGACTTCGGTCGCATTCCCGTCGATAGCCACCGGCGTCTATGGCTATCCGCGGGAAGAGGCCGCCCAAGTTTCTTCACAAACGATTGAGAAGTTTCTCACGAATGATTTGCAGTTGAAGGAAGTGCGGCTGGTATTTTTTCAAGCCGCGGATGCGGAGATTTTTCTCGCAAATCAAAAGTTCAGCGAATAGTGTGTCAGAAGCCCGACCGTCAGAGAGGGCAGGTGGAGAGTGCCAGTTTCAGCTTCAGTTAGTGCTGTGTTAAGTTGCCCTCCCTGACGCTCGGGCTCCTGAGACGGCGTTTGACGGGACGCGTTACTTTCTGCAAAATCACAAATTCTTTTGGGCGGCGGTAAGCCGCTTTATATTTGCACTGTTAGTCGATTTAATAAATGACCCCTGACATTAACTCCGATATTAAAACCGAACCTGCTATTACCGGACGCGAACTGCCACCGACCCTGGCGCCGCTCCGCAAATTATCCTGGAACTATTGGTGGAGTTGGGGGCCCGACGGGTCTGAAATCTTTCGCGATCTGGATCCGAACCTCTGGGCTCAGTGCGAACAGAACCCGCGTCGCTTGCTAACGCAAGTCTCTGATTTGCGTCTCGCCCAGATTGCGACCGATCCATTATTCGTCGAACGCGTCCAGCAAATTGATCAGCGTTTCACGACGTACATGAGCGACGGCGAGCCCTGGCCGAAGTTGGCGCTGCCGTCGCACTTAACTAAGGAGAATCCGGTCGCGTACTTCTGCGCCGAGTTTGGCGTGCACAATTCGTTGCCGCTTTATTCGGGTGGACTGGGGATCCTTGCGGGCGATCATTTGAAATCAGCCAGCGATTTGAATGTGCCGCTGGTCGCTATTGGATTGTTTTATCGATTCGGATATTTCCGTCAACGTCTGCGTCGTGACGATTGGCAGGAAGAGGAGTACCGCGAGAATCACGTTGACGAGCTGGCGCTCAAGAGCGTCGATGACGAGCAGGGCCAGCCACTCTTGATTGAAGTGGTGATGCGTGGCCGCACCGTTTGCGCGCGCGTTTGGCGGGCGGCAATCGGACGCGTGCAGCTCTACCTGCTTGATACCAACGTTCCCGAGAACAATGAAGTCGATCGCCTGGTCACTGGTCACCTGTATGGTGGCGATCGCGAAACACGCCTGGTGCAGGAAATGATGTTGGGCATCGGCGGCGTGCGGCTGCTTGAGAAATTGAAGATCGAACCCGGCGTCTTTCATCTAAACGAAGGACACTCGGCGTTTCTGTCGCTTGAATTGGCGCGCCAGCTAATCGTAAGCGACGGCGTGACCTTCGCCGAAGCGATGAAGCGTGTCCGCGAGCGTTGCGTCTTCACTACGCACACACCGGTCGCCGCCGGCCATGATGAATTTGACGCCTCGCTGGTGGAGAAGGGTTTCGGCGACTGGCCGCAGAAAGCGCTGGGATTATCGCGCGAAGAATTTCTGACCCTCGGGCGCATCAACGGCGACTCAAACCAGTCCTTTGGACTAACGCCGCTCGCCTTGCGCATGGCGCGTTCGACGAACGGCGTCAGTCGCAAGCACGGCGAAGTGTCGCGGGAGCTTTGGCACCGGATGTGGCCGGACTCGACTGTTGATGAAGTGCCCATCACCTCGGTCACTAACGGAGTGCATCCGGCTACCTGGGTAGGTCCGCCACTGCGACGAGTGTTTGCCCGATGCGTTGGCAAAGATTGGATTGAACGGGCGCGCGACGCGGGTGCCTGGCGATATGGCATCGAACAAATCGCCGACAATGATTTGTGGGAGGCGCATTCGCTCTTGAAGCAGCGTCTGGTCGCTTACGTCCGCGACGTTTCGTTCGATGCGCGGCTGGCGCGAGGCGATAGCGAAGAGCACATCGAAGCTGCCCGGACAATGTTCGATCCCGAAATTCTCACGATCGGCTTTGCCCGTCGGGTTGCCGGCTATAAGCGCTGGGATCTAATTCTGAGCGATCGCGAATTATTGGCGAAGCTCATCAACGACACGTCGCGGCCCGTGCAGTTTGTATTTTCCGGTAAAGCGCATCCACAGGATCAAGGTGCGAAGCGCGTGCTTCAGGAGTTGATCGATTGGCAGCGCGATCCAGCGGTGCGCCAGCGGGTCGCCTTCATCGAAGACTACGACCAGGAGATTGCCCGGCAGATGGTCCAGGGTGTCGATGTCTGGATGAACGTGCCGCGGCGGCCGCAGGAAGCGTCGGGGACCAGCGGGCAGAAGGTCGCGGTCAATGGTGGATTGAATTTCTCAGTGCTTGACGGCTGGTGGCTGGAAGGTTACGACAGCGACAATGGCTTCGCGATTGGCGACCTCAGCGACACGAGTGCTGCTGAAATGGATCGGCAGGATGCTGAGTCAATGTATCGCGTGTTATCTGAAGAAATCATTCCGCGATTTTACGACCGAGATGCCGAAGGGTTGCCGCGGCGTTGGATTGCTATGATGAAGCGCTCGATCGGGACTTTGGGGCCGCAATTCAGCAGCGACCGCATGGTGGCTGAGTACGTGGAACGAATTTACTGAAGGAAACATCGATTCGGTTTGGAGGCGGGCTACTGCCCGCCTTTTGTTTTGGTGGAGACAGCTTCCATCCATCCGGCGGGCAGTAGCCCGCCTCTAAACATTAGTTGGAGGTTCGTTGTAAACTATCCTCCCAATGAAATACTGCTCAGTCTGTAACGAAAAATACGACGACAGCGTAAGTTTTTGCCCGAAGGACGGCGAAGTCCTGGAAGAGGACTCCGGTTCGCTCGTCGGCAAAGCACTTGACGGCCAGTACCAGATCGAAGCGATGCTTGGTAAGGGCGGCATGGGCGCTGTTTACAAAGCGCGCCACATCCTGCTGGGCGATCGGGTCGCCATCAAGGTGCTCCCGCCAGAGATGCGCAGCAACACCGAATGGCTGCGCCGGTTTCAGCGCGAAGGCCAGGCCGCGCGACGCTTCCGTCATCCCAACGCGGTTACGGTTTACGATCTCCGCACGTCCTCAGACGGCACCATCTACCTCGTGATGGAATACGTCGAGGGCAACACGCTCGACGTGGAATTGAAGAAACGCGGAAAGTTTGCGCCGGCTGATGCGGTCACGGTGCTGACGCCGGTGATGAGCGTACTCAACGCCGCGCATGCGATGGGCGTGGTGCATCGCGATCTCAAACCCGAGAACATCATGATCGGAAAACCCTCGACGGGGGGCGAACCGGTCGTGAAGTTACTCGATCTGGGCATCGCAAAGTTGCGCGAAGTTGCCGGTTCGGAACCAACGGGCAGCACCAATCTCACGGTTGCCGGACAGATGCTGGGCACGCCTTACTACATGTCGCCTGAGCAATGGGGGGATTTGCCAGAGGACGGCAATCACGAAATCGATGGCCGCGCCGACATCTACAGCCTGGGCGTCGTGATTTACGAATTGATTGCGGGTCAGCGACCGTTCAGCGGCTTTTCGCTGCCTGAGTTGCGCCGTCAGCACACCACCCACACGCCGCCATCGTTGCACCAACTCGATGCCACCGTCCCTGAAGGATTCAGTAATGCTGTTGCGCGCTCAATCGCCAAAGATCGCAGTGAACGACAAGCGACCGCGGGCGAACTGGAAAAGGAATTGGTCGCAGCGCTAGCGGCTGCCGGAATCGCGCCGTCAGATTCAATTTCCGATTTTGCCTCCGCGCCGGTGCCCGGCGGTTCGCGCGGTTCGGTGACGTCGCCACAGCAGACCGCTGCGACCATCGTGACCGGTATCAACGAGATGGAGCCGGCTCTTCCATCCAAGACAATTCCCAGTCAGGCCTCGACGATGCCGACCGTCCTGGCGCAGCCCAGTGCGGCGGCGGTGAACACCGCAGCAACCATGGCTGCACCTGCTGCCGCAGCCGTATCTTCGCCAGTCGTTGGTCAATCGCTGCCGGCCATCGCAGCCCCGGCCCCGGCGAAAGGCAAAGGCTCAGCGCTAATCTTCGCGGGTGTCGGTCTCGTGGTGCTCCTGCTAATTGCGGGCGTGGGCGGCTACTTCGTGATGCACACCATGATGAGTAAGCCCGAGACGACCACCACGCAAACGGATGGATCGTCTTCAACTGTCGGCGCGGACATCGCCGGTGCTCATGAAATTGGCCGCTATTGGTTGCAGGTGGGTTCGGATCAGGGATTGAATTCCGTCCGGGCTGACGACGTCATGCAGATGGCTTCCGGCCAGCAATTCAAATTTCATTTTTCGCCGAGCGAGAGCGGCTATCTGTACATCATCGGACCTGGCGATGCGAATGCGCCCACGACCTTTCTCACGTCCAGGCCGGCAACTGAATTCGGCGTCAAAAGCAACGAAGTGAGAAGCGGGCAGGACTTTGTCTTTCCCGCGGATACGGCCAAAAAAGAGAACTGGATGAATCTCGATCAGAATGCCGGGACCGACGAATTCACAATTATCTTTTCCGGTACCGCGTTGACGAGTCCGGCATTTCTTGACGAAGACGCGCTGCGCGAGTTGTCCGACTCTGAAAAGTCGGAACTCGATCAAGCTATTGCCGGTTTCAAATCAAATCTCGCCGGCACCGAAGTCATGAAGAATGCCCCCGCGCCATTTGTGTCTGTAAAAGTCCCCCAATCCGCCACTGAAGGCGCCCCTGTGGTTTTCAAGCTCAAGATCGCACACAAGTAATTGAGTTTCAGGTTTCAAGGTTAGTAACGGAGGTTTAGCTTACGATGAAATTGAGACTGGTTATCCTGACAACGATTCTTTTGGCCCTGTCGTGTGGCCTTTACGTCGCCGGCGCGCAGCAGTCCGACGAAGATGTGCGCGGGGCATTTCTCAGTTCGCGACCGAAAACGACGAACTCGAATCCGCCGGCGCGGCGCCGTCATCAACCGCCGCGCAACCAGAACTCGTCCGCCGTAAAAAATACGAACAGCGCCCGCAACACCAACGGCATGAGTACCGCGAACGTCAACAATTCTTTCGCCAACAAGAATTCGATAAATGGGAAGCCGCAAGCAATCGCGCTCGGCTATACGATGTTTATGCGCGATGTGAACGGCCGCGCGGTGCGCATCGATCCCACCCGCGAGTTTCACAACGGCGATCGTATTCGTATCTCGCTAGAACCAAATACCGATGGTTATCTCTATGTGTTTCACACGGAAGGCGATGGACAGCCCGAAATGATTTTCCCCGACGCGCGACTCGAAGGCGGCGAGAACTGGGTCGAAGCGCACGTGCCGATGGATGTTCCTTCAACGGTCGAGACCGACGAACGTCTGAAGTGGTTTCAGTTCTACGGAAATCCGGCGACCGAGCACTTGTTTGTCGTGCTGACGCGTGAGCCATTGGCGGATGTTCCCATCGCCGAGACGCTCGCGAGTCTGTGCAGCACCAACAAAAATAATTGTCCGTGGCATCCGCCGGCAGATGTCTGGACGCGGATTCAACAAGCCGCGAAAGCCGACGTGAAAGTGGTCACCAGCAACACTTCTGGTCAGGCGCAGACAGAGAAAGAACAAGAGGCCAGCACGCGCGGACTTGGTCTGGATCAATCAGCGCCGCAGCCGTCGGTCATTCGCATGAGCGCATCGACGGGCGCACCGGTGCTGGTAACCATGCTGGATCTGGTGCACAAGTAAGTTGATAGAGCGCGGGCATCCCTGCCAAGAGGCGTGCGCAGCACGCTCGATGTGTTTGCGCTTCGCGCTCATGCGGGCAGGATGCCCGCGCTCCATTTGGGCGCCGATGAAAATCGAGGTGTTTCAATGAATAGCATTAAGCTGACTAAGTATTTCGTGATTGCAGGTATGCTTTTGGCCGTGACGGTTGTTTCATTACTTTCAACCGCAACGGCAAACAGTGTCGACAATGGCACTGTTCCTCAAACTGATCCCTCCACATCGCTCTCAAGGGGTCGCGCATTACTCAAACAAGGTCACGCTGATCAGGCGCTGCCGCTACTTGAATCTGCGTTGAATGGATTCAGCTCGACGAGCAATGCGCGCGGAATCGCCGCGGCGCAGGACGCGCTTGGCGACTTGTACATGATCCAGGGCCAATACAAGGTCGCGCTCGAACATTATCAAAAGGCGTATCAGTCATTCGTGGTGGCTAGCGGAAAAGATCAAACGAGCGCGAACGTAGCCAGCAACGTTGCCAGTCGCGCCGGCTCGACCGCGAGCGCGGCCACCGAGACCGCGGCGACGGCCAACCTGGACAATGGCTTCAACGCGAACCTGATGCTGGCCAAGATTGGTGACACGAACTATCGGATGGGCCAGATGTCCGAAGCGAGCACCGCATATTTTCAGATGACCGTGCGTAAGCCCGAAAGTGCCGCGGCCAAGACCACGCGACGTCTCGGCGGCCTGGGCGGAATTGCCGGAATCATGTCGACCGGCAAACCATCAGTTGAAGTGCCGACCAGCAGCGCGATCGGCTTGCTCGAGACCACGAAGGAGATCGACGAATACCGCAAATCGATCGTTTACATGACTTTTGAACTCGGTATTGGCCGCATTGCGTTTGCCAACAAAGACCTCGAAGCCGCGCGCAAACATTTTCAGAATGCGCTCGATGCCGGCAGCGGCGCTTTACCGGTGGTGGCGAAAATGGGGCAGACGCGTCGCTTCAAAGCGGCCGCGCGCACCAGTCTCGGAGATGTAGCGCTGCGCGAAGGCCGCTACAAAGACGCGGTCAAGATGTTCAATGACGCGGCTGACGGCGCGAAGAAGGATGAGCGGCTTGATTTGATGTGGCCGGCGCAGCGCGGATTGGGTCGCAGTCTCTGGCTACAAGCCGCGTCGGACAAAGATGGAGCGAAGCTGCGCGAACAGGCGCTCAACGCTTATCGCGACGCGCTCAAGACAATTGAAACAATTCGGGCAGGCAGCCTGCGCGCTGACGAATCGCGGACTACATTCCTGGCGACGACCGAAGATGTCTATGACGAAGCGTCGAGCGCTTTTGCCGAAACGGCCCTGCTGAATGCGGGAGGTAACGCGACGCTGTCCGGCAAGGCGTTAGATTACGCTGCCGAATCGTTTCGCATCGCCGAAGCGGGCCGCGCTCGTTCGCTGCTCGACATGCTGGGCGAGGTGAACGCGCAGATTACCGAAGGCGTGCCGGCTGACTTGTTGAAGAAGAAACAGGACAATCTTGATCGCCAACAGCAAATCGCCGAGCAGCTGACCGGCATCGCTTTGGCTGGAGATCAAAAGAAGCCTTCGGATCTCGAAAACGAACTCGACAAGCTGCAGACGGAATTCGACCAGATCGAAAACCAGATTCGCACCGCGAGTCCGAAGTACGCGGCGTTGACCGCAATGCAGCCGCTCACGCTGGCTGACGTGCAGCAGAAAGTCATCGATGACAACACGGTGCTGCTCGAGTACCAGCTGGGCGCGGACAATTCATATCTGTTTGCCGCGACCAAATCGGGAGTCTCGCTTTACAAGTTGCCGCGGCGCGCTGACGTGGACAAACTGGCGACTGACTTCAGAGCGCAACTTATTCCGCCGAAGCTGCAGCGTCGCATCGTCGGCATTGATGTGGCCGCCGATCAGCAGCGCGGATTGGGAATTGTGCAGGGTCCGTCTGAGGATCTGCCCCCGTTTGTCGCGGCGTCGAATGCGCTTTACAAAGCCGTGGTCGAACCGGCTGCGTCGGTCGTCGGCGACAAACGAATTCTGGTGGTGGCCGACGGCGCGCTCAACTACATTCCATTTGAAGCACTGGTAAAGAACAGCGACGGCGCTGATTACGCTTCTCTGAATTACCTGGTTAAGACCAACGAAGTCGTTTATTCACCTTCAGCTTCGGTCATTGCCGCAATCCGTCAAGGCTCGCCGTCATCGTCCGGAAAAGCGATGCTGGTCGTAGCCGATCCGGTTTTTAGCGGAGACGATCCTCGCGCGAAGGGCGGCGCGGCGAGCTCAGCATCCGGCGAAACGCGCGGGCTTGGTCTGGGACTTGAAAGCGCAGTAAACGACGTCGCTGGTAATCAATCATCTGCGGCGGGCGGCCTGCATCTGGCGCGGCTTTCAGGAACTCGCACAGAAGCTGATGCGATTTCAGTGATCGCCAAGACCGGCGGCGGTCAAGCCGATCTTTGGACCGACCTAAACGCCAGTGAAGACAACGTGAAGACGCGCGATGTCTCTTCGTATCGTTATCTGCACGTGGCCACGCATGGCTTGCTCGATGCTGAGCGGCCGCAATTCACGGGCGTCGTGCTGTCGCTGGTGGGAAACAAGTCGAACGACGGCTTCCTGCGTACCGACGAAATTTTTAATCTCAAATTGGGTTCGCCGATTGTCATGTTGTCTGCGTGCGAAACCGGTCTGGGCAAAGAGAAGCGTGGTGAAGGCGTAATCGGATTAACGCGCGCGTTTATGTACGCCGGTGCGCCGACGGTGGGCGTGAGCCTCTGGTCGGTGGCAGACAAATCAACCGCCGACCTGATGACTGACTTCTACAAGCGTCTGCTGGGCGCGACGCCACAAGCACCTGGTGCCGCCATACGCGATGCTCAGTTGGCAATGATCAACGGCAAGAAGTACAGCGCACCATTCTATTGGGCGCCGTTTGTCCTGGTCGGCGAGTGGAAGTAAGCACCAAACAAAAGAAGACTCTCGCAGCGCAAGCCGCCGAGAGTCTTCCTCCCAGAACGGACTCAAACCATTGGATTACGGAGTCGCGGTCATCGTAAACGTTGCCGCGGGCACAACACTCTTCAGGTCATAGCTCACGATATCCAAATCAGCGAGCGGCTGACCCTGCAAGCGCGTGACAATGTGAAAGGGCAGCATCATACAGTCGGCCCGCCGATAATTACTGCGCTGCTCTTCAATTAAGACCTGGCTGCGATAGCGGGTCGTGATCTTGTCGATGAGAAATGTCTGTTTGTTAATCCAGTAACGGACCGTGTCGTCCGCGTTGAATTTCACCTCAACTACGTAGTCATTGCCGTCGTCGGCCTGCCGAGCACTCACTAATTGGCCTTCGATGGCTCGATTCAAAGTGTCGAATCCCATCATGCCCCAGTGACGCGACGCGGCAGCTTCGCGTACGCGGAACTCGTTACCGAAGATCATTCCGCCACCGGTTGCACCGGTGAATACCAGATAAGTCCGGCCCGGTAGAGTGGCTGTCGGGGCAACCTCGAGACGCCGGCGCATCTGCTTGTCCTGATAGTCGGTAATGCCAAGCTTGAGTTCGGCCATGCCGCCGAGTGGATTTGCTCCGGCGGCCCCGAAAGCGACCGCGTTAACAAAGCCGCTGGCTTTTACCGTCACGTATTGGAGATTTGTGTAGTCGGCGCCGCCATGCGCGATGCGAGTAACGCTGAGAATTTCGCGGCCGGTGAATTCAGCTGCCGAAGTCGATCTATTTCTCGTGAAAGTTGCTGCCGTAATCAGGGTCAGGCAACAGATACCGATTAGTAGGGCTCTTCTACGAATTAAGTTTTGTAACATTGGGCTCCTCCTGGATTGATTTACGATTGACGAAACAGAGGAAAGGTTATCACAAGCGTGCAACCTCACCTCGCGTAGCGTAAAGGCACTGTCACCATCAACGGTCCGCCCGTCTTCTTCGCCACCATGCGATAGACCGTTTGCGGCGGCGGTCCGCCCTGGGTCAGTTGCCGGCCGTTGGCGGCGCTCGCCAATTTCTCCTCGTTCGTCCAGACGCGGCCGACACCGTCGACGAGTTCAAGAGTCTCGGTCACGCCGCCCCACAACTTTTCCCATTCGGCAATTTGGGACGGCAGCACGCGCAAGGGCTGGTCGGTAATCTTCAGCGACAGCGGAGTGGGCACGAGGATCACGGTAAGAACCTCGGCCACCTGATCGCGGCGGCTGCCGCCGGGCTGCGCCGTAAAGTAACTGTATTGATCTTCCTGCGCCGGAATGTCGATGAGCTTGCCCGGCATGACGCGATTGTCACCGCCGCGCGTTTTCAGCGTCGGGAAGATTAGCATCGGCTCTCCGAACGAGCCGTCGGCGTATTGCTCGCGATCGATGATGTAGAGAAATCCCGGCCGCGGTGATTCGACCGTGATGCGAACGCGATCGCCGACATTCAATGGCGTATTTGCTTCAATCCTCTCGGGCGTGTACTGGGCCTGCTTTAGTCCGTCGAGCACCAGCACGCGCCCACCCTGATCCGACTCACGCGCCGGTCGCAAACGCCAGATCGTCACGCCAATCTCGTCGGTCATCGGCGGCCGCGCTCCGCGGCGATTGATACGCGTCGAACCGGTGCGCCGATAAACCGGCGGCTTCATCGGCGCAGCACCGCTGTTCATGCCGCCCTTGGCCGCTTCAGATAACGGGCGGGCGTTATTGAATCGATCGAGTACGATTTGGCGCGACGATTCTTCGTCGTCCGAGCGCGGGCTTTGCGCCAGAGTCGCGCCAGCGATAACGCCAAGACAAACAGCAATAGTTGCCCGTTGGAAGTATCTGTTTCTAGTTATCATCGCGTCAGCACCTCTAGCGCTTAGCACCGCAAATCCTGCGAATTTCATTTAACGCGGCCGCGGCGTCTGCGGCAGAGTCAAAGTAAAAGCGAAAATACATCGCTGAACCCTTTGGGTGAATCTCACTAATCTGCGCGCCTTCCACTTTTGCCGAGTTATAGATACTGCAATCTGCTAACTGATCTGAATAATTCCGATGAAGTGGCTCAAGCACGAAGTGAGATTGAAAGACAACCAGTCTGACAAAATCCATTTTGTCTTTCGCCCAACCAGCTTTCGCCTGCGAGTCTTGCAGATGGAATGTTTTCAGCGGCGTTTCATTGGCTGCCGAAGATGCCGGATTGCCTGGTGAGCAAACCCCGCGGATGCCGGCCAGCGCTGCCGTTGCTTCCTCCGCAGATTTGAATCGAAGCCGGTAGGTGGGATGACCCGCTCCGATACTTGATCCATCCGGCCGGACGTTGCGGATAAACAGCGTCTCGTTGTTGGCGGTGCTGAATGCCGAACAATTCCAGTAGTCTTTGTACCAGTTACTGAGGCGGTTGTAAGAAGTCTCGACATCTTCATTATAATATTTCACGCTCGCCCGACGCTGCGCGTCACTTCGTAGCGTTTGTTCATCTCGTTGAAGGTGAATCGCAGTATCGAAGATAACCAGCCGCAATGGGCTGAAACTATCGGCGCTAACTTCCCAATCCACTTCGAAGATTTTGCCTCTGGCCTTGTTTGCGGCCTCCAGTGACCGTAAACGACCGGTCGCGAGCTCGACAAATTCACCATTAGGATATTTCTTGAGATACGCTTGATAGTCATCGGCGCTCGTGCTGTTTTTGATCGCATCCCAGAAAGCCAATTCAGTCGCGCTACCGCCGCTGGTGCCGGGACTTGAAGTTTCAGCCGGTTTCGCGGTTGTTCCCAAACCGGCGATTCTGTTCCTGGCCAGCTCGGTGAATTGCCCTTGAGGATATCGCGCAAGATAAGCTTTGAAGTCGTCTGCGCTGGTGCTGTTTTTGATCGTCTCCCAGTAACTCAATTCAAAAGCGACCGGATCGATCTTCGCAGTATTCGCGATGGACGATGGGTCTGAAGATGTTCCAGCGAAATAGAACGATCCGACGAGTGAAGAAGCCTCCCACGGTACTTGTTTGTTCGCTGTCTGCTTCATGACTTCGGCGCGCACGCGCATGAACATGTCTGTGACCGACAGCCCTGGCGTACGCATCTGCTTCAAC
>JBIOZK010000063.1:0-17508 GCA_044870975.1 Pyrinomonadaceae bacterium
CGCGCAAACCAGGTCGCGGAGGGCGCGAAGTGATAGACGAGGATAAAGAAGAGAATTTCGCGAGTGACGAACGCCGCCAACATGATCGCTCGCGAGTAATAGTCGATGTACGCTTCGACGGCGGTGACGCAACCGGTGTCGCGAGTACGAAGGACATCAGCATCGGCGGCCTTTACATGAGCACCCAGGCCGATATTGCCGTGGGGGACACGCTCGCACTGCGTATACCGCTTGCGGGACAGCATGTCGTCGTAAAAGGGGACGTGGTCTATAGCAATCCGGGACACGGCGTCGGCGTCCGCTTTCATCGCCTGACTCCGGAAGCGCGCGAGTTGATGGAAAGAGAATTGCCGAAACCGTAAGTTCAGCCCGTTCACCAGAGCCGAAATCTATGTTCGATCAATTCACTTTAGGCATCGAAGAAGAATTCCAGATCGTCGATCCGGTCACGCGCGAATTGCGCTCACATGTGACGGAGTTTCTTGACGAAGGCAAGATGATCCTGGGCGAGCAGATCAAGCCTGAGATGATTCAGTCTCAGATCGAAGTCGGCACCGGTATCTGCAAGAACATTCAGGAAGCGCGCGCTGATATTTCGAATCTCCGTGGCGTGATCTCCTCACTCGCCGAGAAGACGGGCCTGAAGATTGTAGCCGCCTCAACCCACCCGATTTCGCACTGGAAGGATCAGACGGTTTTTGAGGATGAGCGATACGAACTGCTGGTCGAAGAGCTGCAAAGCGTGGCCCGTTCGCTCTTGATCTTTGGGTTGCACGTTCACGTTGGAGTTGCCGATCCCGAGCGGCGGATTCACATCATGAATGCCGCGCGATATTTTCTACCGCACGTGCTGGCGCTTTCGACTTCCTCGCCGTTTTGGCTGGGCCAGAACACGGGGCTCAAGTCATACCGGACTGAGGTCTTCAAAAAGTTTCCGCGCACGGACATTCCCGATCACTTCGACTCGTACAGCGGATTCCAGCGATACATAGACCTGCTGATCAAGACCAACTGCATTAACGACGGCAAGAAGATTTGGTGGGATTTGCGGCCGCATCCGTTCTTTCCGACTCTGGAGTTTCGCATTTGCGATATTCCCACGCGCGTGGACGACACGGTGGCGATTGCCGCGCTGTTCCAGGCGATAGTGGCCAGGCTCACCGGATTGATTGAGAAGAACCTGGGTTTTCGTCTGTATCGGCGCATGCTGATTCAGGAGAACAAGTGGCGCGCCGTGCGTTGGGGCCTCGACGGCATGATGATCGACTTTGGCAAGAACAAAGAAGTGCCGACGCGAGAT
The DNA here is from genome assembly GCA_044870975.1 of Pyrinomonadaceae bacterium. Classification (GTDB taxonomy): domain Bacteria; phylum Acidobacteriota; class Blastocatellia; order Pyrinomonadales; family Pyrinomonadaceae; genus UBA11740. The sequence goes on from JBIOZK010000063.1 coordinate 1,301, forward strand.
TTAGTGCGCGAGCTTCTGGATTTCGTCGATCCCGTGCTTGATGATCTCGGTTCGCGCAAAGAAATCGAGCACATCCACACAATTCTTGAACGGGGTACCTCGGCCGACGAACAGCTGCGCGTCTACCAGGAGACGAATGACTTAAAGGCAGTCGTGGATAGATTGATAGAACTGACGGCGGAAAATGTGCCACAACACGCTGACCTGAGCTTCGGCCAGGCATCGGTAGCGCCGTCGACAATTTCGAAGTAACGCCATTAACCAGCGACCAGCTTAGAAGATCACCACCATCGTTCCTTCCGGAATCCGTTCGTAAAATTTCGCGACATCGTAAAGGTGCAACACGATGCAACCAAAGGACAGGTCCCGCGTGCCCCGGTTGTCCCATTCTTTGTTCCACCCGTGAAAGCCGATGCCTCCGCCCAGCGCCGTGCGCTCGAGCGTCGGCTGCCGATTAGACCACCTGGTGGCGATCTCCTGCTGTTGCTGTACCGAAATTAGATTTTGCGATTTGCCCCGGGACGCATCAACGGCATTTGGATAATTGATCCTCATCCAGTACCCGCCGAAGTAAGGAGCATAGGGACCGTCAAAATCGCCGGAGTGCTTTTGAATTACAAAGTACATTCCCAGGGGCGTCTTTTTGTCGCCTTCGATTTCCTTCGGACCCCGACCCTGTCCCAGGCCGACGTCGAACTCTTCGATCATTTTGCCAAGCTGGTAAAAGCGCATCTTGTAGGTTGGGCGATTGATCAGGATGAGGTTCGATTCAAGCTGGGGCCGCGGCAGGCTTCGATGACTGTTAATGAAAGGTGTGGGCGCGGTGTAGTGCTCCTTTACCCACGCGACGTCCTTGCCGTTTGAAGATGGCCAGTACGTCGGACTAACATTTGCGTTTGAATGCTGTGGCGTCGTGACGGCCGAGGCTGGCGTGTTTGGTTTATAGGCACACGCACACGTCATCATCCCAACCATGATGACGTGGAGGAGGCGGACCGGTGGCATGTCGGGCATCGCCTCTTAGATTGCTTTAGAGGCGATTTTGTTCCGCCAGGTAATGCTGCCAGAGCATTCTGGCGGCGACGGAGCGGTAAGGCCGCCACCCTTCCGCCAGGCGAGCGAGCTCAACGAAAGCCGGCCGCTCTTTCATTTTCCAAACCTTCATTACGGCGGTCGCCAGGGCAATGTCACCGTCGGGCCAGATATCCGGACGCCGCAAGGCCATCAGCAGATAAATGTTTGCCGTCCACGGACCGACGCCCTTGATTAGGATAAGCTTTGCGTGCGCTTCCTGGTCGCTGAGTCGGCTGATAAGCCTGAATTCGCCCCTGGTAAACGCGTGCGCCACTTGAATGGCGTAGTGGGCCTTCTGACGCGTCATGCCGAGGGACCTCAAATATTCCTCGCCGCGATCGATAAACACCTCGGGAGTTAGCGGGCTAATGTTTGTTTTGAGTCGCTCGAACATCGCCCGCGCCGAGATTAGCGAGACCTGCTGTTCCAGGACGATGCGAAGGAGCGTGGGGAAACCCGGACGACGCCCCCACATCGGCGGCGCACCATGTTTTTGATGAATTACGCGGAGGTGTTTGTCGCGCGCCGCCAACCACTGCGCGGCCGCAGCTAAAGTCTCAAGCGTTAGCGTGGCGGGACGTTGTTTGATGACGAAAGGTTAGTCGTGGTTAGCGCTCGTGCTCAAGCGCCAGCTTCAGGAAGTTCTCAAATAGCAGCCGGCCGTCCCGCGATTCGTTGGGGTGCTCCCAACGCGTCGGGTTCGAATGCCAGTCCTCGAAAGATTTTTCCAGATGAAACTGGACTGAGTAGATGAGCTGGTTGTCCGATCGCTTGACCATCATTTGATTGCGGCAGAGGTATGAACGCGCCAGCAGTTCAAAACCCGCGGGCACGGAATCAAGTTGCAGTCCATGATTCTGCCAGACACGCAGGATACGACCTTCGCGAGTGTAATCCTGCCAGACCCGTGATTCAGGATTGTCTATCCCACAGAAGATTGGATCTTCGGGTTCGACGATACGAACAAATCGATATTGGTATTCAGTGACGCGATTCGTACGTCGCTGCTCCTGTTCCTGCTGATCGAGCGTGAGCACCCGCGCACCGAAGCTCAGGCCGACGAGTTGGTGGCCGCCACAAATGCCGAGGACGGGCGTCACTGTCTGATGAATGAAATCAGAAAATCCGGCTAGCAGTTCTGGTTTGTAGTAATCAAAATCGCGCAGCGTGCCGCTCAACACAATGGCGTCGGGTTGAAAATCTTCGACGGCAGCAGGAAGTTCGCTGACGTGAACGATCTTCGTGACAGGCTCTTTCACCAGGCGCGCGATGTTCGTGACGATGTTCTGGAGCGCTAATGACGCGATATGACGCTCAACCTTAAGTTGCGCCCTTACGTTTTTGCCGAGTTCAGCGATCGCGATTTCCGAAAGGTCATTTTCGTCGCGCAGCAGGTTGTCGACCACCAGCACTCGTTCGCGCTCGATCGTCTTTTCGATCGATTCGTAGCGACAAAAAGCGTGTTGCTGGAAAGGGAAGGGCAGCGAGCCCGACGATTCGGCGTGAGAACCGCCTGGATTGATTTCCTGAAATTCCAAATTAATGTTGGCCGCGCCAGCCGGACAAGTCACGAGTTAAATTGCAGTCATCGTGGAATATGTCCATTTGAGCCTGGCTTGCTTTTACGCGGCGTCCTTTGCTTCGTACTTTGCCTGAATTGCGGAACGCGTGGACCTGCGCCCGCTTCTTCAATTTCATCACGTACTTTAACAAGTATCTGTCGCCGAACGCGAGCGCGAAACGCGGTGTTGCGAGCGCTCGTCACTTCGTCGGCGATCAGTAGCGTGCGGTGCCATGAGCTTTCCAATTCGTCCGCCATCAGTGAAATCCTGGTGATGTCATACGGAATGGCGACGGCCCGGCAGCCGATGCGCGCGAATACTGACAGGTAACGTGCGGTTGCCAAATCCGGACAAAGCATTCGTTGGCGACCTGCTTTCAGCTCAATCCCGAGCAAGGTGTGATTAATCTCAATGCGCGCGTTCGCCGATAGCGGCGGAAATTGATAGGCGCGAGTGCGCGACTTCAAAACCCGTTCACGGTAGACCTGGGGCAGCCATGAATCGCCAAGCTGTTGCTTGATCTGTTCGAGATAATCAGCGGCGATGGTCATGCGACAAAGACTTCACCGCATTCGAACGGAGATGGTGGGACGTGATTGGAAGGCGCTGAAGACGCGGCCGGGAAACAGCCCGAGATAAAACACGCCGATGATGGTCAGAATCAATACGACCGCGATGCTCGCCGGAACGCGCGGCATTTCCCATGCGCCCGTCCGCTCGCGGAAGAACATCACGATGATCAGACGCAGGTAGTAATAAGCGGACACCGCAGTATTTAACACGCCGATGACCACCAACCAGATATAGCCCTGTTTGACCGCGGCGCTGAAAACGAAAATTTTCCCCATGAAGCCCGCGGTCAAAGGCATGCCCAACAGGCTGAGCAGGAAAATTGAAAGCGAAAAAGCGAGTACCGGCGACGCGAAGCCAATGCCATTGTAGTCGTCGACGTTTGTTTGCTGGTCGCCGCGCCGCGCAATCAGCGTGACCACCGCGAAGGCGCCCATATTCATGACCGCGTAAGTCAGTAGATAAAAGGCGACCGCTGACATTGCCGCGCTGCGGTCCTCCGGCGTGGTTGCCGCGCCCGCCGCGACAAAGCCGACGAGAGCATAGCCCGCGTGCGCAATCGATGAGTAGGCGAGCATGCGCTTGACGTTGTGCTGCACGATGGCGACCACGTTACCGACGCACATCGTGAGGACAGCCATGATGGCGAGGGCGCCCAGCCAGGCCTTGTGCGCGTATCCGCTGGTGCTAACGACGGCGGTGGCGATTGGGAATCCGAACACGAACACGCGCATGAAAGCGACAAACCCGGCGGCTTTCGGTCCGGCCGCCATGAAGGCCGTGACCGGCGTCGGCGCGCCCTCATAAACGTCAGGCGTCCAGACATGAAAGGGCGCAGTGGCGATTTTGAAGCCGAACCCGACCAGCAGCATAGCCGCTCCCGCCAGCAACAACGGCGGATAGAGCGATTGATCAAGCCGCGCCGCAATCAATCCGATATTCGTCGTGCCGGGCTGATTCGCGGTGGCAGTCGCGCCGTAAATCAAAGCGATGCCATAAAGCAGGAAGGCCGAGGCGAACGATCCCAGGATGAAGTACTTCAGCGAAGCCTCGTTTGAGCGAATGTCAGTGCGGCGAAATCCCGCCAGCACGTAGGTCGCAATTGAAAGAATCTCGAGACCGAGAAAAACAATCACGAGATCTCCCGCGGAAGCCATCAACATCATGCCGCACGTGGCGAACAAAAGTAGTGAGTGAAATTCACCGGCGGGAAGTTTCTCGGTTTCGATCCAGACGCTGGAAATAAGGACCGTCAGTAGTGCGACGATCAAAAAAATCACGGTAAAGCTTAGGCGTAACTCGTCGAGCACAATCATGCCGCCAAAGGCCGTGCGTGTTGCCGGCCAGCTGGTCCAGAGCCAAACCGAAGTCACCAGCGCGACGAGTAGAGCGACGATAGAAAGGGAGCCCGTCACCCACCGTTGGTCGCGACGCCCAAAGGCATCGACCATCATAATCAGCACCCCGGCGATGCCGATGATCAGCTCCGGCGCAATCAGCGTCAGGTTTATATCCGGGGTGGCGGCTTGAAATAACAACATCTACTGTCCTGCCTCACTTCGATCAGCCAACAACTTGTTAAGGCGCGCGCGGATTTCAGCTTTGTATTCTTCCGGCTGCGATTTGACCCCGAACGTCGCCGGCCCCACAACCTTTCCGTCTTTGTTGAGCATGACAATCATGGGCAACCGCACCTTATCGGCGAATTGCAGAAAGACCATCTGGCCCGTGTCACGCAACACCGGGAATGATAATTTGCGCTGACGCGCATATCGTTTCAGCTCGCCGTCAGAGACCTGTTCCGACCGCTCGACGCTGACCCAGAAAAACTTTACCGGCTTGCCGCGGTACTCGTTGAGTACCTGATTGAGAGACATCAACTCAGTCGTGCACGGCGCGCACCAGGTGGCGCCAAATGAAACCAGGACGACATTGCCGCGCTCATTATTCAGGTCGACAATCTTGCCGTCGAGACCCTGCAGTTTGAAGGTAGGGTCTGCCGGTAGCGTCTTGCCCTGTCCCGCAGCAACGATGCTGAGAACCAGCAGGGTGAGGGTGGCGGCCAGGGCTCGGTTGCGGGTCGCGCTCATCTATTTGGTTGCGCCTCGCTCGCGGCCGCGACGGTCTTTGGTTCGCCTCCGCCGACAATTTGTTGCGCTGCCGCGACGCTCGCGCGCGACCGATTGAGAAACGGCGCTGGATACACGCCCATAAACAACATCAGAATCAGCAGCGGCAGCACCAGGCCAATCTCACGCGGGTTTAGATCCAACAAGCGCGCGTTGGTTTCACTCGTCTGCGTGCCGAAGACGACGCGTTGCAGCATCCAGAGCATATAAACAGCGGCCCAGATAACGCCGGTGCCGGCGAGCATGGTGACGATCCACGCATGGTTCACTGCCGCCGAAGTCCACGAGCCGAGCATGATCAGGAATTCGCCAATGAAACCATTCAGAAAGGGCAGTCCGATGGAGGACAGCGAGGCAATCACGAAAAATGTGGAGAACCACGGCATCGGTCTTACCAGCCCGCCAAATTCCGAAATCACGCGCGTGTGCCGCCGTTCGTAAATCATGCCTACGAACAGAAACAACGCGCCGGTCGAGACGCCGTGATTGAGCATTTGATACAGCGCGCCCTGCATCCCCTGTTCAGTGAACGAGAAGAGTCCGAGCACGACAAAACCCATATGACTGACGGATGAGTAGGCCACCAGTCGCTTGACGTCCGGCTGCACCATCGCCACCAGCGCGCCATAAATGATGCCGATGACCGCGAGCGTGATCATGACCGGTGCGAACTGCCGCGACGCATTCGGGAACAAGCCAAAGTTGAAACGCAGCAGACCGTAGGTGCCCATCTTCAAAAGCACACCGGCCAGAATCACTGACCCGGCTGTGGGCGCTTCGGTGTGAGCATCAGGCAGCCAGGTGTGTAACGGCCACAGCGGCACCTTGATACAGAACGCGAACGCAAAAGCGAGGAACAACCAGAACTCCGCACGCGCGGACAATGCGTTGGTGCCGGCGCGCAGCGTCTGCGTGAGCAATGTGTAATCAAACGTGCCGATCCCGGTCGCCTGCTGATGAATGAAATAGAGCGCGATGATTGCGGCCAGCATCAGCAGCGATCCGACCGCCGTATAAATGAAAAACTTCACCGCCGCGTAGATGCGTCGCTCGCCGCCCCAGACGCCGATCAGGAAGAACATCGGGACGAGCGAGGCTTCGAAAAACAGATAGAACAGCAACAGGTCGAGCGAGACGAAGACTCCGATCATCGCCGACTCGAGCAGCAGCATGAGCGCGTAGTAGGTCAATTGACGCTTGGTTACGGCTGTCCAACTCGACAATACCGAAATCGGCATCAAGAGCGTCGTCAGGATGACCAGCCAGAGACTGATGCCGTCCGTTCCGACGTGGTAACGCGCACCAATCGATCCGATCCATGAGGTGTTGACTTCGAACCGAAAGGCGGTGGCATCGCCGCCCGCGCCGCCAACCATGAGCAGGGAAACGACAAACGCGACCGTGGTGAATCCGAGTGCGATCCAGCGATAATGCGATTCCCTCGCGCCCGGCGTCAGACTGTAGACGACGGCAGTCGCCGCACCGACCACGGGCAGAAGAATCAGAATTGTGAGCAGATGATTCTGCATCTATTTTGGAGTGCGCCGGCAAGGCGAAGCGACGACGGCGCTTTGGATCTCTCTCTAAGTTTCTTCCTCGACGGGTGCACGGCACCAGCTAAAGCGGCGTCGCCGCTTCGCTCTGCGGCCGCACTCCAAATTTATCTCCCTATAAATCTCAAAACATGCGCGCCGCTATACGCGAAATAACCGATGATAATTAGCGCGCCGGCCAGGATGATGGCCGCGTAGCCGCGCACAAATCCGAACTGCATGTACCTGATCGCGCGGCCAAACCGCACGACCGTGCCGCCGATCGTATGAATGATTCCATCAATCACACCCACATCGAACAGCTTCCATAATCCTTCGCGTGAGCCCACCTCGATCGGTTTGATGATCGTGGCGTCGTAAATCTCGTCAACGTAGTATTTGTTTTCCAACAGTCGCGGCATCGCGCGCAGAGGTTGCCGCTGAAAGACGAGCCAGCCAATCCCAATGCCGGTCAATGCGATGAGCACTGAAATACCTGCGAGCAAGCGCTCTTCATTAAGTTCCTGAGGACTCGGAGTTTCATGCGCGGCCGCAGAGCCGGGCGCCTCTCCTGCCGGCGCCACCGCCGGCTTGCCGTCGTGTTCCTGCGGCGGCGGTGACTGCCAATGCAGCTTCGGCTCGCTGCCTTCGGCCGCGTGAGCCGGCACCGAACTAATTGCCGGCGCCAGGGTCTCTTCGAAATAGTTTTCCGGATGACCGCCGGCGAGTGAGCTAATCGCGTACGGCACTCCGACCAATCCACCAACGGTGGAGAGAATTGCCAGCACGATCAGCGGAATGGTCATCGACCATGGTGATTCATGCGGAGTTACCGTGTGATGATCGTCGGCGTGAGTTTCACCGTGCGCATCGTGGCTGGAGCTAAATCTCTCATTGCCCCAGAAGGTCATCACCATCATGCGCGTCATGTAGACGGCGGTCAGTAGCGCCGTGACGATGCCCACAAACCACAAAGCCTTGGCGGCGCCGGCCGGCATATTTGACGAACCTGCCGACCACACTTTCCAGAGAATCTCGTCCTTTGAAAAGAAGCCGGCCCAAATCGGCACGCCGCAAATCGCCAGCCAGCCGCAACACATCGTCAGCCAGGTAATGGGCATGTACTTGCGCAGATTGCCCATGCGGCGCATGTCCTGCTCATGATGCATGCCATGGATGACTGAGCCTGAACCGAGGAAGAGTTGCGCTTTGAAAAACGCGTGCGTCATCACGTGAAAGATCGCGGCCACAAATGCGCCGACGCCGCAAGCAAGAAACATGTATCCCAGTTGCGATATCGTCGAATAGGCCAGCACCTTCTTGATGTCGTTTTGTGCGAGGCCAATCGTCGCCGCGAATAACGCCGTGGCCGCGCCGATGATTGCGACAATGAACATCGCCGTCGGCGCATGAGTGAAAATCGCCGAGCAGCGCGCCAGCATATAGACGCCGGCCGTCACCATTGTGGCCGCGTGAATCAGCGCGGACACTGGCGTCGGTCCCGCCATCGCATCCGGCAGCCAGACGTACAAAGGAATCTGTGCACTCTTGCCGGTCGCACCGATAAAGAAGAGCACAGCAATCGAGGTGATGCCGCCGGCGAAGATTGCGTGCCAGCTGAATCCATCAACCGGCATCGCCGCGACGGTGGCGAGCGCGCTGGTCAATCCCGGTTTGTCGAAGAAGCTAATCGAAGGCGCGCCCGCGCCGCTGGTCATCCAGAAAAGCAGCAGGATGCCCATGACGAATCCCCAGTCGCCGACGCGATTGGCGACAAACGCCTTCTTGGCGGCCGGCGCCGCTTCCTGCTTGTCGAGGTAGAAGCCAATCAGCAGGTAAGAGCAAAGGCCCACGCCTTCCCAGCCGACAAACATCAACAGCAGGTTGTCGCCGAGGATGAGCGTCAGCATGGCGAACATGAAGAGATTCAGGTACGCGAAGAAGCGGTAATAACCGGTGTCGCCGTGCATGTAACCGGTGGCGAAAACATGAATCAAGAAGCCGACGAAGGTGATAAAGCAGACGTAGATGCCGCTCAGACGATCCATCGCCAGTCCAAAATCAGCGCGGAAGTTGCCAACCTGAATCCACGTCCAGAGATGGTCCATAACCGGCTGCGTCGAGCGCAGCGCGCCGTTTGATTTGAACGCGAGATAGAAACCGACCAGCGTCGAAATGCCGACCGCAGCGCAGGCGACCAGGCCGATGAATCGTTCGTTACGTACACGCCGGCCGATGAGCCAGTTAATGGCCGCGCCGGCTAAAGGAGCGAAGATGATGTAACGAAGCATTGTTTAATGATGAATGAGGAATGATGAATGATGAATAGAGATCAATTCCCAATGCCTCTCATTCATCATTCCGCGTGCATCGTTCATAGTTTTAAAGTGCTCGCGTCATCGACATCGAGCGACTCGCGATTACGAAAGACAGCGATGATGATTCCCAAACCCACTGCCGCTTCGGCCGCGGCCACCGTCATCACGATAAAAACGAACAGCTGCCCCGTGACGTCGCGAAAGAAACTCGAGAATGCTACGAACGTGAGGTTCACTGCATTCAGCATCAGCTCGATGCACATAAACATCGAAATTACGTTGCGCTTAATCATCACGCCCACGACTCCAATCGTGAACAGTACGGCTGAAAGCGCCAGATACCATGAAAGCTGTGGAACCATGATCAGTAGTTAGTCAGTAGTTAGTAGTCAGTGGTACGGGTTAACCTTCTGCGCGCGGCGCGCTTGCGACCCCCAAAAGGTCTTTTGCCTCACGCGAATCGCGCGCTTCAACTTCGGTCAAATCGGGGTACGACATCGGATTCAAAGTTTCTCGAGCATAACTGGCATGTCCTGGAACGATCGCGACATTTGCGCCGATTAGCCCGCCACGACGCGCCAGGGTCATTGCGCCCACCACCGCCATCAATAAAAGGATTGAAGTGACTTCGAACGGCAGCAGGTAAGTTGTAAATAATCCGGCGCCGATCGAGGTGGTCAGCCCCACGTCCGAAGTGCTGTCCGCAGGGGTGCCCGGGGTCCGGGCAACAAAGAAAATTATGAAAGCGGTCTCGGCAAAGAGAACCGCCGCCAGCCCCACCGCGATGGGCGCCAGAAATCGCAATCGCAGCGGTCGCCGCTCCTCTTCTTCGACATTGAGAAGCATGATCACGAACACCACCAGCACCATGATGGCGCCGGCATAAACGATCACCTGGACCGCCGCGATGAATGGCGCCGCCAGCGTCACATACAGGCAGGACAGCGAAACAAACACGCCAATCAGCGAGATCGCGCTGTAGAGCGGATTGCGCTGCGCCACCATTGAAATGGCACAGCCCACCGCTAGTCCCGCGAACAAAATGAAAAGTAGAGCCAGCATTCCGGTCTTCAGTTGTCAGTTTTCAGAATCCCATTCGCAAAAAAACTGAAAACTCAAAACTGAAAACTTCTCATCCTCCCCAACCTGTGCTCGTCTTCAGAAATTTCGCGACGTAGTCAAACGCCCCCGACCATTGCACCGTGGCGGTGAAGACGATGTTGATAATCCCGAGCGGCACCAGAAACTGCCAGCCAAACGTCATCAACTGATCGAACCGAAACCGTGGCAGCGTGCCGCGGATCCAAATGTAGAAGAACAGAAACAGTGTGACCTTGCCGAGAAAATAGAAAACGCCGAGCCACGGCAATTGGTGAATAAACGGCCCGTTCCATCCGCCGAGAAACAAGGTCGTCGCCAGCATCGAGACGGTGAACATGTTTACGTATTCGGCCAGGAAGAACAGCGCAAACTTCATCGCGCTATATTCCGTATGAAAGCCGGCGACCAGTTCGGTTTCGGCTTCAGGCAAATCAAAAGGCACGCGGTTGGTTTCGGCGATGGCCGCAACCAGATAGACGAAGAATCCAAGCGGCTGAACCCACCACAAATTCCATCCAGTGATGCCCAGGTGACCCGATTGCTGTTCGACAATGCTCTGCAGATTGAGCGTTCCGGACTGTAGAATGACACCAATCAATCCCAATCCCAGCGCCAACTCATAGGAAATCATTTGCGCCGACGATCGCAGCCCGCCCATCAAACTGTACTTGTTGTTTGACGACCAGCCGGCGAGCGCAATGCCGTAGACGCCGACCGAGGTCACCGCCAGCACATACAGCAGCGCCACATCGAATTTGGCGATGACCATCGGAATCGTGTTGCCGATTCCCAGAGGCAGCGCAAACGGCAGATGGATGTCAGGCCCAAAGGGATAGACGACAATCGTCATCAAGGCCGCGGTGGTGGCAATCGTGGGCGCGAGGAAGAAAACAAAGCGCGTCGACTTATCAGGAGTAATGTCTTCCTTAAAGATGAACTTGAGCAGATCGGCGATCGGCTGCAGGAAACCACCGGGGCCGACACGATTCGGACCGAGGCGTCCCTGAATGAAGCCGAGAATGCGCCTCTCAGCCAGCACGGTGTAGGCCACCATCGTCATCACCACCGTGAAGGCGACGAGAATGCCCACCATTAAGAGTCCGAGATGCAAGATGTCGTTCATCTTATTGACGCGAAGTTGTCAGCGCCGGGTTAATTAATCGCCGGCGTCCGCTTGATCCGGTCGCTACCGCTCCCGGTTTTGACACAAAGTTCTTTAAGCCGTAACCGTTTCGCGCTTCAATCCATCGTCAATCGTTATTTGATAAAGCGGCGAAATCAGGAAACTCTCCGGCTCAGGGTTTCCCGCCGCCAACAATTGAATCTGCGGCGTCTTGCTAATCAAGGTGCCGGGCTTGAATAATTCGTGGCCGACTGCAGGCGTTTCGTGATATTTCTCGCCTTGGTCGGGCAGCGCTTCGACACTTGTTCGAACAGACGCAGTTTCGTTTGTCAGATCGCGCTTTTCTGCAATCGCGTGCTTTACCTGCACCGGCTGACTTTCATCTTTCAGCATCGGATAACGCAATCCTTCGTAGCCAGGTACGCGCTCGGCAATTTCGCGAAAAACCGCCGGCGCCGACCGTTCAAAGCCGAAATCAACTCCCATTTCTTTCGCCAGCCGGGCGGTGATCATCCAATCAGCCAGCGATTGATGCACCGGTTCGATCGATTGGCGCACGCGTTGCACCAGTCCGCCGTTGTTAGTAAATGTGCCGTCAACTTCCGCAAACGAAGCCGCGGGGAAGACCACGTCCGCGAAGGCCGTCGTCTCGGTCTCGAACAACTCCTGCACGACGACAAAATCCAACTTACTCAAGGCGCTCACATCCTGTGACGGCAACAAACTGCCGGCGAGATAGGCGGCTTGAACTGAGTTTCCGGCGCCGTTGAGCATCTCGACCGCACTTTGACTCGCGCTCTTCGCCACGTCGTGCGCGCCAATGCTGTTATTGAACAGCGGCAGGGGATGCAGGAGCGCTCGCGTTCCCTCGCCAAATCCCAGAGGCGCCTGAGCGATCAGCGCCTGCGCAGCCGCGCCTACTTCGCTGCCGAACAGAATGACGAGGTCGCCCTGCGTTTGGTTGATCGTCGCGCGCGCGGCGGCGATTTCGCCAGCCTCGATGCCCATCTTCTTTGCCGCCAGCTCGTCACTATCGCCGGTTCCCAAAGCGAGCACGAACGCGTCTTCTGAGCCGGGCCGTATGTGAATAAACTGCGACGCCTGTTCGCGTATACGAATCGGACGGCTGTTAACGATGATCAGTTTCGCGCCACCGTTGCGGACAGCCTGGCGGATTTGCTTGCCGGTCAGCGGCTGTAGTTCTTCGGGCTCACCACCTATCAGGACGATGGTCCTGGCGTGGCGAATATCGCGATGCGTGGCTAGCTGGCCGCCAAGATTCGCGAAGAACGGAGCCAGGCTGAATGCGTCAGTTACAGTGAAGTTATCGGTCTTGACAACCTCATTCGCGAACTTTCGCAGCACGTAGAGTGACTCGTTCGTGAGACGGGGGCTGCCGATGACCGCGAGTGAATCTTTGCCGTGATCGGAAACAGCCTTGGCCAAACCTTCGGCCGCGAACCGGATGGCGTCGTCCCAGGTCGCCGGCAGCAAACGTCCGCCTTTCTTATAGCGAATCAATGGTGTGCGAATGCGCTGCTCGTGATTAATAAACGGATGGCCAAAACGGCCCTTAACGCAAAGGAATTCGCCGTTGTGTCCGTTCACGTAACGATCGCGCGCGACGATGCGGACGACCTCGTTGGCACGCGAGCCCAGAGACATCTGGCAACCGTCAGAACAATAGGTGCAGGTCGAAACCGTCTGCGTCAATTCCCACGGTCGATGCTGGTGACGATAGGTGCCGTCGAGCAACGTTCCGGTCGGACAAACCTCGATGCAGTTGCCGCACTGCGAGCAATTCAACCAGCCGCCGAACGTGCCGATCACGGTATTTGCCCCGCGATTGCCGGCTTCGATTGCTTCTTCGCCCATCCATTCATCGCAAACGCGCGTACAGCGTTTACAAAGAATGCAACGCTGCGGATCGTTGGCGACCATGGGCGAGAGATATTTCTCGGGCTTGGCATTCTTCCGCTCGATAAACCGTTCTTCCAGATTGCCCCAGTCAAAAGTCAGTTCCTGCAGCTCGCACTCACCGCCACGATCGCAGACCGGACAATCGAGCGGGTGATTCGCCAGCAGGAACTCGAGCATCGACCGCTGCGCCTTCTCAATCTCCTCGCTCTGCGTGGTCACGATCATCCCGTCGGTGCAGGTGATAGTGCAGGAGGTCTGCAGCTTCGGCATCTTTTCGATGCGCACGAGGCACATGCGACACGATGCCTGCAAGGCAAGGTCGGCGTAATAGCAGAAGGAGGGGATCGCGAAACCGTTGTCGCGACACACGTCGATCAGACGTGCGCCTTTGCCGACCTGAAGGTCCTGGCCGTTGATTGTTACTTTGATTGGTTCAGTTGACATCGGATCCATTTACCACAGAGGACACAGAGAAGATTTGAGACGGGTTAGAGGCGAGCTACTACCCGCCTTTTGGTTTTCTCTGTGTCCTCTGTGGTTAATCATTCTTCGTCAGATGCTTCGCAAAATCTTCCGGAAATCTTTTAACCGCCGACTGAATCGGCCAGGCCGCCGCATCGCCCAGCGGACAGAACGACTTGCCTTCGATGTTGTCGCAGAGATCGAGCAACAATCTCGCGTCTTCAGGCCTCCCACCGCCGCCTTCGATGCGCTTGAAAATCTTCACCAGCCAGTCCGTGCCTTCGCGGCAGGGCGTGCACCAGCCGCATGACTCGTGTTTATAAAACTCGGTCAGGTTCTTGGTTGATTCAAAAACATCGACAGTCTCGTCCATGACAATGAAACCGCCTGAGCCCACCATCGATCCGCCGGCCACGAGACCTTCGTAATCCATGCGCACGTCTTTGCCGATGATTTGATCGGCCCGCATGATGTAGACCGACGAGCCGCCGGGAATCACCGCCTTCAATTGCTTGCCGTTAGGAATCCCGCCGCAGTCTTCCATGATGAACTTTTCCATGTCGTCATAGCCCATCGGCAATTCGTAAACGCCGGGCCGATTGACGTGACCGGACACCGACCAGAGCTTGGTGCCGCCGCTTTTTTCGGTGCCCAACTTTTGATAAGCCTCGCCGCCCAGCTTGATGATGTCAGGCACGGCCGTCAGCGTCTCGACGTTATTGACGACTGTCGGCGACGCATACAAGCCGGAGATAGCCGGGAAGGGAGGTTTCATCCGCGGGTGGCCGCGGAAACCTTCCAGCGAGCTGAGCAGCGCGGTTTCTTCACCGCAGATATAGGCGCCGGCGCCCGTATGCGTGTAGATGTCGCAGGCGAAATCGGTTCCCAGGATCTTCTCGCCCAGCAGACCGGCAGCGCGCGCTTCATCCAGCGCGACATCCATGATGTCGATCAGATATTTGTATTCGCCGCGCGTGTAGATGTAGTTCCGGCGCGCGCCCAAAGCGTAAGCCGCGATCAGCATGCCTTCGATCAGCATGTGCGGATCGCGCTCCATCAAATAGCGGTCCTTGAAAGTGCCTGGTTCGGATTCGTCCGCGTTGCAGACGACGTATTTTTCCTTGGGCGAGTCCTTGGGAACAAAGCTCCACTTCATGCCAGTGGGAAAGCCCGCGCCGCCACGACCGCGCAGCGCGGACTTCTTCACTTCGTTGATGACGTCGTCCGGCGACATCGAATCGAGCACCTGCTTGATCGCTTCGTAGCCGCCGTTGCGCCGGTACACGTCGATCGAGCGCGAGTTCTCGAGATGAACTCGGCGCAGTTGCAGGGGCTCGCATCCGATGGCTTCGATTCGCATCTTCAATCAGGGCTTCTTCTCGCCCGGTTTCTCCGGCGGAATTACGGTTGTGTGACTGTTCACGAAATATTTGACCCGCAGGAACAGCGTGCACTGAACCTGCGGCTCCAGACCCAGAGGTGTCAGCACCGTGTCGAACTTTCCGGGCGCCAACGGCTCGAAATAGAAAGTGCTGTTCTTGCGTCGCTCGACCACGCGATAATTGTCATCGACGTTTCCCGCCTCGAATGCTTTATAGGAGTTGTAGGCTTCGAAGGGCTGAAACGTATCGAAGTTCTCCGCCGCGACCGAAACCGCAGTCAGTTTGATTCCCAGTTTGTTGTAGACATCCTCTTTTTGCTTGAGAATCTTCTGCGCTTCCGCGGTCATCTGAGACCGCACGGCGTTGAGATCGCTGGTGATGTAATCAACCTTGATCAAGTCGAAGATGCCGCCTTGCGCCGCCAGCGGCACGATCTGATCGAGCAGTTTGTGATCCTTGAATCGGATCGCGAGGTTCTCCTTGACCTGAAAACCGGAAATCTTCTCGCGGGCCGTGCCGCCCTTGACCACATAATCGTAGACGCGGTTCTGGGTGATGAAATCCAGGTAAGTATCTTCGGGCCGGACACCCAGCGCGCTCAAACCGCGCTGGAAGACGGCAACCTGGTCCTGAATCTTCTTGTTAGCGGCCTGTACGGTGTCGGCTTCCTGGGCCAGGCCAAAGACGACCACGTATTCACGCGTGTCGACGCTCGTTAGAATCTTGGCGTCGAGAAATTGATAGGTCGTGACGAGCAGGTTTGGTTGTTCGGCGACGACGAGTTCGGTTGCGGTTTCAGGATAGAGCGGCTTGCGGCGAATCACATCGCCTTGTTGCGCTCCCTGATTTCCAAAGACGCGATTAGCGGCGTCCTGGGCCAGCACGGTGATAGAAAGAGTGGGGAGCAAAAGGGACATGCAGAGAAGCTTCTTCATTGGTAGTCTCCTTAAGCAGAATTTAGCTGCTCCGAAAAGCAGATTTGCTCTCTGATGCCTCCTTTCTCTCATCTCGTTGGTTAGCGTCACGAAAGTGAAT
>JBIOZK010000064.1:0-40476 GCA_044870975.1 Pyrinomonadaceae bacterium
GACGTGGAACGGCAACAAAGTGACTGCGCGTTAAGATTTAGATTTACGCGACTTCGGGCAAAAAGTTTCTATCTTAACGGCGCATATTTGTCAGGGCGCGCGCTTCAGTATTAAATTGAATTCGAATCCAAATGTCGAGAATAGCGCGCAGGTTCTTCATCAGCGGCGAAGTGCAGGGTGTCGGTTTTCGTTTCTTTGCGCAACGGGCGGCCGCGCGCCATCAGGTAGTTGGCTATGTGAAAAACCTGAACGACGGCCGGGTGGAGGCCCTGGCGGAAGGCCCGGCCGCGAGCGTCGAGGCATTTAAGAACGAGCTGGCCACCGGACCGCGGTACTCTTCGGTAAATCATTTTGAAGAAATCATCGTGGACCCTTCGGGGACGTATGCATCGTTCAGGATTGAACGATAGGTCGGAAGCCCGAAAGTCAGGGAGGGCAAGTTACGAAACATGCCTTCTTGAATTCACCGGTTCTTTAGCTACAGTTGCCCTCCCTGACGGTCGGGCTGCTGATACGATCTTGAAACCTCGATAGTTTTCTTAACGTAACAACGTCTCTCATGGATGAATCCAAACCCACCCTGGTCATCGATCACGTCACCAAGAGCTTCGGCGATTTCACGGCGGTTAACGATCTCAGCCTGCAAGTGAAACCTGGCCGGGTGTTTGGTTTGATTGGCCCCAACGGCGCCGGGAAAACGACGACAATTCGCATGATCGTCAATATCACCGTGCCCGATTCCGGCCGTATCGAATTATTGGGCCAGCCGATGACGACGGCGCTGCAAGATCGCATCGGCTATCTGCCGGAGGAGCGCGGCCTCTACAAGAGAATGAAAGTTGGCGAGCAGCTTCGCTTCTTCGCCGAATTGAAGAACGTTACCGGCAAAGAAGCCGACGCGCGCATCGACAAGTGGCTGGCGAAGCTGCAACTGAAGGAATGGAAAGAGAAGCGCACAAAGGATTTGTCCAAAGGGATGCAGCAGAAGGTGCAATTCATCACCTCCGTAATTCATGATCCCGATCTGTTGATTCTGGATGAGCCCTTCTCCGGATTGGATCCGGTGAATGTCGATGTCATGACCGACACGATTCTCGAACTGCGCAGCGCGAACAAAACCATCATTCTGTCGACGCATCAGATGGAGATTGCTGAGAAGCTGTGCGACGACGTTTGCATGATTCATCGATCGCGAAAGGTTTTTGACGGGCGTCTGCGTGAGATTCGACGGAGCTTCGCTCGCAACGCGGTGTCAGTTCGATTCGAAGGAAGCGACGGTCTGCTGAACGATCCGGAAATCGTCACCAACGTTCGCGCCGTGGGCGAAGATTTTGAAGTGCTTTTGGCGGAAGGCGCTAACCCGCAAATATTGCTGAAGCGACTGGTTGACGCCGGCGTTGTCATCACCAAGTTCGAACTGGTTGAACCACGTCTGCATGACATCTTCGTCGCGAAGGTGAGGGAAGCGGAATGAAAAAGCTGTTCGCGGTCGTCAAACGCGAATATGTCCAGCGCGTGCGCACGAAATTCTTTGTGATCGCGACGATTCTCGGTCCGATCCTGATGGCCGGCTTCACCGTGGTGCCGGCCTTGATGTTCGGGATTCGCGCGGGTGGGCCGACGCGGCTGGCCGTCGTCGATCAGACCGGTCGCATGTATGCGCGAGTGTCGAAGGAAATCAACGCGCAGCAGACTTTCGAAGAGGACTCTCCCGAGCAACAACAGCAACAGCCGTCGGCGGCGCTGAATTCCGATCCGAAAAAACGGGCAGAGCAGGCAGGGAAAGCGATGCCTGTTTCCTTCTCCGTAGAGCCGGTGGCCATCGACAACCGCTCTCTCGACGACATCAAGAAGCAATTGAATGCGCGGGTCCAGCAGAAAGAGCTCGATGGTTATATCGTTCTGCCGGCTGACCTCCTGCAGCACGGTCAACCGGAATTTCACGCGCGCAATACCGCGGACGTCTTTACGAAGGGCCAGGTGCAGAGCGCGATCAACCGCGCCGTGCGCTCAGAGCGACTGGTCGAAGCCAACATCGATGAGAAGTTGATACGGCGGATGTCCGAGCCGGTTCGTTTGCGTGCGTTCGCCGCCGGCGATCGCAGCGGCGAGAGCAAAGGCGAGGGGAGCTTCTTCCTGGTCTTCGGGATCGGTCTGTTGATTTATATGAGCGTGCTGCTTTATGGGCAGTTCGTTCTGGGCGCCGTGATTGAGGAAAAGGAAACGCGCATTGCCGAGATCCTGTTTTCCTCGATGCGTTCGTTTCCGTTGATGATGGGTAAGTTAATCGGCGTTTCTTTGGTGGCGCTGACCCAATTGACGATCTGGGCCCTGACCTTTATCGGGATCTCAATCTGGGCCGCCGGTTCGTCAATCTCGGTTCCCAGGATATCGCCGATGATCCTTCTGTACTTCGGCATCTATTTTCTGATGGGGTATTTCATCTACGCCACCGTCTACGCAGTCGTGGGATCGATGGTGACTACGACGCAAGAAGGCGGGCAACTGGCGTTGCCGGTCGTGCTGCTGCTGGTGGCAGGTTTCTACCTGTCTTTTTCAATCATTCGCGCTCCGAGTTCGTCACTCGCGTTCTGGGCGTCGATGTTTCCATTCTTCTCGCCGATTACCATGCTGGTGCGCATTGTGACCGAGACGCCGCCGATGTGGCAGATTCTGCTTTCTCTGGGAATTGGCTTCGCCACCGCGACCGGGTTGATTTGGTTGGCTGCGCGCATCTATCGCGTCGGCATGTTGATGTACGGGAAGAAGGCTACGATTCCGGAAGTGATGCGTTGGGTCAGGCAATCGTGAGCGTGAAGCTGGAGCGGTGATTGGTTTGCTTGGACGTTTCTCATTAGAACTGGCGTCATCTCAAATCTGAAATTTCAAATCTCAAACTCAGAACTCAGAACTCAGAACTCAGAACTCAGAACTCAGAACTCGGAACTTAAAACTCGGAACTCAAAACTGACCCGTGCCCATCGAAATCGAAAAGAAATACCGGCTCACCAAACCGCAGCGGCGTTTGATTGAGCAGCGGATGCGGGAGATGTCTCTGGTTCCCGGGGAACTCGAGCATGAAGAGAACACGATTTATCGCGGCGGCGTGTTGGAGCGGCCGGGGTGCGCGCTCCGGCTGCGGCGGGTGAACGGGCGCGCGATTCTCACCTTCAAACAACGACGTCCCAGCACGTCGGCAATCAAGCACCAGGAAGAAAACGAAATGGCTGTTCCTGACGCGGATGCGATGGCGGCAATTCTCAATTCGCTCAATTTCAGGCCCGGCTTGATTTATGAAAAGCGCCGGACGCGCTGGCAAGTCGGAAAAGCCACGGTAGTGATCGATGAACTGCCTTTTGGACTGTTCATGGAGATTGAAGCGTCCGTGAAAGAGATTAAGCGCGTGGAAAAACTGCTCGGCGCGGAAAAGCTTCCCGCGGTAATGGAAACGTACCCGAGTCTGACGCGACAGCTTGGAAAAATGAAGCGCGGAGTTTTTGAAGCGAGATTCGTGTCAGCGCGTCGAGGGGCAGGGAAGGCAGTGAAGCGAAAGCGTTAGTTGGGGAGTTCAAAGGGTCTGGGGCGGCGTACTATTCCAGTTGCCCTCGCTGACGCTCGGGCTTCTGACATTAGTATCCGCGCTCGTGCACATCGACCCGTTGCACTGAGAAGACGACGCGCATTGTTTCCGGCCGCCGGTCGAGCGAAGCCGGCACAAACGCCGCGTCGCGTCGCAAAGCATCTTCAACTTCTTGAAGCATACGTCGGTCACGTGGCGCCTGCACTACATTGGCGAGCGATGCTGAACCATTGGTAAATACGTCCGCCACGATCACCATATCGTCGTGTCCCGCCGTTCCGTCCTGATGGGCCAGATGCTCCCAATTTAACAGCGCCAGCGCGCCGCCCGGGTTCAGGCTGGGAGATTCAGCGTTGTAAGGCGTGCGCAGCGCGGCATAACTTTCAGGCGAAATCGGTTTCCGGATGTCGAAACCCGCGATCAAAAGATCGTTCGCTTCGTTGGTAATTTGAACTTGATCGAACGCCAGCGTCGCTTCATGCAAAGCGATCATGTGCGGTCGCAGTGCGGCAAACACCAAAGTGAAAATGAAAATGGAAGCGAGCGAGCTAAATGCATAACGCATCGGCCGCGGCTGCAACCAGCGGAGCGCCCAGTCGTTAACTCGGTCAACGGTGGTAGCATGCCGCTGCGCCCTTATTTCTGCGGCCTTCACGGCCAGCGCCGCATTAATTGCCGGCACCATTTCCGCGGGCGGCTCAGGCGTAGGCAGCATCGCCAGACTGCCGCGCAGGGTCCGCAGTTCTTCCAGGTGCGCGCGGCACACAGGACAAACTTCCAGATGTTGATAACAAGCGTCGCGTTCTTCCCTGCTCAGCCCGTCATCGACGTACAGCGAAAGCGAATATTGAACAGCGTCACAATTCATAAAAAACCTTAGAGGCCAGAGACCAGAGACTAGAGGTTAGTTCTAATCGACTCTGACTCGCCCTTTTCATAAAGGTTAGTTCATGGAGTTAAGTTTCGAGATCGAGTTTTCTTACTAACCGCTAACCTCTGTCTTATTCCCAGAGGCAAAAGATTGCAGGTTAGTAATTATTCACTCTGACTCGTCCTCTCCATTAGAGCTTAGGTTTCGAGATCGGATGTTAGTCCTTACTGACCTCTAAGCTCTGTCCTCTAACCGAATGGTTCGCCTCCTCCGGCGTTCTACGCAGCCGGGGAGCGAAGCGCTGCGGTTGTTGCTGGCCACTTAACTAACGCTCCCTTAGGCTGGTCGCCCGGCCCTTTTGCAAGTACGTCACTTCGACCCAACTTGGCACCGAGTTTCTGTGACGCCGGGGCAGGCGAACCATTCCCTTTACAAAGATCCTTCCAACTGCCTTCGCAATTCCAACCTGCCGCGCGAGATCCGCGACTTCACCGTGCCGATACTGATTTGCAGCGTCTGCGCGATTTCCTCATAACTGAATCCTTCGACGTCCCGGAGAATTACAGCTTCGCGATACGAACGACGCAGGCCGCTTAAAGCTTCGCGCAATTGCGCCTCACGTTCTCGCGCCAATGTCTGCTGTTCGGGACTGGGAGAATTCTGACTCGGAAGCGTCGATGATAGCGGCTTTGAGCCATGTTCATCGGTAGCGTCGAGCGATATGGTGGCGTCGCGTCTGCGTCGCTTCCACCATCGCCAACGGTTGCGAGCCTGATTTATCCCAATCCGATAAATCCAGGTCTTCAACGATGCGTCGCCGCGAAAACGATCGATGCTTTGGAAAGCTCTGAGAAATGTTTCCTGCGTCAGGTCGCGAGCCTCCTCGGGATCCGAAGTCAGCCGGAAGAGCAGGGCATAAACATCGCCGGAGTGTTCGGCCACCAAACGCTCGTACGCCAGAGCATCACCGCGTCGCAATTTTTCAAGGAACTGGTCCTCGGCGGATGGTCGCAGGTCTAACTCCGTCGCCACCGCAACGTTTTCAATACCCGCATGTCCGCGGAGTGCTACTTGCTCTCCGTAGCTCATTCGGAGGTCCCCTGCCCGGGAAGCACTGAAAGCGCCGTCCAATGTTGCCTCCCGCACCGCCAGTCTGTTAGACAGCCGCGGAGTCGGCTTTGTTCCCAGGTAATTATGTGAAGTAAGTCACGCACCTGCTTAAGTTTGATGATGACCAGCGGCTTCAGCGTTGCGAGACCGTCGCTTGACAACGTTCTGAGCGGTCGCTAAATTCGCTGTTTCTGCGATCATACATCAAAATGAACGCAGTTTACCGTGCATTCTTGCAAGAGGATACCCCTTGGCTAAGTACAAAAAGAAACGCGCCCGCGAACTAAAGCACGACCGGTTTCGCGACGCCACTCTGCTGCTCGCCGATCGGATGGCCGATAAAGTTGGCGACCATCGCAAACAGATACTTTACGGCCTGATCGCGCTGTTGGTCGTAGCGGTTGGCATTTACGGAATAATTCGCTGGCGCCACAAACACGCGGATGAAGCTGCGGCCGCAATGGGCCGCGCCATTGCGATTAACGAGGCCGATACGGGTCCTACTCCACCACCAGGCTCTCGCGACCCGTTTTTTACCAGCATTCAGGAGCGATCTGAGCGGGCGATTCAGGAATTTGAAAAGATTGCCGCGAAGTATGGTGAACCTTATCGCACCGAGGCGCGATACTTTATCGCGAGCAATGAACTCATAACTGATCGTCTTAAGGGCGAGGCGGATTTGCAGAATCTGACCGGCACCAGCGGCGACATTGGAGTCCTCGCCAAGTATGCCCTGGCGCAGGCTAAGGAATCTGACGGCGCACTGGATCAGGCTTCCGCGCTTTACTCGCAGATTGCCGCGGCCGATTCTTCGGTGGTGACGCCGCAAGGAGCGAATCTGCGCCTGGCAATTGTTTACAGTAAGCAGGGCAAGAAGAAAGAAGCTTCCGACATTCTCTTTAACATGGTCTCTGCGGCGCGCAACGCTCGTGATAAAGATTCGAAGCCGGTGCCGGAATCAGCTGCGTCACGCGCTGCGGCCCAGGAGCTTCTCAAGATCGACCCCACCCGACATGCTCAATTGCCCGCGCCTCCCGCGCCCCTCAGTATGTTCTAAGCTCCGTCATGGATAACCTGACGCATTCGTTGGTCGGCCTGACAGCAGCCAAGGCAGGCCTCGAACGAATGTCACCGTGGGCCACCACCGTTTGCGTCATCTCGGCCAACGCGGCCGACGCCGATTTCGTCGCGCTTTTCTTTGGCGATCGCTGGACCCTGTTGCAACATCATCGTGCTCTCACGCATTCAATAGTAGGAACGATCGCCATTGGATTATTGGTGCCGGCGCTGCTGTTCGCGATTGAGCGCATCACCTCGGGCCTGCGAAGGACAACGCCTCGAATTCGCTTTCGTGGCTTATTGTTCGCGTCACTGATTGCCGCCGCGAGTCATCCTGTCCTGGATTGGACAAATAACTATGGAGTGCGGCCGTTCCTACCGTGGAACAACCAATGGTTCTACGGCGACCTGGTTTATATCGTCGATCCCTATATCTGGCTGTGGCTGGGCGTGATCGCCTTCATGCTCACCAGCGCGACACGCGCGAAAGTAGTCGGCTGGTCGTCGCTCGCACTGGGCGCGACGATTCTGATCGGAATAGCCTCGCGACCACAGAGCCCGGACAGCACGCCGTTGCGAGTAGCGCTGGCGATTTGGATTGTGGTTCTCGCTGTCGCCGCCGCAGCTCGCGTTTATGGTTTACACCGGCGTTTCGGCCCGCAAACGGCAATCGCCGGCTTGCTCGTTTTAATCGCCTATTGGGCAGTGTTGGGATCGGTTCACCGCGGAGCTTTAGCGACAGTTAATTCAGTGGCCGCAAATCTTGCTGGCGCGCGAGGTGAATACGCCCTTCGCGCGGCGGCAATGCCGATGGCAGCGTCGCCACTTCGTTGGCAAGGCGTCGCCGAAACCAACCAGGCCATCTACCGATTCACGGTGACGCTGGGAAACTCGTCAGCAGAAAATGCGCAGCGATATCCAAAGCCCGTCGGTACTGAAGCCGAAGTTGTTGATAAGAGCAGGCAAGACCGGCGGACTCAAATCCTGCTCGGCTTTGCGCGGTTCCCAATCGCGCGAGCAAACATCGACAATTGTATGGATCAGACGCTCGTTCAATGGGCCGATTTACGTTACACTGAGCCGGGACGCAGGCGCGGAAATTTCTCGGTGGAAATTCCCGTTGATTGCCCTTCGCGTTAGCGCAAACGAAGTAACTGAAAGGCTCGGACCTCCTTTTGAACGAACGCCCACCACAGGATCACTCTGAATCATCGGCCCGAGCGCGGAAGTCCTCGCGGCCGCGGAGACAGGCTTCGATCCGGGTTTCGTCCGGAAGTTACCTGGCACTAGCTGCCGTCATGACGTTCGGGGCGTTGGTTTGTTTGCGGACGCACCGAGACCTGGTGGCGCTGGTCATCATCTTCAGCACCTGGACTACCGTTCC
Organism: Pyrinomonadaceae bacterium; assembly: GCA_044870975.1. Taxonomy (GTDB): domain Bacteria; phylum Acidobacteriota; class Blastocatellia; order Pyrinomonadales; family Pyrinomonadaceae; genus UBA11740. The sequence continues at coordinate 8,005 of JBIOZK010000064.1, forward strand.
CTTACTCATAATTAGTGATCGATTAATTTTCGATGGCGTGACGCTTCGCCGCACCGGCCTGAGCGCATTCATTCAGAGAGTTCTTTTCCGACGGTCGGTGAAGATATCGCTTACAGATATTGAACGCGTCGAAGTTGCGAGCCTAAGGACGTTGCGACGTGGCGGCAATGTCCGATACCGCTATCGGGTGGACGTCGTCTCAGGTGAATCAACGCTAACGTTCTCTTCCGGGCCGAAATTTCGGCGGATGACGCATGCGGTGTTGGCCCAGATTGCCGAACATAAGCTCGACGCGCGCGCCTGCGAGTTGCGCGATCATTTAATGGAACCTCGGGCCGTTCGGGCGGAAGCCGAGCGCATGGGTATCGCTTCCAGCGAGGTGCTTGAGAATGCCGACGACGCGGCCAAGAGCATCGAGAAACGACGGCGTGATATGGCGGCCGCGATCCCGGAGCAGGAATTGGAGCGGGCCGCATTGCTGCGCCGGTGCGCCAACGATCTGCGAATCGCGGGTCGTTTGGGTCAGTCCGCGGAAGCGTTTCGGCGCGCCTTACTAATCGCGCCGCGCAACGCCTGGATGATTTACGAATATGGGCGCCTGCTCAAATCGCAAGCGAGCGCCTTTGGTGATGCCAGGTTGCTGGGGCGTGCTTGTGCGGCTTTGAAGCTGGCGTCGTTGCGTGCTCCGAATGATGCGAGATTGCTCGAGCGCGTCGGCGAGAGCTTGCTGGAGTATTGCGATCCGATGCGCGCGGCAAAGGTTTTTCGCCGGGCCATCGATGTTGACGAGAATTCTTTTCGGGCACAACTCGGTCTGGCTGAAGTTGCCTTAAGCGAGGGCAAGCTCGCGCACGTTATTCATCATTACAATGACGCCGGGCGAAACGCTCCCGATAAGGCGGCGATGCGCCTGGCCCTGCGCGAAGCCGACTACTATGCGCGGCTGAACAACGATGAAGATTACCTGGCTGCGGAATTGCGGCGGATGAATTGGCTGGAAGGCGCCGGCCGAATTCAACACGTCAGTGCGCGGCTAAGCTTCGCCACCCTGCTGATTGCATTGATTGCCTCGTCAATTGATCAACTGGTAGCTGGATTCGCGTGGGCGCTGGCATCGTCGTCGATTATTGCATGGTCAGGATCCCTGATTACGAGAAGGCTGCTCGTTGGTCGTCGCCGGGTCGAGACCGATGCGTGATGCGCGGTCTCATCACCCTTCTCCCGCTGGGAGAAGGGTCAGGGATGAGGGCTTACGGCGACAGGAGACCTGGGAAAAATAATGAGGGATGATTTGCTCAACGAGCGAAATCATCCCTCATCTCTTAGACAATAGGGTGCTTTCAGTAAGTCCTCTCCCAGCGGGAGAGGGAGTTACGGCGTTGCTTCTTTGGCTTGATCTTTCTTCGACGCGCGTTTGCTGGTCGTTGTCTTCCGCGCTGTAGCCTTTGGCGCGATGGGGCGTGACTTCTGCTCCGTTGCCGACGCCACCGCTTCAGTCCTCACCGCTGGAGGATTCAACAAATCATCCCAACGGTATTGCGGTTGTCGCCGCGGCTCGCTCAGTCGTTTGAAGACGAGATTGGTCACCGCCTCGGTCACCCAGCCATGATAGAACTCGCCCACCGATTGCAACTCCGCATCAGGCGCGGGATTCATGAAATCGATTGCGTACGGCACGCCGTCCTTGATGGCAAATTCGACGGTATTGATGTCATACCCCAGTGCTGAGCAAAGCGTCCGCACGTCGTGTACTACGCGCACCGTCAGTTCCGGCGAAAGGTAATTCGGATCGTAGATGTACTGTTCGCCTGACAGGTAAGGCTTGCGCGGGTCATACGGCATGATCATCACGTCTTCCTGTCCGATGCAGTAGCAGCGCACGAACTGGTCGAATTCGAGTCCTTCCTGCAAGGTCATGCAGAGCGTTCCCGTCTGGTCGTATTCGCTGATTAATTCCTCCAGAGAATTGATTTTCGAAACGTTCTTCCAGCCGCCGCCGTCGAAAGGCTTCATGAAAGCCGGAAAGCCTACGTAATCAACTATCGCTTGCCAGTCGAGCGGGAATTCCAGATTGCGCAGGCTCTCGCTGACGATGCCCTCCATGTAGTCTTTCTGGGGCAGGAGCACCGTCTTCGGCACCGCGACTCCTATCTTTCGCGCCAGAGAATAATTGAAGAACTTATCGTCGGCCGACCACCAGAAAGGGTTGTTGATAATGACTGTGCCTTCGAGCGCCAGACGCTTCAGCGTGGCGCGATAAAACGGCACCTCGTGCGAGATGCGATCGACAACCAGATCGTATTGCGGCGGCGCGTCGTGACGAATGCCACCCAGTTTCAGATATTCGGCGAGCACTTCGCCATTGCCGCGTTCATTAAGATTCCTGATGAGCGCTTCCGGAAAAGTCTTCTCGCGCCCTACTAAAATGCCGACTCGTTTCATCGATACTCCTCAAAATCGTGGCGCGTTACCTTGCCTGACAGCGCGCTCAGAAGATATGAATTAGACCCAGTGTGTTGGTTTAAGATTCTTAGTTAAGCGGCGGGTTTGTGATTTGTCAAATGAAGAACTTTCGGGGAAATCGCGGCGAAGTCTTAGGCGCACTCAGTATGTGATATCAATCGTACCAGTTGGCGAATACGACTATCTAGACCGAATCTCTTAGATGTTGTAATGTCTGGCCAGGTTCTACGACGCACAGATGCGCTTCAACGAGCCGCTTATATGCAATTTAATCGCTTAATTGGATTGTTACTGGCAATTCTGGTGCTGGCGATTATTCTGATTCCAGCTCAGCCCAACGTCGGAACTGCAACTTCGATTCCGCAAGATGAGGATCAGGTTGCAAATGTCGTTGATAAGTATGTAGCCTGGGCGCGCGCCGGAAGTTTCAAGGACCTTTCGAGCATTACGACGGAAGTTCCCGAGTCAGCCTATCGCAAAAAAATTGAAGCCCCCTCGCCATCGCCAGCACGCCAATCCAACAGGAAAAAACTAAAAGACGTGGTAGCTGTCGAGTTAGTTCCGACTCGTTCCAATCTAAAATATCGTGAGATGTGGCTGTTGGAAAGGTTTCCAAAAGGGATTTTTGATAACCAAACCCGCATTGCCCTGGTTCGCAATATTAACGTGAAAGGGGATTTCGCAAGGGTAGTGGTCCACTTGCAAGCAGCGAACGAGGCAGACTATCGCCTGCTACCCTGGTGCTTTATGTTGACCAAAAAGCCCGACGGAAAATGGACTATCTATGACGTTGTAACACCCTCCGTCGCGTCAGACTATTACCCCTAGAAAGAGAACCGGTGACCGGCAGGCAGCAGCTCGGAGCCCCGGCGTTGTAACTAAATGATGATCACCAGTTACCCCAAAAGCATCCTGCGTTTAGCCCAGAGCATCCCTATTAGTCGGAAAAACGGTTTCAAAAGGCCGTGTGTTACAATCGCCGGTAACCAAAGCTGAAGTCAGAGGTTAAGAATTCGTCAGTGTCTATGATTTTGAAGTCAGCCCCCGAAGGCTATTTAGCTTTTCTCCTCTTAATTGCCGCCGTTGTGTGCGGCAGTCTGGCATTTTCCTCAACCTCTTCCGCTGAACAGCAGAAGGAATTTACCGCGGAGCAGATTGTCGAGGCGACGATACTGTTTGCCGGCAGCGGCGCGGGCCGCGTGCTGCTGTCGCAAATTCGTAAGAATGGGCTCGAGCGCGGGCGTGAGACGCGCACCACCGCCGATGGCAAGTCCGAAGAAGTTCGCTACGAGTTGCGCTTCGTGCACGGTGAAAAGCCTGAGAAGGACAAGGTCCGCATCGACAACAAGACGCCGCAGGCGGAATACGCGCTGGTTTACGGCGAAGGTCGATTGTTTGGAATCATTAACGGTGCGACTTTTACGCCGCGGGCCGATACTGCCGCCGAATTCATCGCGCAGCAGGCGCACAGCATCGACGCGCTTTTGCGTTATAAGGAGCTGGAATCGAAGCTGAGTTCGGCCGGAAAAGACAAGCAGCAGGGAATTGAGCTTTACGTGATCGACCTGGTTGATAAGGCCAACCGCAAAACGCGCTACTTCATAAGCGTCAAGACCTTCCGGGTACTCTCGCTCGAATATGAAGAGACGCCGCCGGGCTCGTCTACTGCGGTGAAATTCACGAAGCGCTTTTATGATTATCGTCTCGCTCAGGGAACGCAGCTGCCGTTTCGTACCGTGGTGTACGAAGATGGCAAGCAGACCGTTGAGCGGCACGTGCTGACCGTGCAGTATGGCGTGAAGATGGAAGACGCCTTGTTCCAGAATCCTGAAGCCGCGTCGGCTAATCCGAATCCGTAGCGAGTGCGGCGGCAATGCGCTTAGAAATTGCCGGCAGGGATGCTGGCGAACCGCCGATAGGATGTCGGCGCTCAGAGGCGCTCCTACCTAACTTTCGGGAACTTCTCCCCAAAAATCGCGTGTCAACTGCCGAGGCGGTCGCGGGCCGATGTATAATTTCTCCGCGGATTTAGCAGTTGTGAGCCCTTCCTGCCCGATGAGAACGTTAAGTTCCATTGAAGATCTGAATTTCGCGGCGGCCGCGCCGGCGCCGGTGATCGTCCAGAAGGCGACCGATCATGCGCTGCTGGAGGGCACGCTGGCGGGCGATGAAGATGCCTTTGCCGAGCTGGTCAGCCGCTATCGAAACCAGATCACGAGTTACATCTACCGGATGACGAACGATTACGACGGGGCGGTGGACTTGGCGCAGGAAACTTTTATGCGGGTGTATCGGGCGGCGAATCGTTATCAAACGACGCATGCTTTCTCGACCTACATCTATCGGATCGCGACCAATCTGGCGATCAGCGAACTGCGCAAGCGTAAGCGTCGGCGTTTGGTTTCTTTGACGGGTCTGTTGTCAGGCGGCGAGGGTGAAGAAGTCCGCGATTTCGATGCGCCGGACGAACGGCCACTGCCGGACGAGAATCTGGTCGATACCGAGCAGCGCCGCGTCGTGAAGAAGGCCATCAGCACCTTGCCCGAGAAATATCGGGCGCCGCTGGTGCTGCGTGACGTGGAAGGGAAGAGCTATGACGAGATCGCCGCCATCTTGCAGACGAGCGAGGGGACGGTTAAGTCGCGAATCAATCGCGCGCGAAATTTCCTGCGCGACAAGATGCGTAGTTACGTTTAGGTGATGAATATGAATGGGAACGCATGCCGCGAAGTGCGGCAAGAAATCGATCAATCAGAATTGCGCCAATCGCTGAGCGTGAACAGTGAAGCGCACTTGAGTGCCTGTGGCACGTGTCAGGCGTTCAGGGATGAGCGGCTGCATTTACGCGAGCTGGTCGGCGGATTAAAGCCGGTGAGCGCGCCGGCTGATTTCGAGATGAAGCTGCGCGCGCGCATCGCTCGCGAGCGCGACGTGCCGAAGCAGCCGTTTATTTTTCGTCTGGTAATTAGCACGCCGGCGATCGTGGTCGCTGCCGTGTTGGTCATCGCGGTGGGCGCGGTCCTTTTCGTTACTCAAAGCAACCGTCAAACAGCTCCCGCACAGGCTTCGAACAACGGTAATGATCGAGTCAGCCCCCCTTCATCAGGAACGGTCGCCGCCGAAAAGAGTCCTGAACCTGTTGAAGGATCATCACCTGCAAACGTCGATAATGATGTGCTCAAACGCTCGACGCCTTTGATAGTTCGGAATGGCTCGAAGTCGTCCGTGCTGGTAAGGACAGTGCCGCAGGCTGAGGACTTCGGAGTCAGAGGTGCACAGAACATAAAGCAGACGGATCGGGCCGGTGAGGTTTCGCTGATCGCCCCGACCAGGCCCATGGTCGTGACGATGTACGACGAGCACGGCGCCACGCGCAAGATTCAGCTGCCTCCGATCAGTTTTGGCTCGCAGCGGTTAACCGACAGCCGGACGCAGGTGAGCATGACGAACAGCAAGGACTGGTAATTTTCAATCGATGAGTAGCAGTTTTTCAATTCGAGTCATTGCGGCGACGCTCTTAGTTGGAGTTGGCGCGTTAACGATTGCTGCGCAGACAGCAGTGCCCACGACGGTGGCTCCGACCGCGCCGGCTGCGCAATCGTCTTCACCGGAAAAGGGGCAGCGGCGACCACCCCGTAAGCAACCGGAGCCGCCAGCCCGCGTGACGGTAGTGCCGAATCAAACGCCGCTGGCGCCCCAGGTGGTCACTATCGTTCATCGATTGACCGGAGTTAAGTTGCTGCGATTGCTGCAGAGACAATCGGGTGAGACATTCACGATTGAAAATATTGATCCGAACACGCTCACGGCCGATGCGCATGCCAGCATCCTGGCGGGCTGGCTGCTTGGCGACGGTAAGACTGTAGCAGCTCGTCTGCCCCAGGCGTTTGCCGAAATTGACGTCAAAGTGCCGACCGAAGCGCGCGCCCGCGCCGAAGCCGGCAGGACACCGACGACGTCATCTTCGTTCATGCTATTGCCGCCGCGAATCGAGCCGGACCTTACTGTCATAACCGGCGGTGGCCAGAAGTTTCGCGCCCATTTGGTTGGACTCGATGGCGAAACCGGGCTTTCAATACTGCAGGTGATCGGAACGATGCCTCCGCCACCGCCGCCCAAACAGAACCCCATCACCGCCGGTCAAAGCGTCGAGATATTTTCCCCGGAACCGGTCAGCGGTGAGACTGAAGCGGCGACGCATACGACTTACGTCAAAGTCGGAAAGACTGGGGCGACCTTAGTGACTATGCCGCCACCGGCGCCTGTGGCCGTCGATAGATTAATGGTGCGAGGCGGGAAGTTTTCGCCGGGAGTCGTGGGCGGAGTTGTCTGCGATCAATTCGGTAACACGCTCGGGATTGTTGATTCGGTCGAAGGAAACAGTGCCAATCTCGTCTCAGCTTCCGCGGTTCAAGCCGCCAGCCAGCGGGTGCTGGCGCGGCAGGCCAGCGTGCCACGTCCATGGTTGGGAGTGCGCGGCGAATCGATCGACCAGGTTCAAGCCGCGGCGCTGATTGCGCGCGGGTGGCAGAACGAACAGGTAAAGGAGTTGATGAAGGATCCGATCGGAATCTTTCTGACGATGGTCGTGCCACAAGCACCGGCCGCGCTGGCGAAGTTACAAGCCGGTGACGTGATCCTGAGTGTGAATCAGGAACAGATTAAGAGTGCCGATGAATTCTCTGATCTTCTGGTCAAGGCCGGGAGTGGCGAGCAGGTGCAATTCACGATCAGGCGTCCCGGCAGTCCGTCGCCATTTGAGGTTCCGGTGACGCTCGGTAGTTCCTTCGCACCGACGACGCAGTGGAGCTTTTTTGCGGGGCCGCGCAGGCCCTTCCGGGGATTGGAGCGTTGGGGTCTACAAACCCTCGGATGGACGGCAAAGCCCTGGCTGGGATTTGGCGCCGAAAATGGTCTGATTGTCGTCGCGGTGCAACCTGATAGCGTGGCGGCGCGCAGTGGGCTGCGGGAAGGCGATGTGATTGAATCGATCGATGGACACGCGGTTACCCGCGGAGCATCAACTTTCACGCTCGGGTCGACGCGACAGAAGAAGCACACGATCTCGATCGTTCGGGCGCGAGAGAAAAAGCAGATTGTCCTGGAAGTGGAAGAGTAGGCGGAGAAATCAAGATTCCAAATTCCAGACATGAAATCTCAAAATTTGAAATCTCAGATCTTAAAACCTCTTAAGATCTTAAATCTCACGATCTTATCTCGGTGTCGTAAAATCGAAGCTGGTCAACGCCTCCTTACGAGCTCCGAACTCCGAACTTCGTACGCAATACCGGCGCTTGAACTCGATCTTCGAACTACGAACCCGACTTCGAAACCGCGAACTCAATCAATCTGGAAATTCAATCTCTGCGTCGCGCTCGATTTCGCTAGCTTGTCGATAATCGTGACTTGCAGAATGTAGGCGCCGGGCGCCAGCCCGGCCAGCGATACGTCGGCCGCGTAAGGAACGCGAGTGACGTCGGGTACTCCTTCGGTCTGAATCTTATGCAGCGGGGTAGTGATTACCGGCTGGTCGTCGCGAAAGACCTGCACTTGTACCGAGAGATCCGGGAATGCAGCGTTGGTGCTGGCGGGGATGGTCTTACCACTGTTGTCGGGGTTGGGGCTCGACGGTCCTACCGTGGCGTTATAAATAAAGGTGAGGAATCGCAAATATGACGAGCTGGCAAATCGGTGATCGACGTTAACCATTACGGTCTTGAGAGCGTCGGGTTGCTTAGGATCGCTGGCGGTTGCGTCAAGCTGGTTAATTTCATTCTCAGGTTTTCTTTCTCCCAGAATCAGGCTGCTCAAGGTCAGATCTTTGCTGGCTACGTTCGGAACTTCGATCCATTGATAGGCACTGCCCCGGCGGCCATTACGCACATCAATGGCGCCCACCCGAACCTGATAAAGACCCGGTTTCACAATTGCGAAGTGGTTATAAAAAATATTCTCAGGCGGTTTGTTGTTGGTATTGGTTGCCGCGGCTTTGATGGTGAAGCGCTTGTTGAAGCTGCTCACTGATTTGCCTTCCTGGTTTAGCACCAGCCCGGCCACATCCAAAGCGGCGATGGATCCATCAGGTTGTTTCTCAAGCGTCAGGGCCGTGGTGTCGACTTTGATCGAGGTCGTCAGAGTGCCGCCATACAGGGCAGTGTCGATGAAAGTCAGAGCAATCGCGACCGGCATGTTTGCGGCCGGGTATTGAGCTTTTAGGAGCGCGTTAATTTCATCATTGGGAGTCTTGCGAACCGGCGGCGTCTCGCCGTCTTTGGGTTTCGTCTTGGCGATTTCTTCGGGCGGCTCACCAATGCCGCGGCGAAATCGTACGACCAGATCAGGACGCCCGACGATGCTGACTTCGATGCGGCGGAATTTTGGGTTGCGCTGCTCTTCAGTTTCCGGGCGCCAGGCGGCCAGATAATAAGTCGACGTCTCCTTCAAAGCCTTGCCCACCGCGTCCGGCATCGAGTTGGTATTGAAGAAAGCGCGGCCGCCGGTATCGCTGGCCAGCGCATTCATCGCATCCTGCGACGATCGCAATTCCCCCATGTTGGTGCGCGACAAAACGCCATAGGGATCGGCCATCACGGCTTGCGCGGCGCTGGGTAAACCAGCTCCCAGGCCCCTCGCGTCCAGCGAGTAAATGACAACTCCATTCTGCGAGGCTGAGTTGATAATGCGCTGCAGTCTTTCAAAGTTGTCCCCTCGCCTTTGATCAATGAAGAACCCGTCGGAGATGAAGAACATGACCTTGCGGCCGGGCACGGCGGAAGTGAGATTGATCAAGCCCTTCAGGTTGCTCAACGTGCGCAGGGTGATTTGTTGTCCATCGGCAATTATCTGCGCCGCGCGATTCATGATGATCTCGGCCGCCCGCTTCATCGCTGCTTCGGATGGTTCCTCACCTTGTTGCTTCAGGAGCGCGGTACAGAAAAAGCGCAACAGGTCATCATCGTGTCTCTCCAGATTGATCGCCTGATACTCAGTAATCGGAGGAAACTCACCGGTCTCTAAAGTCATTTGGTTTGACCGCAGGCGTTCGGCCGCCGCGTTCAATACCGCTTTGTTGTCGGTAAGTTGCTGCACAAATCCCAGTACGCCCGAGGCCGAAACAATCTGTGTCTGATCGTTCTGGTGCATGCCTTCGGCGATGAATTCTTTGAGCATTCTCCGCGCATAGGTGGTGCTGCCCGGAGACAGATGAAAATCATCGACGAAGAAGATTACGTTCCGTCCGCGATCGAGCGGCACCGGTGCCGGACCCCCGGGCACGGACGCTCCCCGCGCGGCAGCCAGTTGTGCTTCCTCACTCCGGCTGCCGGCCGCGAGACGATCGAAGAACGATACCTCGCGCGGTTTGCCGTCGACCTTGAAAACGAACTGATCGCGTTTCAGGCCATCGACGAAATTGCCCTGCTTGTCGAAGACCATGAAATCGGTCTGCACCAGGTCGGTGCTGACGCGGATTACGTCATCCGGCTTCTGTTGCGCCAGCGCGGTGAGGGTAGGCACACTGATGATGAGAAAAGTAATGACGCGCCGAATGAACGGGGCAATTCTCATAATTGAGAGCGTTTCGGTGTTGCGGCGTCTGGGGACGGAAATTCGCTGGGGATGATATCATGACCGGCTCTTAAAAGGCTCGCAGAATTTGTTGAGATTGGATATGGATGAACTGAAAAAACTGATTCGAGAAGTGCCGGACTTTCCTAAACCCGGCATCAATTTCTATGACATTACGACTTTACTGAAACACCCCGATGGCCTGCGCATGACCGTCGACGCGCTGGCCGCTCAGTATGAAGGTGTACAAATCGACGCGGTGATTGGCATCGAGGCGCGCGGATTTATCTTTGCGCCCGCGCTCGCCTATCACCTCGGGGCTGGTTTCGTGCCCGTCCGGAAACCGAAGAAGCTGCCGGCAGAACGCGCATCGATTTCTTACGATCTCGAATATGGCCAGGACACGCTTGAGATTCATCGCGATGCAGTCCGCGATGGCCAACGCGTGATCATAGCGGACGATTTGCTCGCCACCGGCGGCACCGCCAAAGCGGTCTGCAATTTGGTCGAGGGCCTGGGCGGAACTGTCGATGGGCTGGTGTTCGTCGTTGAGTTGGAATTTCTGCCGGGACGTCAGAAGCTGGAAGGGTACGACGTCAAGTCGCTCATCAAGTATCAATCGTGAAGATTGTCAGTTGCTCCTGGTCAGTGGTCAGTTGTTAAAGACCATCTGACCACTGACAACTGACCACTAACAACTGACAGATTAATATGCAAACTGAAAAATCCATCGAACGAAAAACCTACGAACGCTTTAATCCGCCAAAACGGATCCTGCTGGGTCCCGGGCCGAGTCCCGTGGACGATCGCATCCTGAGCGCGATGGCTGCGCCATTGTTAGGCCATCTCGATCCGCTGTTCCTGCAATGTATGGACGATGTGCAGTCACTGCTGCGCTATGTCTTTGAGACTGAAAACCGGGTGACGATTCCCATCTCGGCGACGGGCAGCGCGGGAATGGAAGCCGCGCTGGTGAACATCATCGAGCCCGGTGATGAAGTCGTGGTGTGCATCAACGGAGTCTTTGGCGAGCGCATGCGTGACATCATAGGCCGCGCCGGCGCAAAGCCGGTCGTCGTTGAAGCGACCTGGGGCGAAGCGTTGGACGTGAAGAAGATCGAGGCTGCTTTAGATTCATGTAAGCCGCGCGCCCTGGCTTTGGTTCATGCGGAGACCTCCACCGGTGTGTTGCAGGACCTGACCGGTTTAGCCGAGATGGCGCATGCGCGAGGCGCGTTGTTCGTAGTCGACGCGGTGACTTCGCTGGGCGGGCACCCGGTGGGCATCGATCGCAATGGCGTCGACATTTGTTATTCCGGGACGCAGAAATGTTTGGGGGCGCCGCCGGGATTAGCGCCCGTCACTTTCAACGAGCGAGCGCTCGAACGAATCCGTTCGCGCAAGTCGAAGGTGCAGAGTTGGTACCTCGACATCACCATGGTTGAAAAGTACTGGGGCGACGATCGTACTTATCATCACACGGCGCCTATTTCGATGAACTACGCATTGCGCGAAGCGCTGCGGCTGATTCATGAAGAAGGACTGGAAGCGCGCTGGAAGCGTCACGAACTTAATCATCGCGCGCTGGTAGCAGGCGTCGAAGCGATGGGTTTGCGCATGGCGGTCGCGCCCGAGAATCGTCTGTGGAGTTTGAATGCGGTGAGCGTACCCGAAGGCGTGGAAGACGCGCGTGTGCGCAATCGGCTGCTCGAAGAGAACATTGAAATCGGCGGCGGGCTCGGACCGCTGAAGGGAAAGATCTGGCGCATCGGCCTGATGGGTTCGGGTAGCAGCCGGGAGAATGTCATCCTCGTACTCGATGCCTTGCACCGGGCGTTGAATGCTGAAGGCTGGAAGTGCGAATCAGGAAGCGAAGCGGCGCAGGCGCTGTACTAATGGACTTAATCGGATGTAGTGGCTGAGACGGCCACGGCTGGTTTTGAGATTGGCGGCGGCGGTACGCTGCTCTGGGCGGCGATTAATTTGGCTACGCGTGGTTTGAGCCACAGCACGGCAAGTCCAGCCGCGATCACATTGCAGAAGACCGCCGTCCAGAACACCGGCACCCACGAACCGGCTCTGGTCATCAGCAATGCCGCGCCGGGACCCGCGAGAATTGAACCCAGGCCCTTCGCAGTATATTGAATTCCATAATTCGTCGTCGCATGTTTGCTGCCGAAGATGTCGGCAATGGCTGCCGGGAAAAGCGAGTAGATATCGCCCCAGGCAAAGAACATCAGAGCTGAAGTTGCAATGAACCAATAGGGCCGGCTCACCACGAGAGTCAGGACGATAATCGTGACTGCCTCCAGCACGAAAACGATTGCCATCGTGTCATACCGGCCGATGCGGTCTGAAACCCACCCAAAGAATGGCCGCGCTGATCCGTTCAGCACCTGATTCAACGACAGCGTCAGCGTTAGAATGGTGAAGCCGCCGAGCAGAGCCATCTTGTCATAGCCGTAGCTCACCGCAATCGGCTTCAGTTGCGCAGACAGCATCAGACCGCTGGCAGTGACCAATGTCATCATCAAATACAATAGGTAGAACGATCCGCTCCGCAGCATCTCCTTCGGAGTGCATTCACACGTCGATTGATAGACCCGCTTTTGCACCTGCACTTTTATTTCTTTCCAACCCGGCGGCTCCCAATTCAGCGGAGGCATGCGGATGAATTGCGCGGCCGCCAACACCACCAGGCCCTGGATCGCTCCGAACAGGATGAACGCGCTGCGGTAACCGCGATGTTCGATTAGGTAGGCGATGGGCAAGGTGGTTAAGGCCGTGCCAAATCCGTAAGAGCCGGCAACCAAACCTACGCAGAGTCCACGCCGATCCGGAAACCATTTCATCGCGACGCCGATGCACCCGCCGTAGACGGCGCCCGCGCCCACACCACCGATCGCATAGACCGCGTAAAGAGCGGGCAGGGAATTGACGAGTCCGGCGCCCACCCAGCCGACGCCTACGAGAACACCGGCGAGGGTAATCATCAGCCGCGGCCCAAAACGATCGATAAAATAGGCGTTAAGAGGGAAGAGCGCTGTTTGCGCGATGATGAAGAACGTCAGCGTCCATTGCACCGCATCGAGCCGCGCGTGAAATACTTTGGTCAGGTCAGTGGTGAAGAGTGTCCACGCGTATTGGAGATTGGCGATCGCCAGCATCGCGAAGATACACGGCAGCAGGACCCAAAAACGAGATGTCGTTCGATTTTGTTCAGCGTCAGCCATGAACCGTCGTTAACTTGCGTCACGTCCAGGGAGCGCGAGCATGCTTGCCCGCAAAGCGCCCGCGGCACGCGCCAGGTGTTCGCGCTTCGCGCTCATGCAGGCAGGGATGCCCGCGCTCCTTAAACGGCTTTCAATTCTTCCGCGCAGCTTCCAGCAGCTTCACGCATGCATAGACCGATTTGGTGTGCGGCAAATCGACGCCCAATTTGTCGCCGAGTTCGATGATGGCCCCGACTATTGCTTCCAGTTCGGTGGGCTTGCCCGCTTCGATATCCTGCAGCATCGAAGTCTTGTGCTCTCCGACTTTCTCTGCGCCTTGCAGACGCTGCTCAACACTAATGCCGACGTCGATGCCGAGGTGCTTCGCCACTGCGTCCACCTCAGTCATGATCGCTGCTGCCAGCGCCCGCGTTTCGGCGCAACGCACAATTTGGATGAGCGTTGCGCGAGTTAAGGCGCTGATCGGATTGTAGGCGACATTGCCCATCAGCTTGACCCAGATGTCGTGACGCAGGTTGGTCCGAATCGGACACCGCAAACCGGCCTTAATAAATGAATCGGCGATGCGCCGGCAGCGATCACTTTTTGAGCCGTCCGGTTCGCCAATGGCGAATCGAGTTCCTTCCATGTGCCAAACGACGCCCGGTTCGACGATCTCCGTCGATGGATAAACTACGCACCCGATGACGCGTGAAGGATCGATATGTCTGGTGATTGTGCCTGCGGGATCGACGCTCTCGATGTGGGTACCGTCCCACTGTCCGCCATGCTTGTAGAAGTACCACCAGGGGAAACCGTTCTGCGCCGTGACGACTGAAGTATGCGGCCCGAACAGTGGATGCAGACTGGCGGCGATTGCCGGGACGCTATGCGTTTTGAGCGTCAGGATGATGACATCTACTTCGCCGACGGTCCCGGGATTGTCGGTGGCTCTTGCGTCTACCTGAAAGTCGCCGATCTCACCGCGCACCCGCACGCCGTGCTCCTGCATCGCCCGCAGGTGCTCGCCGCGCGCGATAAGCGTTACGTCTTCACCGGCACGCGCCAGCACGGCACCGACAAATGCGCCGATTGCTCCAGCACCGACAATCGCAAATTTCATAGAATGTCTTGTTTGTTTAGAGTTCGGCTACCGCCCGACCGGCAGGCGGTAGCCTGCCGCTAAACGAGCTATCGCTTGTTTTGAGTGATTGCGGTCGCGACGTTTCGCCGCTGAATTTTTCCCGTCGCCGTACGGGGGATTGCGTCCATGATGTAAATCGTCGTCGGGCATTTAAAGTCGGACAGCGATGAACGGCAGTGCGCTATCAGGTCTTTCTCAGTTGCCGTCTCTTTCAAAACCACGGCGGCGGCGACACCCTCACCGTAGACGCGATCGGGAATTCCAAAGCAGCACGCCTCAGCGACGGCCGGATGTTGCAGCAAAGTTTCATCAATCTCGCGCGGCGAAATCTTCTCACCACCACGATTGATCAATTCCTTGATCCGCCCGACCAGGGTTAAGTAGCCTTGATCATCGAGGGTTCCCTGATCGCCGGTGCGAAACCAATCATTTGAAAACGATTCGGCGTTGGCTGCGGGATTACCTTCGTAGCCGCTAAAGACGTTTGCGCCTTTGATTGATACTTCTCCCAAGCTACCGGTCGGCAGCACATTGCCGGCTGCATCAAGAATCGCGATTTCTACTGCGGTGCCCTGACCGACTGATCCCGGTTTGCGGGCGAGTGGCGGCAGCGGGTTTGAAGCCATTTGATGGGCAGCTTCGGTCATGCCGTAGGCTTCCAGCACCGGCGCGCCAAAGGTCGCTTCCATGTCCGCCATCAGTTGCGGCGCGAGCGAAGCGCTACATGAGCGAATGAAGCGAAGTTGTTCGGCTCCGGATGGACGCGCGCCCTTTGCTCGCGTCAAAAGCACCTGGTGAATAGTCGGCACGGCTGAATACCAGGTCGCCCCATGCTCTCGCACGGTGCTCCAGAACGAGAGCGGGTTGAACTTTGGCGGCACTATGACTGTCCCGCCACTAGAAAAAGTAGCCAAGGTTGAAGCCACCAATCCATGGACATGAAAAAGCGGCATCACGCAGAGCGAGACGTCCTCGGACGTGAGTTGATAAGTATGGGCTACGTTGCGAGCTGAGGTCAGAAGGTTCGCGTGGGCCAAGGGTACTCGCTTGGGACGACTGGTGGTGCCACTCGTGTGCAGGATGAGTGCGATGTCTTCACTGGCCGCCGCATCTGCTTCGCCACCTCCGCCCTTCAGTCGTTCCTTCATCGAAAAACTAATCTCACCGCGATCGCCGGTGACGCATTCGATTACGGCTACGTTCGCCTCGTGCGCGGCGGTACGAGCTTCTTTAGCGTTCTGGGCTGGAACAATTAAGACGCGTGCTCGCGTATCTTCTAAGTAGAATTTGAATTCATCTACGGTGTACGCCGGATTGAGCGGGGCGGCGGTTCCCACAGTGGACGACGCCAGAAATGCCGCAATGACGTCAAGGCCATTTGGAAGTGACATGGCAATGCGGTCGCCTGCGCGCAGACCAAAGCCTTGTAGCATTCGTGTCAGACCGTCCACGAGTTGTCGAAGCTCGCCATATGTGAGCGTATTCGTCTCTGTCCGAATCGCGATGTGTGACGAATCGGCCTGGCCAAGTAGATCGCTAATCTTCATTTATTTCAGAAAAACTGATGATAAGAACGACGAGCGGGCCGCAGACTATCACAAAGCGCAACCGCCAGTCATTACACTCGAGTCGAGGCGTCGTTGATCTGTCAGAATTCGTTGGTATACTAATCGGGCAAGACAACGTTCCTGAGATTCAATTTAGAAAATCCCTTTTCAGATTATGTTGAATAAGACTGACGGTATTGTGGTATGCGGTGGGGGCGGATTCATCGGCGGTCATCTCATCGCCGATCTGCGGGGCCAGGGTTACACGAACTTGAGAGCGGTTGACATGAAGCCGCGCGCCGATTGGTATCAGTGGTTCGATGATGTCGATAACTTGATTCTAGATTTGCAAGACAAGGAAGCGTGTTATCGCGCTGTTCAGGATCAGACCTGGGTGTTCAATTTAGCTGCCGATATGGGCGGCATGGGGTTTATTGAAAACAATCGGGCCCTCTGCATGTTGAGTGTGCTAATCAACACGCACCTTTTGATGGCCGCCCGAGATCTGGGGATCAAGCGTTATTTTTATTCGTCGTCCGCGTGCGTCTATAACGCGGATAAGCAGAAGTCCGCCGACATTGTGGCGCTTAAAGAAGAAGATGCCTATCCCGCGATGCCCGAGGATGGTTATGGCTGGGAGAAGCTGTTCAGCGAACGGATGTGTCGTCATTTCCGAGAAGACTTCGGCTTAGAGACCCGGGTTGCTCGCTTTCACAACGTGTACGGGCCGCACGGCACGTTTGACGGCGGTAGGGAGAAGGCACCCGCCGCAATCTGCCGAAAGCTCATCGAGGCGAAGATGTCCGGCAACCATGAAATTGAGGTGTGGGGCGATGGCACGCGCACACGCAGCTTTATTTACATTGATGACTGCATAAAGGGCATTCACATGATTATGAATAGTGATGTGATTGAACCGCTAAATCTCGGCAGCAGTGAATTAGTCACTATTAACCAACTTGTCGACATAGCTGAGGATGTCGCTCAAATAAAGGTGAAGAGGAACTACAACCTCAACGCGCCTCAGGGTGTCAACGGGCGCAACAGCGATAATACGAAAATACTGGAGGCCTTCGGCTGGGAGCCAAATATTCCCCTGCGCGTCGGCTTGCAAAAGACCTACGATTGGATTCAAAACGAGATGACCAAAACCCTTCAACCTGCGTAGCGTTTTGAGGGAGGGCGAGGGTTTAGCGAGCTTTGTGTAATTTACTTCTCATTGGTTGTGTCGACCCATTTAAAGATTCACAGTTCGTGCTCCCGTAGCTCAGCTGCATAGAGCGTCCGCCTCCTAAGCGGAAGGTCGCGCGTTGGAATCGCGCCGGGGGCACCAAGTTTTTCTACGCCACGCAAAAATTGCGCACTGGCCTCAGTTAATTTCAATATCACCAGACGTTGCAAACAGATCTTTCGAATCAGAAACATGAGCAGGTTTTGCTCTCCTGTGATGCAAAGCCTCTGGCTGTCATAACAAAAAACCACGAGCCTCAACAGGGACCACGTGTGTCGCCCTATTCAGGAACCGAACCGCGGTACGAACTCATCATTCCAGCAAGATTTTGTTCAAGGTATGTGAAGGCAACGTACTCAGGATGGGAAGTAGCTTGAGACAGCTGAACGACCAGTCTTTGCGCCGCAAAATTATCAAAATTATATTGACACGAGAACTAAAAAGGAGTATTAACCCTTCCTCGTCGTGAACGCCCCCGTCCACAAGCTCTATGAGTTTCACCTTCACGACAACACAACGAAGCGACCCCGACGACTTTGGCCTAAATCCCAAGTCACACAACTGATTAGTAGCACCGTTAGTTATCCCGTCTATCCGACAGCCATTAGATAGCGGTCATTTTCAATCTGGCAATAAAATCGGTGGGAAGCGTTGGAATGGAAATTAGCGAATCGTCGAAGAATCTTCACGTCTGATCCCACATCTGATCCAAGGAGCTAAACCAAATGAAACCAAGATATTCTGCCAAACCTGCAGGAAGACACTTTAATGTTGTTGTATTGATAGTCTCCTTGGTTATTGTAGCTGCCGCGGTGGCTGGGCCATCCTATCTGGTTCGATCGAGTTCACTGGCAGCGCTGGTCGGCAAAACGGCAAAGTCAGGCGAAAAACCCGTTCGTACGGGCGCGCTGCGATCCCTGGGTGTGCCGAAGTTGGCGCCTTCCTTCCTGCCGGCCACGGAGACCATCGCGACCTTCGCTTCAGATTGCGTGACGCCCCGCACCGACTTCATCCTGGGAGAGACCGTTTGCGCAATTACCAACGGCGTCACCGAAACGAACCGTTTCGTGAACTGGTGTGTAAACTGTCCCACCATCGATCACGGCGGCGTCGGGGTAACCGATATCACCACCAGTGGCTCGCAAAGTTTTCTTTACACACCGACGGTTACGGGAGGATGGAAGGCCACGATTGCCGATCCCTCCGATAGCTCGATAATCCCTACAGTGTTCACGGTAGCTGCCCAGACAGCACCGATTGCTACCTACGCTTCGGATTGCGTCACGCCCAAAACCAGATTCATCCTGGGCGAAACCGTGTGCGCGAAAGCGGTCGGAAGTTCCGGCTTCCGGTACTCGTGGGTTGATCCCGCCGGTTTTGTTAATCAGACAGCTCCAGTTAGCGGCAGCCCTGACACGAACTCGTTTACCTTGCCGAATACTACAACCACCCAAAATATGGATATTACGGTGCAGAATGTCGGAAACTGGAGAGTGAACGTGATCACCTCGCGCAGTTCGCTGCGCGCGAGTGCTTTCTTCTCGGTTGAAGACACTGCGCAGGACAATGTCGATCTGCAGATTTTCGTGAGTGCGGTGACCAGTGAACCTACTACGGGTGGTCCGGTGCAATATGCGGTGAACGTTATTAACACTGGCCCGAATGACGCCACCAATGTCCATTTCAAGGACGAGGAATTTGTTAGCGCGACGCTCGATTCAGTCACCCAAACCGGCGGATTGACGAATGCGTTCATCTGTTCAGCTTCAGGTACGGTTGATTGTTCCATCGCGACTTTGCCTTCCGGCGCCTCGGCGCAGTTTCTGGTTTCGTTCACGGCCGGTTCGGCGGGGGCGACCATAGACAACAAAGTTGAGGTGAGCAGCGCCACGAATGAACTCAACGCGCTGGATAATGAGGTAAAGGCATCGCCGCTTCACATTTCAAATGGCGCCACGCCGGCTGGATGTGTCCTTGAGTGTCCGAACAATATGACTTTGAGCGCAAACGCGACTCAGGCTGGAAACCCTGGCACATTTGCAACGTTCGCGACGCCTGAATCTCTGGGAGGGTGTGGGACGGTGACGGTTTCCCCGGCTTCCGGATCCTTCTTCCCGGTCGGCTCAACAGTTGTAACGGCAACCTCCACTGGCGGAGGACTGTGCAGCTTCACCATCACGGTGATTGAGACGGCGGCGCCGACAATCAGCTGCCAGGGCGATCTGACCCAGGCTGCCGATCCTGGTTCCGGTGAGGCTTCAGTTCCGGTCGACAACCCGACGTTTACCGGCAACAATGCCTCCCTTGTAGGAGTTCGAAGCGACAATCGTGCAGTTTCTGATCCTTATCCGATCGGAACCACCACGATCACCTGGACCGTGAGGGAATGTAATGATCCGCCCCAGTGCGACGATCCGAACATTCGCACGGCTTCATGTACGCAGCACGTAACTGTAACCTCAGCGGATGCGCCGACGATTAGTTGCCCGTCTGACAAGACCTTCGATGCGGGTAATGACTGTCAGAAGACTTTGACCACGGGCCAAATTGGAACGCCCACGGCGGGTCCCACGTCAGGTGCGCACGCTGCGGTGGTCACCTCGCGCCGAAGTGACAACCTCGATCTGACGGATCCATATCCGGCGGGTCAGACTGTAATCACCTGGACGGCGGCTAATGACATCGGTCAGGCCTCGTGCACTCAGACTATTACAATAACCTCGACTGGTGACACGACTCCGCCAACGCTGACTGTCCCGCCGGACGTCGACGTGACGGTGAACGCATGTTCAACGTTACTCGATGACGAGTTGGGCGTGGCTACGGCAACTGACAACTGCTCGACGGTGAATATCGCTCGCGTGGGTGTACCAACAGTTCCGTGCCCGATTCCAGGGAATCCCGGACGAGTGTGTGAAACGTTTGTATTCCCGGTAGGCACCACGGATATCACCTACACTGCGACGGACGCGGCCGGCAATTCGGTTTCGGGCGTCCAGCATGTCACCGTACATGATCTGACGCCGCCAACGTTCACCTTTGTCCCGCCGGCGGTAACGGTCAATACGGGACCGGGTGCGACGTCCTGTGGCGCTTTGGTTTCTGACGCGACGCTGGGAACCGCGATTATCTCCGATGATTGCGATACCACGGTGATCCGGACTGGCGTTCCGGCCGGTAATAACTTCCCGGTGGGGACTACCGTGATCACGTATCAGGCCAAGGCCGATTTGTCGGTCACGGCTACCCAGATCGTCACGGTGATCGATAACACGCCGCCGGTGCTAAACGTACCTGGTGCGGTCACCGCTTACACCGGTCCGGGTGCTACGTCCTGCGACACGGTCGTGAGCGACGCTACTCTCGGCACGGCGACGGCTACCGATAATTGCCCGGGAATTGGGGCGATTAGCCGGACCGGCGTCCCGTCAGGGAACGTGTTCCCCGTGGGTACGACGACGATTAACTACTCGGTCACCGACGCGCACGGCAACACGTCTACCGGAACCCAGGTAGTGACGGTTATCGACAACACCCCGCCGACGATCACCTTGAATGGCCAAACGCCTTCAATGTGGCCGCCGAACCACAAGTACCAGACTTTCGCGGTTACGAATTTCGTGACCTCAGTGTCTGATAACTGCGGTAATGTGTCGGTCGGTGACGTCAGGATTGACCACGTCACAAGCGACGAGACCGAGAACGGCAACGGAGACGGCAATACGGTGAATGACATTGTCATCGCTGCGGATTGCAAGTCCGTGCAGCTAAGGTCTGAGCGCCAGGGCGGCGGAGATGGTCGGATTTACACGATTTACTTCCGTCTGACCGATAGTCATGGCAACACCACGACGGTGACAGCCAAGGTGGTGGTGGCACACAACCCTGGCGAGACACCGATCGATAGCGGTGTGAATTACACGGTTAATGGCGGGTGCTCGTAAGGGCCCGCCGCCGCCGGTCGACCGCGGACTCGAGCAGGCTCTAGAGAAGGGCTTCGTAAATCTTGCCAGGTAAGTTTTGAGGAAAGGGAGCACGAAAATGAAATACACAGATGGCTCGCGTAACCCCCGCAGCTTGATCATCGTCGCAATCGCCCTGGTAACGTTCGCTTCACTGCCGTTCGTGTCGGGAGCACGTTCCCGGACGATGGCGACGTCAGTGAACATCGTTAATAATTCCGGACGTGAGATTCGCAATGTTTACAGCTCGCACGTCAACGTTGACGATTGGAGCGCCGACCTGCTGGGTGATTCCGCAATCGCCACGGGCCAGTCGTACGCGCTCAATAATGTCAGTTGCGATGGTCAACAGGTGAAACTCATTGCGGAAGATCAGGATGGCTGCTTCCTCTCGACGGTCGTGAATTGCGGAGACAGTACCACCTGGACCATTACGAACGATACCGCGAAAGATTGCGGGTACTAGTAGCAATAAATGAATGAGAAGGCGACAAAGTTTGTTGAAAAACAAGACTTTATTCATTGACAATGGGAAGCTCGGCGCAACAGTGGCCGGAACGGATCCGTGTTCTACTGGTGGCCACCCAACTTTCAGATAGAAAAAAGGAGACTCCAAATGAACAAGTTTCGGTTCACCCTTAATACCCTGGCAATTGCGGTCTGTATGATTGCGTTTGCCTCATTCGCTCAGGCGCAGGCTACCCGCACCTGGGTGTCTGGCGTCGGTGACGACGTCAACCCCTGTAGCCGCACCGCGCCGTGCAAAACCTTCGCCGGCGCGATCTCCAAGACCGCCGCAGGCGGTGAGATTGACTGTCTCGATCCAGGTGGTTTCGGCGCGGTCACGATCACGAAGTCAATGACCATTGATGGCACCACGGGAGCTGGGTTCGGCTCAATTCTCGCGTCGGGCACGAATGGCGTGAACGTGAACGACTCCGCCTCGGGAAGTCCGAACACGATCAATGTTTACCTGAAGAACCTCTCAATTAACGGCGCCGGGACCACGGCCGGTCTGGTCGGAGTCAATATCACCTCCGGTCGCGAAGTTAAGGTTGAGAACTGCACGATTTTCGGGTTTAGATCGGGCAACGGCAATGGCATCCGCGACGTTCGCACCACGGTCGTGAGCAATCCCCCGATGGGCCTCTGGGTCTACGATACCAAAATCACCAACTCGCTGAACGCGGCTATCGAAATCCAGGGTTCGAACGGTACCGCATATCGTGCCTACCTCAATAATGTCAAGATTTACGGAAATGCGTCGCATGGCGTCAACGCCACCAACGGCGCCGTACAAATCCGGAATTCTGATATCAGCGGCAACCTCGGCTCTGGCGTGCGAGTCAATAGCGGGGCGCTGGTGAATGTCATCAGCACCGGCGTAAACGGCAACGCCGTCGGGATTAATAACATCAACGGCGTATGTAATATGGCTGACATCACGGTCATGCAAAACGGTACTGGCTTCCAGAATACCGGCACCTCCGTTTCGTTCGGGAACAATAACGTTCGCGACAACACCGCCGGGAATACACTGCCGGCAGCGGTAGGCCAGCAGTAGGCCAGCAGTAGTTACGCCGTATACTTCCTTCTTCTGTCCATCGCGGCGCGCGACATCGCCGCGATGGGCAGTTGTCTTATAACGACCGCGCACCGAAGCAGAACGCGATCTCTGCTGGAACCTCTGAGCCCGATCATTTGGTAAATCGAGAATTGAATTCCCGAAGCTGCACATGATTAGAGTAGTTGCGATTGCGATTTTCCTGTCGGCTGCGGTCGCGGGACAGACGACACAGCAAAACGCCTCTGGGTGCAGTGGAAATCCATCCCAGGACACGGCGTGGTTTCAGACCCAGGTGGCTGGCGCCGGCGGGAATCCGATTACGATAAAAATCCCATTTCAGCGTGACCTTACAAAACTCTGCAAGCTGAATTCGATCACTTTTCCTGCCAATGTGGCGTTGGATCTGTCTGAGGGTGGCATTCAAGTCAGCTCCGGACAAACCGTCTCGATTCAGGGGCCGATTATTGCGCCGGCAGCCAAACAGATTTTTTTCAACGCGCTGAGCGGACAGGGAACCCTGGTTCTGAGAGGTACTGTCTATCCTGACTGGTGGCTGGCGAATTCCGCGCCTGGCCAAACCGATATGGCGCCAGCGATAAGCGCGGCGGACGCCTCAGTTTGTTCGGGAGCACTCGATCGGGATGGCGTTTCAGTTGCCGCGCAGGGTTCGGTCAAATTCAATAGCGCGAGCTATAGAGTCAACTCGGGGCTTAACCTTAGAGGGGCGCCGTGGATTGGCGAAGGGCCGAACAATACTATATTGGACTATTACGGATCAGGGCCGGCGATCGATGCCCTGGGAACGCGCGCGGCGCGCCGGCATCTTAATATCTCGAACATGTCTATTCTTGGGTCTCATGCAAGAAACGGAGGATATGGTCTGCGACTGGGATGGAACCAGAGAAGTTTTCAAGCGCTTAATCATGTCAATTTTGAGCATTTCCCCTCGTATGGATTGTATTTTGCCGACGAAAACACGCAGATGAGTTTTTATGATGTGGCGATTATCGGTTGTGCCACGGCTTCAAATTCTGGAATTGGGATTATTTCAGACGGAACTAAACACTTTTACCAAATTAACTGGTTTAATCTTCAGTTGGAAAACAACGGCAAGGTTGGATCAAGAGTTGCCGGGGGCATTGAGGCTGACGGTGTTGCAGCAGTGCAGCAATGGAGCTTTTTTGGGGGAATCTTCCAGAGCAATAGAGGTGCTGCTGAGGTTAGGTTTACCAATGCCATAAACATCGGTTTGTTTGGAGTCTACGCGGAGTGCGATCCCGCGGCGACGGGAGTAATTGACGGTTTAGTCTTTGCGGGTGTTTCAACCGCAGTTTTATCCAACGTGAATATCTATTCAAGTGGCGCACACGCGGGTTCGGCCATAAGTATTAGGGACTATGCCAAGATCTCTATTGACAACTTGAGAGTTCTTGACGGTCCCGGAGGATGGACGACCTTTATTAGCGCGACTGAGGCATCTCAAGCGTGGATATTGTCTCTGGGATATTTAGCACCGAATTCTCCGGTTTCAATTGCCACTGGTGCGCGGTTGTTTTGGCCCCCCAGGTGAGAGACGCCGATTAGTCAGTTGCCAGGGCTCCGATTTCAACCGGGACCTCGTTGAAATAGCCGACTGTGCAGTGCGGCAGGAGAGCGGAGTTAAGGGTCAAATCGCGGAACAGAGAAACTTAAGACTGGTCCTGGATTGGCACAGTTACAAGTTCACTGGGCCATGATGGTGCGCATCTTGTGAACCCGAAGTGATGAAACCAGTTGACTTATTGACAGAAAGGGCTTTCGTCCAGTAGAGTCCTCTCCGTATTGGTTCGCTTAACCGTGATTGTCTGCGAGTTTTGATCGTGGCGCAAGCCGAGTGGTTGGGGACTTGACGTTTACGGGCACTCTGGGCCGATTAGAGTTGCTCTCGATTATGACCTCATTAATGCGATGTAGTATAAGGGGAGTTCGCTGAAGTAAAAACAAGCCTTAAGGGAATGATTTCTCTTCCACGCCTCATTACTTGATTGAAAGTCAGATCCTGCCCTCCATTTGCGCTAAATCCAAGTCTGCCATTCGCGCGAGGCCAACGCTAATACTATGAGAGGCTGTCTAAAGCACTGGTGTTTGAGGCGGCGCTTGTTTGCGGGGGGGCAGACCGATTGGTTTACTTGATTTTTCGGAGAATGTGCGGTTTAAGTGATTGTTGACTGTAGTATAATGCGAGGTTTGCCGAT
This sequence comes from Pyrinomonadaceae bacterium, assembly GCA_044870975.1. Taxonomy (GTDB): domain Bacteria; phylum Acidobacteriota; class Blastocatellia; order Pyrinomonadales; family Pyrinomonadaceae; genus UBA11740. Next base: position 32,931 of record JBIOZK010000064.1, read on the forward strand.
TTTGATATAGTCCCCCTGATCTTTGTGCGATCGAGTTTAGGGACCACGGCTCTCGAAAACTGAATGCCGCCTTGCGAGAGAGGCTTCCCTTTACGGGTATCGCGTAACGCCGACTGTAGCTTAATTGCTGGCGCTAGCTTGGGGGGAAGTCTGGAAACTGCCGGGCTCAATTTTTGGTGTAATGCAGGCCATTTCTTGTGGTTCAAGCCGGCAGCTGATCGGCAACCGCGACGCTGGCAGAATTGCCAGGATGATGATTGGCTCGAGAGTCATTGAGGAAACTTTTTGCTAGTCCGACTTTGGAGGTGTTATGAGAGTTAGATTCTTTGCGAAGACGACAGATTTGGCGTCCCAGGCTGGGACCCCATGGTTGGAAGCTATGAGCTTGAAAATCCTCCTCTATATGTTTGCGATGGTCGTTTTCATGGCTCCACCCTCCAGCTTGAAGGTGGTTGCTCAACAGAACGCCGTACCCATCGCCAGTGCGGACGCCTCGATGTTGAAAGCTCCGGTTGATGACGCCCGGTACAGAATTGGTCCCGGAGATGTGCTTAACATTGTCGTCAGAAAAGCTCCCGAACTTTCGGGCCTCGTGCGCGTGGATCAGCGAGGTATGATTCGCCTCCCGATGATCGATCAGGAGGTGACGGCGGCCTGTCGCACCGAGAGCGAACTTGCAGCGCGAATTACCTCTTTGTATTTGGAATACAAGAAAAGCCCTAGCGTCGAAGTCTTTGTCGCTGAGTTTCAATCGCGGCCCGTGGCGGTGATCGGGGCGGTGAATGCGCCCGGACAGTTTCGTCTTCAAAGACAGGTGCGCTTGCTCGAGCTTCTAAGCTTTGCCGGAGGTCCTTCCAAGGAGGCGGGTCGCACCATTAACGTGATTCATACCGGCGGTCCAGTGGTTTGCCAAAAAGATTCTTCCGACGTCAGTGCGACACCGGCTCTTCAGGGCCTCGGTATGATCAAGCTCAACGATACGCTGCGCGGGAAAGAGGACGCTAATCCGTTCGTGCAACCTGGCGATATTGTCCAAATTCCGGAAGCGGACCAGGTGTTTGTGATTGGGCACGTTGTTCAGCCGCGAGCGATTGTCTTAAAAGATAAGGTGATTACGGTTTCGTGGGCCGTTGCGATGGCCGGCGGAGCATCGCGCGATGGTCAGACGAGCAATATCCGCATCATTAGGGAAACGGAAGGCGGCGGCAAGACGGAGCTTCCTGTTAATTTGAAGGCAATTCAAAAGCACCAGGCGCCTGATATAACGCTGCTTCCTAATGACATAGTTGAGGTAGGATCCTCCACCGGGAAGATGATTCTTGGCATCTTGCAGGGGGCCGTCCCGTCAGCGATTTCCCAGGGTGTGATTCGAGTGATTCCTTAAGCTCGAGTTGGAAACAAATGCTCGTGAGTTAGTGCGTGGAGCACGTCGTAACTTACTAATTGACTTGTTTGATCCAGATCGCAGGCGTCGGCAGACGGCTTTCCCAAAGCGTCGCTGGATCATTTTTCACAGCGTGGTTGGAGTCGTCCAGATCGAGACTCCCCACAGAGCAAATAAACAGCTGTAGAAGGTGCCGGAAATTTTAAGATGAACGAATCGACAAACCTATCCATACCAAAGGTTGGCCTCCCCGACGACCAGATTGGCTTATCGAGAACGAATGGCCACGGAATTACGGTGCCACTGCCTGGCAGTTATGCCTATGAAAGAGAAGACGAGCAGGGCTCGAATCTGCTGGATTACTGGCGGATTATACGTAAACACCTTTGGTTGATTATCGGCGTTTCGGTGCTCATACCGGCATTGGCGACAATCTATCTGATTCGTAAGCCTGACATTTACGAATCGCAGGCGCGGATTCAGGTCGACCTTGAGAACGCGAATCCGCTGCTCGGTGGCATGTCCAAGAACAGCTCGGTGATCTTGAATAATGAGTCCAACGATCCTGCTTATTTCAATACGCAGCTTCAAATCCTCACGGGACCGGGATTGTTGCGTAAAGTCGTGACGAACCTCGATCTCGAACACAATCAGGATTTTCTTCGCGATTATCCATCGCGTGGCCAGTCAACGTGGTCCGACCTGCGAGCCCTTCTGGGTCTCAAGCAAAAGAACAACAACAAGAACTCAAATTCTGACGTGCTGCCGCTGACTTCTTCCCGCGCCTCCACCACCACGGCGCAAGATCAGGCCGAGGCTGAACGTCTTGCGGACTATGTGAATGATCTCCAGCAAACACTAAGTGTCGAACCGGTAAAAGAAACCCGGCTTACAGTTCGCGAGACGCGACTAATTGACATTAGCTACCGGCATACCGATGCGCACCTGGCGGCGAAAATTGCCAACACCATTGCGCAGATTTTCGTGGATCAGAATCTTGAGAAAAAGACCGAGACAAGTGGCACAACCGGCACCTATCTTCAGAAACGGATTGCCGAATTGCAGTCGACCATTAGAGGCAAGGAAGAGGAGCTGATCAATTACGCTAAGAATCATCAAATCCTCTCGCTGGACGCGAACCAAAATACGGTCGTAGAAAGACTCGAGGGTCTGAACAAACAACTCCTGATCACGGAAAACGAACGCAAGCTCGCGGAATCTGCTTACAAAGCCAGCCTTCAACCGGGCGCCGCCGAGGCGCTGGCCGAAGGAGGAGGCGATAAAGATGTTCCCTCAGCTACCAAGGTCACTACGGACGCGGAAATTAAATTGACTGAGCTAAGGCAGAAGCGCGCCGAACTGCTGGTTGAGAATACCGAGAAGTGGCCGGCCGTTAAGGAAGTGGACAAGCAGATTGCTGCTCTGGAAAAGCAGATGAACGACACCCGCGCCCGCGCCACCAGGATCGTAACCACCAACCTTGCCACCCGCTATCGTCAGGCCCTCGCGACCGAGGAGCAGTTGCGCAAAGCCTATGACCAGCAACGTGCCGAAACTCTGACGCAGAATGAAGCCGCGGTTCAATATCGGATAATTCAACAGGAGATTGAAACTAACAAGACCCTTTTGGACGGACTGCTACAACGTACCAAAGAGAATGACGTAGTGATGGCCGGCACGCCAAACAACGTTCGGGTGGTCGACTACGCCATCGCTCAGAAAACCCCCGTGGCGCCCAGGCGAACTTTGCTCGTGGGATTGTCCATCTTGTTTTCCCTCGGCTGCGGCATCGGGCTCGCATTCTTAATCGAATATCTTGACGACAGCGTGCGCTCTGTGGAGGACGTCGAGAGCGTCCTTCATTTAGCGGCAGTCGCGCTCATTCCCCAGGTCGATAACGCCAAACCAAACCGGTTGCGCGGCGGCGGTTCGAAAAAAGGTGCCCTGGTAACAACCAATGGCCATGGCTCTCAGGAAGTATTGCTGACTGGTCTCGATAAGCGTTCACCAGTGGCTGAGGCTTATCGGCACTTGCGAACTTCTATTTTGCTGTCTACAGCCGGCAGGGCGCCCCGTACCTTGCTCATTACTTCCAGCGTTCCCTCGGAAGGGAAAACCACGACGGCGGTTAACACGGCCATCAGTCTGGCCCAGACCGGTGCAAAGGTTCTCATCATCGACGCGGACATGCGCCGCCCGCGTATTCACTCGATCTTCAATCTCAGTAACGAGAACGGGTTGAGTGCTTTGCTGTCGCGTGACGCATCCGACGCCGAGATATCTGCAGCAATTCAACAGGATGAACACGTAAATCTATTCGTTCTTACCGCCGGGCCTGTGCCACCGAACCCGGCAGAGTTGATAGGCTCAGAACAGATGTTAAGACTCATCTCAAGACTGACGCCGAAGTTTACCCATATCGTGATCGACTCTCCTCCGGTAGCCGCGTTTACTGATGGCGTGCTGATAGCGGCTATGGTTGATGGAGTGCTCCTGGTGGTCCACAGTGGCAGGACTTCGCGGAAAGTCGTCGCCCGGGTGCGGAAGCTCGTACATGACGTGGGCGCCCGAATGATCGGAGTTGTACTCAACAAAGTGCCGACGGCCGGATCGAACTCCTATTACTACAGTGGTTACTATCAGCATTATCACTATGGGTCGGAAACACCCGCCGACGGACAGAGAGTCGTTGAATCCAGCCGACAAGGCTAGTAGCCAACGGCACGCAGCGCCGCAATTGGAGTCCCGCAGCTGGTTTTCGTGTTTGCCGAGCATCCACGAAGTTGCGCTCAACCTCGCGATAAAAAAAGGCAGGGAAAACTAATTGAGTAACTCCACAGTGGCGGTAACTGTGACACGCGCCAGCGGAGAGTTTGCCAAGTTTCGGTCAGGGTCGGGGACTAAACGCATCGGCGATTCGGGAGAACCATTGGAAGGCAATCTGAACTGCAACTGGGAGGCGGCCCTGTGAAGGTGGTAATTCTTTGCGGTGGTCAAGGCACCCGCTTGCGAGAGGAAACAGAGTATCGGCCAAAACCCTTGGTCGAGATCGGCGGGCGTCCCATTCTTTGGCACATCATGAAGTTATACGCGCATTTCGGATTTCACGAATTCGTGCTTTGTCTGGGATATCGCGGCACAATGATAAAAGAGTACTTCCTTAACTACGAGGCGATGAACAATGACTTTTCAATTCGTCTCGGCCGCGATCACGTCATCAGTTACCACGGAGCCCACGATGAGCAAGACTTTTCGGTGACACTCACGGACACCGGTTTGGATACGATGACTGGGGCTCGAGTGAAGCAGATCGAAAAACACATCGATGGCGAGAGCTTCATGGTCACTTATGGTGACGGGGTAAGCGATCTCGACATTCGCAAGCTGGTAGCTTTTCATAATGCCCATGGAAAATTGGCCACGGTGACGACGGTGCGGCCATTCTCGCGGTTTGGTTTGATCAATCTTGACCCCGACGGCCGAGTGCTCGACTTTGCCGAAAAGCCGCAGGTCGATGGCAGCGCCAGCGCCGGCTTTTTCGTTTTTAACCGGCGCGTGTTCGACTATCTCGATGCCGCTCCCGAATGTGTGCTTGAGCGAGAGCCCCTGGAGCGATTGGCGGCTGCGGGCGAGTTAATGGCGTATCGACACGACGGCTTTTTCTACGCAATGGACACCTATCGCGAATACGCCTATCTCAATGAACTATGGAATTCTGAAAAAGCTCCATGGAATATCTGGAATGGCGGCAAAGGCCGGTAGTGCATCGATGAATTTCTGGTTGGATCGACCAACGTTTGTAACGGGTGGAACCGGGCTGGTGGGAAGCCGGCTGGTGCGCCGGCTGGTCGAAGCCAAAGCCGACGTAGTTTGCCTGGTGCGTGATTGGGTCCCGCAGAGTGAACTGGTGCGGACCGGTCTGATTGAGCGGGTAAAAACCGTGCGTGGCGATATTCGCGATGCGGTGTTGATGGAACGGGTGCTGGGCGAGTATGAGATTGACACCGTATTTCACCTGGCCGCGCAAACGATTGTCGGTATCGCGAACCGTAACCCGGTTTCCACGCTCGACGTGAATATCGCCGGCACCTACACCATACTCGAGGCCTGCCGCCGCAGTCCGCTGGTCAAACAGGTCATCCTTGCTTCGTCGGACAAGGCCTATGGCGATCAGGAGAATTTGCCTTATGACGAACTGACTCCATTAGAAGGACGGCATCCTTATGATGTGAGCAAGTCATGCGCTGATCTGATCGCGCAGGCGTACGCCACGAGTTTCGGGTTGCCGGTGGCCATCACCCGCTGTGGCAATTTTTACGGCGGCGGCGATTTGAACTGGAACCGGATCATTCCCGGAACGATCCGTTCGGTGTTGCGCGGAACTCGTCCGGTCATTCGTTCGGATGGCCATTACATCCGCGACTATTTTTACGTCGAGGATGGGGCGGCGGCATATATGCTGCTCGCTGAGGCTCTCGCTGCGAATCGGACGCTGGCCGGCGAAGCTTTCAATTTTTCCAACGAAGGTCAGGTGAGTGTGCTTGAGGTGGTCGATCGAATCCTGAAAGCGATGAAATCGGATTTGGAACCGGAAGTGCTCAATCAGGCCAGCAATGAAATCAAGCTCCAATATCTGAGCGCCGCCAAGGCCAGAAGCATGCTGGGCTGGTCTCCGCTATTCGATCTCGACGGTGGCCTGCGCGAGACGATTGACTGGTACAAGAGTTTCTTCGGCCAGCATGCCCATCACGGAGCAATTACGTGAAGGCATTAGTCACTGGCTCCACTGGTTTTCTTGGCTCGTATGTTACGGAACAACTTGTCAGCAGAGGGGCCGAAGTCGCGGTGCTCCTTCGAAAGACAAGTGATACGTGGCGGATCGACAACCTCCTTTCTCAGCTCCGAGTGATAGAGGGAGACCTGCAGGACATCGGTGCCGCCAGCGCGCCAATCGAATCATTTAGTCCCGACGTGATAATTCACTTGGCCTGGCACGGCGTTGCTAATGATCTTCGCGACGATCCGGTTCAGGTTGATGCTAATCTGCTCAGCAGTCTGGCGTTGTTGCGGCTTGGTCTGAAAGTACAATGTGGGACCTGGGTGGGAGTTGGATCTCAAGCGGAATATGGTCCACAAAATCGGATCCTCGATGAGGACGCAGTCACTAATCCGACGACCACTTATGGCGCCGTGAAACTTAGTGTCGGCGTGTTAACCCGGCAGTTGGCGGCGGGCACAGGGATGCGATTTGCCTGGTTGCGACTTTTTTCCTCATACGGGCCAAAGGACAACTCCGGATGGGCCATACCCTATTTGATCAAGTCGCTCCATAGTGGTCACAAGCCCTCGCTGACCGCCTGTCAGCAGAAGTGGGATTACCTTTTCATTGAGGACGCAGCCAACGCCGTATGCGACGTTGCCGCCGCCCCGAACGCCCAGGGAGTTTTCAATCTGGGTTCGGGACAGGCCCACAGGCTTCGAGATATCTTCGAACTCATCAGAGATTATGTCGATCCAGGCCAGTCGCTTGGTTTTGGCGAGGTGCCCTATCGTCCTGATCAGGTAATGCACCTGCAAGCCGACATTTCACGCCTGCACCGCGCAACCGGTTGGATGCCCAGAGTGAGTATCGAGGAAGGACTCAGAAGGACGGTGGATTGGTACTGCGATGCCGCCAACCAGCAGCGATGATTGAAGGACAGATTCCATGCCGCCTGTGCTCGTCAAAAGCCCTATCGGTGTGCCTGACACAGCAGCATGCTTCGCCGAGCATCCAGCGCTTACTTACCGCGCAAGAGTGCACCTTGGACCAGCCCGTCAGGCTCGAGGTCCATCAATGCGCCGATTGTGGTTTTGTGCAACTGACAGAGCGCCTTGAGGAGACTTATTACGACGACTATGTGATGACGACAAGCCACTCGCCTCAGATGGTCAAGTATCAGCAGACTCAAGTGGCGGACTTCATCGAGCGGTTCAGGCTCGTGGGTAAGCGAGTTGTCGAGATCGGGTGCGGTGACGGCAACTACCTCGCTCTAATGAGAGAAGCCGGGGCACAAGTGAGTGGCGTTGAGCCCTCGCATAGCTTCCGTCAAATGGCTCTGGCGCGCGACCTCGACGTTTCTGAAGGGTATGTCGGTCGAGGGAGACAGCTGAAAGGATCTC
>JBIOZK010000065.1:0-68900 GCA_044870975.1 Pyrinomonadaceae bacterium
GCCCTTCTCCCAAAGGGAGAAGGGAGGTGGAATGATGAAGGAGATTTCAATGAAACCGACGGCATATCAAACTGCGATTTCCATTTTGCTCGTGATGATGTGTTCAGCCGTTGTATTCGCCCAGCGAACCACGTCGCTGCGTGGTCAGGTCGCCGACCAACTCGGCGCGGTCGTCGTCGGCGCTACCGTCACAGCAACTGACGCCGGCGGCAAAAGGATGACGACGCAAACCGACGGCAACGGCGCTTATCGCTTCGACAACCTCACCCCGGGTTTCTACAGCGTGAGCATCCAGCAGCAGGGCTTCGCCCCGCAGGCCGTCAATGGTTTGCAACTCTCTGGGGGCGCCAATACGCATGACTTTCAATTGTCGGTCACGATCGAAGAGCAGCGGGTCACCGTCGATGACATGCGCGGAGTCAGCACCGATCCCAACAGCAACAAGACAGCGCGGGTGATTAGCGGAAAGGACTTGAATTCACTGTCCGATGATCCGAATGAACTTGCCGCGCAGTTGGATGCGCTGGCGGGGCCGGCGGCCGGACCCAACGGAACGCAGGTCTTCGTTGACGGATTCACGGCTTCAAACGGATTACCGGACAAACAAACAATTCGCGAGATTGTCATCAATCAGAATCCATTCTCGGCAGAATTTGAGCGTATCGGATTTGGCACGATTCAGGTTTTCACGCGGCCGGGCACCGGCAAATTTCACGGCAGCACAGCGTTCACCTTCAGCGATGCCGCTTTCAATTCGCGCAATCCTTATGCGTTGAACAAGCCGCCCTATCAACGGCACGCAATTGAAGGGAGCCTCAGCGGCCCAATTTCGAAACGGGCCACCTTCTTCTTCAACGCCTCGCGCCGCCACATCGAAGACGCGGCGGTAATCGCGGCGACGACCCTCGATAGTTCGCTCAATCCGCAGCCGGTAAATCTCGCGCTGGTCACGCCCCGAACTTTCTTGAACCTTGGCCCGCGCTTCGATTTCGCCATCAACAAGGACAACACCTTGAGCGTGCGCTACAACTTCCAAAAGAGCGATCTGCAAAAACAGGGGGTCGGTGGCTTCTCGCTGCCGTCTCGCGCTTTCGACTATTCGGATAAATTGCACATCCTGCAAGTGGTTGATATGGCCATCGTCAATCCGCGCACGGTGAATGAATTTGGATTTCAATACATCTTGTACTTCATCAAGCAGCAGCAATCAGACAACAGTTCCGGCCTAATTGTTAACGACGCCTTTAACGGCGGTGGCGCGCAAATCGGCGGCTATTCGTTCAAGCGACACGAAGGCGAGTTGCGCGATTATCTGACGATTACCACGCGTGAACACACGCTGAAGTTTGGCGGGCGTTTGCGTTGGGCGCACATCGAAGACATCGCGCCGAACAATTTCGGCGGCACGTTTGTGTTCACCAGTCTCGACCGTTATCGACAGACCCTGTTACGCGCATCGACGCCGAATCAATTGATAATTGCGGGCGGCAATCCGTTTGCTGAGGTGAAGCAGTGGGACATCGGGCCGTTCTTTCAGGACGATTGGAAGATGCGACCGGACCTGACGTTAAGTCTGGGGCTGCGCTATCAGTATCAGACGCAGCTCAATAGCAAATTCATGTTTGCGCCGCGTGCGTCGTTCGCCTGGACGCCCTGGATGTCTCCGAACGGCGCGCCCAGGACGGTTATCCGCGGCGGGGTCGGCATGTTCTACGACCTGGTGCGCACCTCGGTGACGTTGCAGGCGAACCGGTATGACGGGCAAACAGAGCAACAATACATTGTGACCGATCCTGCGTTGCTGGCCCTGTATCCGAATCTTCCTCCGCCCGCAGCAATCGCCGCTCTTAATCAACCGCAGACCGTCTGGAAGAAGGTGCCGGACCTGACCCAGCCCTACTATATTCAAGCTTCGATCAGCGTCGAGCGGGCGATGCCGCGCAACACCGTGCTGAGCATCAGCTATCTCGACACGCGCGGCATACACCAAATCCGTTCGCGCAACCTGAATGCGCCGGCGCCGGTCGTCGGCACCCGTCCTTTTGGCAACGGCTTCAATGTCTACGACTTCGAAACGACCGGTTGGTACAAACAGCACCTGCTGATCTTTAATCTCCAATCGCGCCTCAATCAGAAGATCAACTTCAATGCGAACTACACCTTCGGCAAAGCTGATGGAGATACGGACGGCGCCGGGTCGTTCCCATCGAACTCGTACAATTTGCTGAATGAATTTGGGCGATCATCGTTCGACGTGCGACATCGATTCACGCTTCAGGGTTCATTTGAAGCGAAGTGGGGAATTGGTTTCTTCCCATTGATCATCGCGCAGTCAGGAGCGCCCTTCAACATTACAACGGGCCTGGATACAAACAACGATTCGCTGTTTCTCGACCGGCCGGCGTTCGCAACCGATTTGACGAGAACATCCGTACGCCAAACGCCTTACGGGAGTTTCGATCTCTTGCCGCTGCCCGGCGCGGAGATCATTCCGCGCAATTACGGTCACGGGCCGAGCTACTTTTCGGTGAACTTGAGAGTGGCGAAGACTTTCGGATTCGGCTCAGTCGCCGCGCCACCCGCCAGAGCCCAGGCGTCAGCCCCGAGCCAGGGAGGTGCGCCGCCGGCGGCGAGCAATAACAGGATCGCGGCGTCTCAACCTGCGCGACCAGCCGCGCCGGCCAGGCCCGAAGATAAACCGTACCGGCTGACGCTGAGTTTGTTTGTGGCGAACGTTCTCAACCATACAAATGCCGGAACGCCGATCGGGAATCTGAGTTCGCCGCTGTTCGGGACGTCAAATTCGCTTTCAGGATTCAGCCAGTTTACGTTCGGGGCCAGCGCCGCGCAGAGCAATCGCAGCGTGAGTTTGAGAGCGCAGTTTCAGTTTTAGACGATTTGGAGTGCGGTGGCAGAGTCCCGATTTATCGGGACGGCGAAACCGCTTTGGATCATTCACGCGCAATCAAATCCAAAGCGCCGTCGCCGCTACGCTCTGCCGGCGCACTCCACATAACGCTACGCTGTCGCCACTTCAGTTTTCTCTTCCGGAAACAAATTGTCTTGAATTGGATCCAGGCCGAGCGCTTCGCGTACGCGCGCGAAACTGCGGCGGTGGATGGGCGTGGCGCCGAGTTCTTTCAGACAACGACAATGCTCGGGCGTGGGATAGCCTTTGTGAGTTGCGAAATTGTACCCGGGGAGGATTGAATCGAGCTCAGTCATGATGGCATCGCGGGTCGTTTTCGCGATGACTGAGGCCGCGGCGATACTCATCGAGAGCGCGTCGCCCTTGATGATGCCGCGCTGCGGAGTCTGAACGTGGGGAATTCGTCGTGCATCTACCAGGATGAAGTCAGGTTGTTGAATCAAGCCTTCGACTGCGCGGCGCATCGCCAGCAAGCCGGCATGATAGATATTGATGGTGTCGATCTCTTCGACTTCCGCGATTCCGGTTGCCCAAACTACCGCATCAGCTTTGATTTGCTGCGCTAGTTCGTCACGCATTTCAGCATCGAGAATCTGCTTTGAATCGTTCAACTTCTTCAGCTTGTAATTGCGCGGCAGAATGACCGCGCCGGCGACCACCGGCCCAGCCAACGGGGCCATGCCGGCTTCGTCGACACCGGCGATGAGGTTGAATCCCTGCTCCCACAAATCAATTTCAAATCGCAGCAGGTTGTGCAGGCGCTGACCTTCGGCCCGGTTCTTTCGCCAACGTTCGCGAATCAACTTCGCCAGATGATGCGCGCCCTGGCGGGAATCCGTTTCGAGCGCCTCGACCAGACCTTTCGGCACCGGCCGCGCGCGATCGACAAAGCGTTCGCGAAGTTCGGGAATTGATCTGGCGAGGAGTTCTTCGAGCGTCGGCATCTCTTAATCGTGTCAGAAGCCCGACCGTCACGGAGGGCCGGCTGCCCCGGAAATTAACTGCGATTCCAAGAATACTCTAACGAAACTGGCCCTCCCTAACGATCGGGCTGTAGACATCTGTTTTATCTGATCATTCGCCGCGCAAGGCGGCCAGGGATTTCTGATCGAGGAGATAGACATGTGCCGCCGACACGTGACCAACCGCGATCGTGAAAGCCGGTGTGCTCGCGTTGCGCAGCCGCATCAGCATGGCTTGATTGCTGAAGTAAGTCCGTCCGCGCGCGTCGATTACAAAGTCGCCGGGTTGCAGTTGCTTCAACGCATCCGGATCGGACAGTTCCAGCGACTTTAGATCGGGCCGGTTGGCGCGCTGGGCGTAGTACGCGGCGGTATTTGGAATCTCGCCGGCCACGCGCGCGTTCGGCGCGGCGCGCCTGGCGATCTCGCTCATCGTATCCTGCATGTAGGCGTCGTAGAGTTCGTCCTGGGGGAAGAGCATGCGCCCGCCGGCAGTTGGGTTTGAATAGAGTCGATAGTGCGGCGCGGCATGAATGGCTGACCAGACGCTGGCGAGGATCACAACCAACGGAACTACGACATGCGCCAAAATCTTTAGTGATCCATTTTTCAAAAAGCGCGCGCCTAGTCGTGAAAGAAATTGAATCGCGATCGCTGCAGTGATGAAAACCGCCGGCATCAGGGTGGTGACATAGCGCGTGAATTTGCCGCCGACGAACATGAACGCCAGTCCCCACAGCACGAGCCACACGTAGAGAAAATAGCGACCATCGCCGAGTTTCTTTCTGAGCAAAAGCGGACAGCCAAGGGCAAACGACATCACCGAAAGCAGAGGCAGCTTTGTCGCCAGCAGCGCGAAGTAAAAGTACCAGGGCGTACCGCGCAGCCAGTCAGTGAATTTGTGCGTATAGAGCCGGCCAATGAACTCATAGCTGTCGTGGCCAATCACATTGCCTTTGGAAAAATCTGCCATCATTCTCCAGGTCTCAGGCACAAAAATCGTAGGGCTGAGGATGACGAAGACGATGCCGGCGATGATGAAGAATTTGATAAACCGGGTCTTGCCGATCACCCAACGCACCGCCGGGATTTTCTGAAAGACGTAATTGTATGAAATTGGAATCGCGATCATCATCACGATCAATTTCGAAGCCAGCATCGCGCCCATCGCCGCCGCCGTGAGCCAATAGAACTTCTGGGCCTTCTGCGGCGACTCAGCTTCGGCAATACGCTGGCTGCGAATCCAAAACAAGCAGGCAAGCAAGAAGAAAAAGATGAAGAACGAGTCTTCCTTAGCGATCCGGTTGAGCCCAATGACCAGCGGATCGAACGTCCAAAGCGCGGCCGCAATCAATGCCACGTCGCTGCCAAACAGTTCGAGTACAACCAGGAAGAGCACTATGGCCGTGAGCGCGCCAAAGATGGCGGCCGGCCAGCGCAACGCCATTTCGACCGGGACATTCAATTCGGGATGGGATGTGACCAGGCTTGTCTGGTTCCAATGTTCCGACGCAATCAGGCTAATGCCGAGCAAAGCCTTCATTAGAAATGGATGCTCGCCGTTCGTGCCGGTCAAACCCCGGGTTCGGTATTCATTGACGGTCGTGAGCTTATTCAGTTCGTCGTCGCTCAAGCCCTCAGTGGCTAACCCTTTCGCCCGAAATCCAAAGCCGGCAACCACCAGGATTGCCAAAGCGATAATGAGCACCCGACGGGTCAGGAGTCCCGAAATCTCCGTTTTGAATAATTCAGGTCTTAATGCTGCGGTAATCGCGACCGGAGTGGAGTTGGTTGAATCGGGCGTGTGCGGCAAAACTTCTTCTTTCGTGGACGTGATTGCGGGCTCAGTCGTCTTTGGCCAAAGGGCAAAGCTTAACGGTTCTCGGACTGAACGGGCAAATGAAGCTTGTGTCAGAAGCCCGACCGTAAGGGAGGGCAGGTTTCGTAAGCGACTTTGGACAGGCCAACAAATGCCGTGGCACAGAGCGCCCTCGCTTACGGGCGGGCTTCTGACACCAACACGCTTGCAATTGCCGCTTAAATCAGCGAATATGAGCGCTTGATTTTCACCGATTGCTCTCGTGTGGACTACGGACGAAGGCAATCGATTTCAGTTTAAGACCACATTACTTAAGAGGTAGCAAGGATAAATATGGCACCAGCATTACAGCAGGAGAATGCGCCGACTTCTTCCGCGCCAGCTTTCAGAATAGATCAACAACTTCACCAGATTCTTTACAAGCCGGAACCCCGTTCGGCTTTGGCGCCCCTGCCGGAACCGGCGGTGTTGCCCGAGCCGCCGTACCCGATTCATCCGGACCCGCAGCCGATGAGCAAGTCCGAGTATCAGAAGCTGAACGCGATCCGCACGTGGAAAACCTGGGGGTCACCGTATTTCAAATCGCGCTGGTACAGCAAAGACCTGCGGCCCATCATCCCTTACCTGTTTACCGACTGGAAGTGCAATTACGATTGTCACTACTGCTGGTCATACAACAACAAAGTGAAGGGCATGACCGAAGACACGGCCAAGCGTTCGATCGATTGGCTGCACTCGATTGGTTCGCGCGTGCTGGCGCTGATGGGCGGCGAGCCGCTGCTGCGTCCCAAGTTTATTCACAAGATCGTTTACTACAGCGCGAAGAAAGACATCTTCGTCTACCTGCCGACGAACGGACGCTTGATGAAGCCGGACGTGATTGATCGTCTGGGCGACGCGGGCGTGGCGACGGTGAACCTGGCGGTCGATTCCGTGAAGGATCGCAAATCATTGCCGAAGGCGCTCGATCCGATTCGTCCATACTTTGAATATCTGGTGAAGCGGCAGCATCACTACGGCTACACGGTGATGTTCAATATCAACATCTGCCGTAACAACATGGACGACGTGAAGGAGCTGACCGAGATTGCTCACGACCACGGCATCGCCACCGACTATCACATCAACGAGTCGCCGATGACCGAGCAGACGCACTTCAAGCATCTCGATGAGAACGTCACCTACCTAACGCCGGATGATTATTCGAAGGTTGATGACCTGCTCGACTATCTCGACGCCAAACGTCACAACGAAGGCTACAAGATGGTCAACCAGAGCAAGCACATGCAGGACATGAAGATGCTGATGCGTGGTGAAGTGCCACCCTGGAAGTGCCGCGCGGGCCAGAACTCGCTGATTATCCGCACCGATGGCACGCTGGCGCCGTGCTTCCCGATGTACTCGGTCACGCATGACTGGGGCACCATCGAAAATCCGAAATTCGATCACGCGCAGTTGGATGAGATGAAGCAGGAATGCTCGAAGCACTGTCTGTCGACCTGCAACTACATTCTGGCTTACTGCTACGACACCAAGCGCGTTCTGAAGTGGACTTTGAAGCAGGCCATGCACGGCTTCAAAGGATCGACGGATACGATTCAGTAATAGCCGCTTTTCATGATTCGGATCGAGCCCGCAGATTCCATCGGCGGGCTCGATTTGTTTACGATGCCGAACGTTTCGCTGCGTAGTTCGCGGCCTAGAAGGTGACTTCAATCAAGTAGTCACAATTGATTTTCCGCGCAACCGAGTTGCGCTTGAAGTTTTAATGCCTCTTTCGGGTAGTCTCTGCCGAGGAGTTGCCAGGGCACGAGTTTGTACTAGCATCAACTGTCGCGTTCTGAAGCTCCAGCGATGACAACTCGCGGTTAGCGATATGACGCGCAACCCTGGCCCACGATTCCGGACTCGCATTGAGCAAAACCGCCGAGTTCTTACCGACCGCGGCCACTTCGCGCCCATCAGGACTAAACATTAAACCTTCAAAGTCTTCCATCCCGACATCAAGTGTACCGATTGTCGAAGTGCTGGCGACGTCCCAGAACGTCACAGTGCTCGACGATCCGATCGCAAGAGTTGTGTTCTGGCGGTCGAAGGCCAAGGCATTTACGTCAAGAAGATCGATTGGTTCGGGAAAATCGACCTCGACTTTGAATTTACGACAGAGGATGGCATGAGACTTGGACTCGATCCGCCATAGAAACCCGTCGGCTAAATCATCCACAGCAGCTAACCACCTACCATCGGGACTAATGGCGACAGACTTCATTTCATATTCAGACCCTTTGATTGCCAGCCATTGACCACTCTTGACATCCAACACGTGGATCACGCCCAGGTAATAACCAATCGCCAATTCGCTGCCATCACGAGTTGCTACCACTCTCGCCATCTTCATCTCTTGCTCCATCGGCGCACCGTCAGGCATGCTAATGACTGCTTTGACTTGAGGAATCTCGGCGAGATTGTCAGCGCGGTTCCACAGTACAACCTGCGATCCTTTGCAGATCGAAACCAATGTGCGGCCCTCATCGGCAAAGTGCACAAAGGACGCAATCGGAGTCGCATCCTGACCGAGCGTTCCCGTGTAGGGCACGTCGCCCACCGGGAATGGTGAAGGCTGCCAGCCGGCAGTAGCCTCCCAAGTCCACCGCACCACCGCTCCGCCTTTATAAGCCGCGACTAAGATTCGGCGCGTTGGGTGAAAATCGAGGCTCAAAACATCGTTATCGTCCGGTGATGGCGAGTTTTCAGGCGGCGGAAGGACTGTCGCTGCGACTTTTCCGTGCGTTGTGACCGCAGCGCTTTCGGTTATCAGGATTCGACCCAAACTGTCTCCGACGGCCAAGAGTTTGCCATCCGAGGAGAAAGCGACGCTCGTAGTCTTACGTTCATCGTTGGTCACGGAGGTGGTTAGCGCATTCAGGCCTGACCTTCGCCAAAAGCCGATAGTACCGTCAAGATTCAGGGAGATTATTTGCGATCCATCACGACTGAAAGCAGCGCCAGCCACGCCTCGCTTGTAAAAACCGACTGATGTGGGAATGTCATTCTTATCCCAAAACCCTGACACCGGGCAAGTTGTTATGCCGCCGTCATTTTGAGTACCAGTGGTAAATGAACTACTGTCCGCGCTAAAGCTGGGTTCGTACATCATCGTGTTCGCCTCACACTCACCCGACCGCTTTTCAAGCGTTTTGGCATTCCAAAGCGTGACGTGGTTCAGTGAGTCGGTTGTCAGAAAATATTTGCCGTCAGGGCTGAACCGCAATTCTCTAACCGCATTCTCGTTTGGATCAATTTTTTCGCCGTTCACTGGCGTCGGATGCGCCAAATCGCGTACGTCCCAACGGAGGATTATAGAGCGTGGCGATCCGGGGTCAGATTTTGCTGCGCCTCCGACTAGCAGGACTTCACCGTTTGGACTAAAGGCGATACTTGCAGCGCTCCAAAGATCGCCAATATTTCCATGATCGTAGCGGAGGCGACGTTCGCTGATATGGTTAAAGTCGCTGAAGTCCCAAAATACCAATTCACCCTGCCGGCCATGTGTAACCATTACGTCCTTATTCGGATGGAGATCTCCGAACGAGTTGAAGTAATCGGTGTCTGCTACGCGAATTATGCCTCGCTGCGATTCGCTCTTGAGGTCCCAAATCGAGACATCTCGTTCGCCCATAACGGCAATTGTGAGCCCACTCCCACTGAGAATAATTCGTCTGAGTCCATTTACCGGGACTCGCTTTCGCGCCTTGCGGCTTCCGATATCCCAAAAGATCAATTCATCACTTATGGTGATAAGAGTCTTATTGTCCGGGGTGACGACGAAATCCGTAAAGCTGCCGGTCGGCGAGCGCAGCAAAAAGTCCAAGCGTTGATAACTTGCTAATCCCGTAAGCAAGCTGCGTTTTACTTCCAGAGTGGCGAATTGTGGGTGTGCGTCAAGCGCTGTGCTGCTAAGCAGCAAGGATAGATCCGGTTTTTGCGCGATATTCCGATCGGCCCGGCCAGCCAGGCGGCTGGCGTTCGCGATCTTCGCCTGCTCTACGGCGTTAGCACGCGCGTCCTGCTCGAGTTTGCGGGCCCGCACAGTTGCCTGTTCCGCGACCGCACGCTGCTGGTTTGCCGAGTCGGCCAGCTTTGATTGTTCGTTGGCTGAGAATTGATAGGCTTTGGCTTCGGCTTGACTCGCATTCGCCTGAGCCAACGCCACCGCCGCCTGAACTTGAGCGCTGTTTGCGGCACTCGTTGCCGTGGCTGCCTGGATTTGTGCCGCGGCTGCCTTAGTCAACGCATACGCAGCGTACGCCGAAGCTGCACCACCGACTGCCATGAGGATTAGCACGATTGCCAACGAGGTTGCTGACGCATACAGAATTCGTCGGTTTCGCCGCTGGAAATTTATCGACTCACTTATGCGCGTCAATACGTGGGAGGAAGGCAACCCCGCTTCGAGCACTGACGAGCTTTCGACAGGTCCCGGCGGTACTCCATCGATCAATTTGAACCAGGAAGCGGTATCCACTTTTTGCTCAAAATCCACCGGCACGATGTTCATTTTGGCGGGATGAGTTTGTAAGTAGAATTCGACCTCACGGCTGACATTCGCAGACTGCAGGGCATTTTCCGAACCAATAATTACCAACGTCCTGCTTCGTCGCAACGCACGCCATAATTCATCCGGCATGGTCCGGCCAGTGCGCGTCTGCCGGAAATCCGCGCGGCAGCTATAGCCGTACTTCTCGGAGAGCACGTGGGTGAGTTGCTCGGCGTACCTGATTCCCCCTCGGCGAGAATAAGATACGAAAATGTCATCGCCGAAGATATAGCTAACCAGCCATTCAATCGGTCTTAGAGTTCGAAGCCTTTTCCAAACGGAAGAGAGTAATCGACGCATGAGAGTGCCAAGCCTCCGTATTAGAGAGAGATAGGGTGTTGCAATTCAAATGGGGACGCAGTTTGGGCCTCTGTCGAGACTCCTGCCATCACGGGCTGGCATACCCCGCCCCACCTTGTGAGCCTACAGCTCGTGTCAGTAAGAAATTTCTGGTTGTCGCGCGTGACCAGGCCAATTTTGCTAAAGCCTCGGACGCTGTCGAATTTGGGAAGCGATGATACCCCTGACCATTACGAGCGATGAATCCTGGCCAATTGAGGGCAATAGTGTCTTATTTTCAATGCGTGTCGCAAACTGACAGTTTGCCTTACCACCCTTTCGTTGGTCCCCATATCATCCTCCCAGTCTTATCGATCAGCCCCCACATCCGATCCTGGTTCACCCCAATATTTATTCGCGATAGCCCGGCGCCAAATGGCGAGACGTAACTGAATTTTCCTAAAACTATTTTCTTCCCCGTCTTGTCGATGAAAAAGCCTTCGTCGCATTGATTGATCGCGCCGAGACCTTCGGAAAAAGGAGCGGCCGATTCGAATTCAGCAGGAACTACCATCTTGCCGGTCTTGTCGATGTAGCCCCATTTCATGGTGAATCCCTTGCGCGACCCGGACGGTTCGCGCGGGCACCAGGTGGTCTGGTCACTGCGCACCTTGACGGGCGCCAGGCCTTCGCGGAAACCTTCGGCATCTTCGAACTGTGGTTCGATAACAATTTTACCCGTTCGATCCATGAATCCCGTCTTGCCCTTGATCTCAACTGGCACCAGACCTTCGGAGAAAGAATTACTCTTCGGGCCATAGCCCAGCGGCGGCGAAATCTTCTTTCCGGTCCTATCAAAATAGGCGAGGCTTCCATGGTAAAGGACTCCGACGATGCCTTCGCGAAAACCGAGTGTCACATCCAGGGGAACCTGAAAAACCTGCTTCGCATCATGATCGATAAAGGCTCCGTTGTCGCCGTCCTTGATCGCTGCCAAGCCTTCCCTGAAATTTTCCGCGTGGCTGAACTTCATCGGGATGACAAGCTTGCCAGTCCTGTCGATGTAACCCCATTTGCCTGGATTGGAAATCAAGCCGATATTCGCAATCCTGGTTTCCCCGATGTTTACCGCGCAGAGGCCCTCCGAGAAGTCCCGGATGACATCGTAATTCGCTTCAAAAAGAACCCGACCAGTCGTGTCGATAAACGATTTCTTCCCTTTGACGGTGACGAGCGCCAGGCCTTCGTGAAAGCTGTTGGCTTTATCGAATTGAAACGGAATGACCACCTGGCCGGTTTGATCAATAAAGCCGCTTTTGCCGTCTTTCTCTACGACTAACAGTTGCGTCGGCGGCTGTGCGAAGCAGTATTGACAACCGAACAGACAAATCAAGGTCACCAGGAATCTTTTCGAATACGTTGTCAGTTTGGTGCTCATCAACAGGCTCCAGCTAGGGCTTTTTGAATAAGAAGGAAATAAGTCGGGGAGGCTTGTCCTGGTCCTCTTGGTGTCGCCACTCCCTAATGGTTTCGAGCGTTAGCTTATGGCTTAGCGCCGCATCGATGAACTCAGTTACGTCATGCACAAATGCATCGATGATGTAGGTCTCCCCATGGCGCTGAAAACGCGCCTGAGTGCCGCGATATTGGCGAAAGGGATGAAGCTCACTAACAAAGAACAGTCCGTTCTTAACGAGCACCCGCGCAGCTTCCGCAAAGATGAAGGAAAGATTTTCGATGTGCTCCAACACCAGGTTGCACGAAATCAGGTTGATTGATGAATCCGGCACTGGCCATGGTTTGGTCAGATCCGCGACCATGAATTCGACACTCGCTGAATGAAGCCGGCGGCGGGCGCGGTCAATCATCGCTTCAGAGAAATCAATGGCCTGAACGCTGTCGGCGATCTCTGTTAGCAGCGCCGTGTTCTTTCCAGTCCCACAGCCAATCTCGAGCGCGGCTTGGTATCTCGTGCCGGCGAAGTTACGCCGCATGACTTCTTCATCGAGGTCGCGTGTCAAATTCCGATCGTCATCGTAGGTGTGTGACCACTCCGCATAGGCGTCCTGGATATTCATGCGCGCGGTTACTTCAGGGCAGATTTGTTCAGAGCTCCAGTCCAAAACATTGGACCCTAAATTCGGCGGCGAAAGATACCCCGGCCGTACGCCGCCACGTACAGCATTCGGCTTCGTAGCCGCAGTTGCATGTCTATGATGCGAATGCGCGGCAAGCCCTCGTTGTAAAGCCGCCAGGCAAGTCCACCGTTCTCGGTGTTGAACATGCCGACATCCGTAGCCGCGAAGTAGCGCATACTGTTGAGTGGATCAATCAGCAAACCGTTGATGGGCGCCACTGGCAGGGTTGAAGTGCCACTCCCGCCTATGTCTGTCCAGGTTACGTTGCCACCTGAACCGACGACTCCACGCCAGATGATGCGGCCACTGTCTGTGTCATAGCCAACCAGAATACTGTTCGGATCTCCGGGCGCAACTGAGATAGTTGAAATTCTTGCGCTCCCAATGGTTAAGGGAGGAATCAACTCAGTCCAACCTTCTGTATTCTTTGCTGCGGTTGTCGTTCGCCATAGATGTCCGGCTTTGGTGCCAAGGTACAACACGGCGTTGTTAGAAGGCGCGTAGGCAAAAGCAAAATTCCCGTCCTTGCGACCATCGCCCACATTTGGAAGCAAGGCGACTCCGGCAGCATTTTTCACCACTGACCATGAATCGCCGCCGTTAAGGCTGAAGTGTAGGCGTCCCTTAAAACCGCTGGCGTAGATTCGCTTCGGGTCGTTGGGGCGGATCGCTAACGACTGGATATGGACCACGGTGCCGTCTTCGATGGCGACCTCCAATTTATCCCACGAGTTCCCACCGTCCCGCGAACGATGCAACTTTGACTGACCCCATGGTGAGCAGAACATAGTCGCATCTTCGGTCGGATCGATCTCGATCAATCCACCTTCGGGTGAGTCGATCTCTTGCCAGTCAAGAAAATCGGTCCGGCCCGTGCGGATGATGCCTGTGTGATATGTCGAACTGGCAGCCACCAACGTCTTTCCCTGCGAAACTCCCACGTAAAAGCATTGGCAGGCGACCAACCTGTTACTGGCCTTTGCAGAGTTGCCGCCCCGCCCGCTTGCGAGACCCACGTACCCATCATTGGAAAAGTAGAAGTCGGCTGGGTTCGAGAGGACAAAAGCAATCGACTGCTGGTCCGAGTGCAATGAATCTGGAAGTTTAGTCCACGTTGGAGATTTGGCGCTGGCGTTCAGTGTGAATTGAATACTGCCGCCACCGGCAACAATAAAGTCTTCGTCTGCCGGACAAACCGCAACGCACGAATCCCACCAGTTCTGACGGTCCAGTCCATGATCGGTTCCGGGCAACACGCGCCAATTATCACCGCCATCGTTTGAAACGATGATAGTGCCTTGCACTTTCGCAACAACGAATCGCGTACCATGTTTGCCGGTCCGTTGATCCTCTCCGATTGCCAGCCTGGTGCGAAACTGACCATCCAGACTCGCACTCACCATGTTGCCGTCGTCATCAGCCACCGTAAAAGTTACGGCCGCACCTTTCCGCTCCCAATTGGCGCCGCCATCCGTCGTTTTGAAAATGCCCTGGTCTCTCACCGCGGCATAGAGTGTGTCGGGCGCATCAGCATCGATTTGCACATCGTCGATGTCGCCGGCGAAAGAAGTGTTCCAAGCGCCGCCGCCGTCTGCCGATTTATGCAAACCCTGGTCGCCCGCAAAGTAAACGATCTCGGGATTTACGGGATGCAGCGCCAAGGCTCGGCAAAATGTGCTGGCCATTGTGGTTTTCGGCGTCCACGAGCGGCCCCAATTTTCGCTTCGATATAACGAGGTTGGATTACCGCCGGCCGGGCCTACTGAGCCAGGACTCATGCCGGCGTAAACTACGTTTAGTTGCGATCGCGAGACTGCTAAGGCGGAGGCGCAGGGATTTAGCAGGTTATCCATCGTCGGAGACCAGGAACTCCCGCCGTTCCGACTCTTCCAAACCCCGCCAAATTGCGTCGCCGCGTAAACGAGCGCAGCATTGTTTGGATCAGCGGCTACGGCCATCACGACGCAGGTGATGTTTCGGGGGCCGATCCCAATCCAGCGTTCAGTAGAAATTCCCTCTGTGCGAATCTCGTTATCGAAGAAGAAAACGAGCAAGGCGTGATTGTCACCTTCGCAGGCCAAATGTTCGACGATATGGTTGCCTGACGGTGTGGTCCACGCTTCCGGATCGGAAAAGACAAGGCGACCAGTTAATTTGGTCAAGTCAGCCATTTCCCAATCGAATGCCGGCTTCCACCAGTGATACAACAACGAGTTGTTATTACTTCTGGCCGCCAGCATCTCCGCATTCCCGTCGGCGTCGCGTACCTGAAAGGAACTCGGCGCACCGGCGATGTTGCCACCGGTAAAAGCGGTGACGTCGATTGCCTGCCAATCGTGTTGCGGCGACCACCAGAAGACAATCAAATCGCCATTTGGGTTGCGGCCGGCGACGTGCTCAACGTTGAAAGGTCCGTTTCTGGTTTGCCAGCTCGTGACGCCTCCGGCCAGCTTTTGCCCGGTCTTCTGGGACACGTTCACCGCCTGCCAGTCGTGTTGTGGCGACCACCAGAAAACGATCAGATCGCCGTTCGGATTGCGGCCGGCCAGATGTTCGACGTTGAAAGGACCGTTCTTCGTCTGCCAGCTCGTCAAGTCGCCCGCGATTTTTTGCCCGGCCTTTTGTGATACGTTTACGGATTTCCAATCGTGTTGCGGCGACCACCAGAAAACGATCAGATCGCCGTTCGGATTGCGGCCGGCCAGATGTTCGACGTTGAAAGGACCATTCATAGTCTGCCACGACGTTAACTGGCCCGTGACTTTTTGACCGGTTTTCTGCGACACATTAACCGCTTGCCAGTCATGTTGCGGCGACCACCAATAGACGATCACGTCACCGTTAGCATTGCGCGCTGCCAAGTGCTCAACGTTGAAGGGGCCGTTCGGCGTTTGCCAACTGGTGGCATCGCCCACAGTTGGTTGTCCTGTTTTCTGCGTTACGTTCACCGCCTGCCAGTCGTGTTGCGGCGACCACCAATAAACGATCAAATGGCCATTGGGATTGCGCCCGGCGAGATGCTCAACGTTGAACGGGCCATTGCGGGTCTGCCAGCTTGTGACCCGGCCCACTACTCGTTGTCCAGTGATGTCGCTGACGTTTACAACTGTTGGTAACATGATCGTCTCCTTATCAGGTGGTGAGAGGGACCGCGGGTTGGTCGCGATGCGAGAAAGAACCGGTTATCGCGCCCCACCCGGAAACCGATGATGCACTAGCGCCCGTGCCAGGTTTTCAAGCGAGTCGTAGTAGATGTGCGGCAAGTACGGCGTGGAAAATGGCTTTCCGCCGTCATTGTGCTGGATATCGATCTCTTCGTCGTCGAGTAGCAATCGTGCCATACCGGGCGCCTGTTGGATCACTATTCGTTTGCCGCGGGCTATCATTTTCTTTTCGTTCATGGAGTTAACCCTCTTTCACTCACGCGCGCGAGAGTAGAAGCCGTCGGGATATGCGCTGCGTTCGTTAGACTACGAGTCGGACTGCAATAGGAAGCCGCTGGTCGGAGGCGCGAATGCAGGCTCTGTGAGACCAGCCTGTGTGGAAAAAACAAGAAGCACGTAAACACTATGCTCACAATTACGAACTGTCAAGAATTTCAATCCCGTGGTAGGTCTGACTAACGGCTGGTTCTGAATAACCGGTCACGCGTATGATATTTTCCGTCTCACGAATCAAGATGAAATCGATCATTGTTGGCACTGCCGGACATATCGATCACGGGAAAACTGCGCTGGTGCGCGCGCTCACCGGCGTTGATGCCGATCGACTGCCTGAAGAGAAACGGCGCGGCATCACAATCGATATTGGTTTTGCCGATCTCGACTTGGGCGACGTGCGAATTGGTTTCGTTGACGTGCCGGGTCATGAACGATTCGTTAAAAACATGCTGGCGGGCGCTCACGGCATCGATCTGGTTGCGCTGGTGATTGCGGCCGATGAAAGCGTGATGCCGCAGACGCGCGAGCATTTCGATATTTGCCGGCTGCTGGGCGTGAGCGGCGGCGTGGTGGTGTTAACCAAAAAGGACCTGGCTGACGATGAGTTGCTCGAGCTGGCCCGCGTGGAAGCCGAAGAGTTGGTGAAAGGATCGTTTCTCGACGGCGCGCCGATTATCGTAGTCAGTTCGCGAACCGGTGACGGAATTGAAGAGCTGAAAGGCGCTTTGCGGGAAATATCTTCGCGGGTCACGGCCCGCTCGGGGGATTACGTTACCCGCTTGCCGATCGATCGCGCGTTTACGGTGAAGGGTTTCGGCGCAGTGGTTACCGGCACGTTGATCGCCGGCGAAATCAACGAAGGTGACGAATTGGAATTGCTGCCTGCCTGTGTACGCGCGCGAGTTCGTGGAGTACAGGTTCACGGTTCGCCGGTCAAGCAGGCCGTCGCCGGCCAGCGAACGGCTATCAATCTTGGGGGTGTCGACGCCTCAACACTCGAGCGCGGAATGTTGCTGGCCTTACCGGCACGCTTGCGACCAACGCGGGTCGTGGACGCATCCGTCGAATTGCTCGACAACGCACCGCGGCCTCTGCGCTCGCGCCAGCGTGTGCGCGTGCATATCGGATCAGCCGAAGTACTCGCTCGCGTGCGCGTGCTTGATGTAAGTAACGAAATAGCTCCCGGCAAGCGCGGTCTGGCGCAGCTGCGTTTCGAATCACCAGTCGTCGGAGTCCTGGGCGATCGCTTTATCGTTCGTGCATATTCTCCTCAGGTGACAATTGGCGGCGGCTTGATTCTTGATTCGTTTGCCGCCAGACATCGGGCCAGGGAATTCTCTGCTGTGCAAGAGGCATTGGGAGTCCTGGCCTCGGCCGACCGACCATTGCAGCTAACGCATTTTGTGGCGAACGCCGGCTTAACCGGACTGAGCAGTGAAGATATTGGCGCGCGAACGGCTTGGATTGTTCAGGTTATCGACGCGGCAGTCGCCGGTGCAATAGCGAACGGCGCAATTCTCAACGTTGAGGGCACCTTGATTTCTCGCGCTGCCTTTGATGACTTTGAGCGTCAACTGGTCGCAGGAGTTAGCGCCCACCATCAACGTGAACCATTATCGCGCGGGTTATCGAAAGAGATTTTGCGTGAGCGATTTTTCAGTGGAGGCAGCGCCGAGGCTTTTCGGGCGGTGCTTGCCGAGATTGAGAAGCAGGGCGGCGTAGTAGTCGAAAAAGAAGTCGTCCGACTGCGCGACCATTCGCGCGAACTGTCCGCAGAGGACGCTCGGCTCCGTGACGAGTTAGAGCAAACTTTTCGAGAGGCCGGCGTCGCGCCTCCCTCGATTAATGAGGCGTTTTCCCAAGCCGGCCTGAAGGCCACGCAACAACACGCGCGCAAAGTCCTTCAGTTATTGATCGATTCGGGAACGCTGGTGAAAGTCCAGGGTGAAATGTTCTTTCATCGGGCGGCACTCGACGATTTAATTAAGCAACTGCGGAATCATGCAGAGAAGTCTCCGGATCGCTCAATCGACGTGGGGACCTTCAAAAACCTTGCCGCCATTTCTCGAAAATACGCAATCCCTCTGCTCGAGCATTTCGATCGTCAGCGCATTACCCGCCGTGAAGGCGAACGGCGCGTGGTTTTGTGACGACGTTGACTTCGATGGACACCCTTCCCGGTCGCTTTCATTTCGAAGTCTCAGCGCGCCTCCAATCCTGTAACAACGATTCGGGTTCCGCTTGACTCAGTAAGAAAAATGTTCCGGGCTATTAAGCTTAATGTCGACGAGTATGCGGTCAAATCCTCACGCATGTGCATACGCGAAAACTTTTTGCTAGACTGTGCGTCCCGACACGAATCCCGACAAGTTCTAATTCTTCGTTAACCGTAATCTATCGATTCATGACCCAGTCTCGAAACTGGAAGGGCGCACATTACTGCTTTCATGAAGGAGTCGCAGCACTCCACGCCTCGGCATCAACAACGCAAACTTTTCTTACTCAACGATTTCTGCCGGGTGTCGGGCTCGGCAGGACGGCGGGCAGTTGTCAGTCGGAAAGTGATTAAAACACGTCGGCTGACGCTGCCCGTTCGATTCTCTCCAGCCTCTTAAGGCCCCTTTCGAACCCCCACCGCGCTGGCACAATTTACTGATACCATGTGCTTCTGGACAGTTGTCGGAACTTTTGCTTGACAGTAATCGACCTTGCCTATAAAGTTGCGCGCACTCAGACCAAGCCGAATTATTGATTGAGTGTTCTGAGAGGAAAGTTCTCACGAACGTCGGTGGGATAAGCGTTCTCCAAAACGGTCCTTACCGCGTAATCATATCGTGAAGCACTAGCATTCGTGCACTCTTGCACGGCACCCAGCCCCCGCTCACACGAAGGAGAATCGGCTCCGAATTGTGATGTTGTTTTCAAACTCCAACAGTGCGGGGGAGGAGGTGCCGCAGAGCACCACCCGTCGATAATTCGCGAAAGTAGCTTCAGGGTGGGCGCAATCCACCCGTCTAATTAGCTGGTTCGCCCCGTGCATTGAGCAAGGTAGGACTCCGACATGCACGACCTATCTTTTCATTTGTTCGGTAAGTTCATCGCGCAACGCGATGCTCAGCCGTTAAATGGTTTGGACGCCGGCAAGGATCAGGAACTGGTGAGTTATCTCCTGATACGCAGCCAGCAACATCATGCGCGCGAAGCGCTGGCGGCGATGTTATGGGGCGACACTTCCACCGAGCGCTCCAAGAAATACCTGCGGCAATCTCTCTGGCATTTACAAAGTATCGTGGACCCGGCGGAAGCGGGCGCGAGCAGTTATCTGCTGGTCGAACACGACTGGGTACGCTTGAATCCCGCGAATCGGCCATGGTGCGATGTTGCGGAATTTGAAGACGCGTCCAGGGGCGCCGAGGGAATCCCCGGGGCCCGGCTCACCGAGATTCAGGCGCAGCAGTTGAAAAAAGCCGTCAGCTTGTACCGCAACGATCTTCTGGTCGGCTGGTATCAGGATTGGGTGCTCTTCGAACGTGAGAGATTGCAAAACAAATACCTTCTGCTTTTGGATAAACTCATCTCTTATTCGCAGATCCATCAGGAATATGAACAAGGTCAAACCTATGCCGCGAGAATTCTGCGATACGACCCGGCGCGCGAACGAACCCACCGCGCCCTTATGCGCCTGTATTACTTATCGGGTGATCGAACCGCCGCGCTACGTCAGTACAAGCGTTGTGTGATGGCGTTAAGGCGCGAGCTGCATGTGAGTCCTGAGCGCCGCACCGTCGATCTCTACGAGCAAATAAAATCTGAACGTTATGAATTGAAGCCGCCAGAAGCTGCTGCCAGCACGAACGACCAGTTGGATTCGCGCGATCTACTTGGTTGTCTCAAACAAATTCAACGAATGCTGAGCGGTATTCAGCACCGAATCCAACGAGACATCAGTGCGATCGAACACCTGCCGCGGACGAATAGGAAAAAATTCTAGCCGGCACTATTTCCCGGAAACCCAGATCAGAGACGTAGCGACAGACGCTCGCCAGACGAGGCGCAGACCGCCTTCTGGTATACACACCATGAACACGTGAAGTCAGCGTGGATGTCGATGTGAGCCGCCATCTACAAAGCACGGACTTATCTGAGTCCACTCTGCATTCGTTCATCATCAAGCTTTGGCTTGAGGTAGAGGGCGGCAAGGGCGAACCAACTGCGTGGCGTGGCTATATCACGCATGTGCCTACGGGCGACCGGCGGTATCTGACAAGCTTGAGCGACATCACCGCGTTTGTTCGCGAATACCTCAACGGCGCGCAAGCAGCATTTCATTCAAAGTCGCGAACGCGTCAATGGCTCAAGTGTTTCGTGGACAAGACGACCAGATCGGACAAGCCCAGCTAAGAACGCAGTTTTGTTAATTGCATGGCTACCTTCCAGGCAATCGCCGCGACCGGACAAGCAATGTTGGGATTGCTGGCCGATGCCTGCCCAAAACCCGAATTCGCCAACGCGCAGTTCGAGCTTTATCAACTCGCGAATTTTGGGAACGCGATGGAAGAAGGCATTTCGCTTTATCTGTATCGCGTGGCCGTAAACGGTGCGCGTCGCAACATTCCACCGGTGATGGGCCGTGATGGCCGGCGTCATCGTCCGCCAATTCCAATCGATTTGCACTACGTCGCTTCGACCTGGGCGCGGTCGGCGGTGAAGCAGC
The DNA here is from genome assembly GCA_044870975.1 of Pyrinomonadaceae bacterium. Classification (GTDB taxonomy): domain Bacteria; phylum Acidobacteriota; class Blastocatellia; order Pyrinomonadales; family Pyrinomonadaceae; genus UBA11740. Next base: position 20,879 of record JBIOZK010000065.1, read on the forward strand.
AGAGACTGCTCGGATGGATGATCAGAATGTTTGAAGATGTGCCGATCCTGCCGACCGGTCTCTTGAATAACTATGGGCCTGAGCCTGACATCTTCGATCCCGGGGAAACTGTCGAGGTAATCCTCGAGCAGTTCACCTTGCAGGACTGGAACAATCTTTGGAGCGCTACCAAGGTAAACACGCCGCCGCTATCTGTCAGTTATGTGGCGCGCATGATCGGAATCAGCTCAGCTCTGCCTTTGACTGAGGCGGCCGAGGTGCAAACACGAGACTTCAAGTCCGGAGTGTTAATAGGTTCATGAGTGCTGAAGTAATCAAAGTTGATTACGAACGGAGCGTGCTGGTGCTCGATCGAATAATGATCGTGGCGCCCCTGGGATTGCGCTTTCAGGATGCCACGACTGGCGAGCCTGTCCGTGACGGTCTGGTTGTTTCGGCGTATCCGAAGAATCGGCCCAACGCCCGGCGTCGCTTGATCTCCAATCGCCGCGGCATTTACGCGCTTCATGACGCGGGCCTGCGCGAACTTCAGAACGGCGCCGGCGATGCAGCCTACTGGGACAATCTCCCAGCGACGAAAGACTTTGTCATCGAGGTGATTGATCAGCAGTCTCGTTTCATACCGTTTCAATTCGTCGTCGGACTGCCGGCTCAATGGAACAAACCGGCCGCGTTGCCACCATCTATCAAGAACGTTGCCTTGTATTCTGCGCCGACGCGAACTGTCCCCGCGGGGATGGCCGCGGTGCGGGCCGAGCTCTCGGATCCAACAGCCGGTGCAAACGGGGTGAGCGCGTCATCAGCTGTCCTGGAACTCTACGACAACGATCAGATGGTGGCGCGCGGCCTTGCCGATCAGCAAGGCAGGATCGCGGTGCTATTTCCATATCCGGCGCCACGCTCGTTTCCGGTTACCTCGCCACCGGGATCGCCGCCCGTCAACCGGCCGGCATTAACGGACCAGACGTGGACCTTTCAATTGCGCGCTTTGTATCGGAGCGCCATCCAATCGCCGCTGGCACCGTCCGGCGAAAACGCGCTGCCGGATTTGCAGTCCGTGCTCACGCAGCCTGAGGCCACGCTCTGGGCTGATGAAGCGCGCACCGAGGAATTACAGGAAGTGGCCGTGCAATTCGGCTGCGAGAAAGTTTTGAGATCAAGATCATCATCGGCGTCACCACCGAATCGTGATTGCCCGGTGCTGTTCATTACGCCGGCGGTTTGACCGCTTTAAGGAGGAGTCATGCCTGAATATTTAGCTCCGGGAGTTTACGTCGAGGAGACCTCTTTTCGCTCAAAGTCCATCGAGGGCGTGAGCACGACCACCACCGGATTCGTCGGGCCGTGCCGCTACGGACCCGTCGATCTGGAGCAGGACATTCTCACAAGTCTGTCTGACTTTGAACGCATGTTCGGCGATCGGCAGCAACTCGTCTATTCAGGCCCGCCGGGCATACCCAATTATTTATGGCATGCCGTCCGCTCGTTTTTCGAAGAGGGTGGCAAGCGGCTGTATGTCTCTCGCATTTTTCGCATGCTGCTCCGGCCCAGCGAGACGGTGCCGCTCCCTTACGAGCGCCCCTCTGACAAGATCACGTCCGACAAGTCGACGAGCAGCGACAAGAATACGGACAACAATTATTACGATGGACATGCGCGCGCGCTGCTCACCAAATCGGGTTCATCTTCGCTTGATGACACCGTGTTGATTCGGGCCCGATTCCCGGGAGCGGCCGGGAACATGCGGGTTCAAATCACAGTGCAGCTGGGCAAGAGTGTTCTCGCAGGAACCGAAGCCGGGAAGCTAACGGTTGGTTCGCTTCGCGATTACGAGACAGTTTGGATTGGTGACCTGACGAGTCCAATCACCAGTCCACCGGCTGGGGGGAGTCTCTACGTCGCGCGATTTGATGATGTTGAGCAGACCTGGATTTTCAGCCAGGCGAACACGTCAGCGGCTGCGGACTATCGTCTTAATTCAAACACCGCGACCAACGTGCTTGGCCCGACGGACATCGTTCGGCCACTGACTTTGACGGTTACGGTCGTCGCGGCAGACGGCAGTTCCACCAGCGTCTGGAGCAACGTCCCGCTAAATCCAAATCACAAGAGCGCGTTTGGTAATGCCGACTCAATAAAAGATCTGTTTGCGCAGAATCCCAGCAGCCAGGCCCAGGCGCGGACGCTTCCGATCGTTGTGCTGACCGGTGACAACATCGATACCGGACGCGATCTATTGCAAGCGTTGGCGGGCAGTGACTACAACACGTTGCTTGACGCCATCGGCGACGATAATTCGACCGATACCGCCCGTACGATCGATAAGCTCCTGAGTGGCGGAAACGATGGTCAATTGCCTGAGCCCGATGACTACATTGGACGAGAAGATCCGGACACGAATTACAAGACCGGATTGATCGCTTTCGAGGATATCGACGACATCTCAATCGTCGCCGGCCCAGGCGCCACCGCCAGTTACACGGAGCGTCCGGACGACGCCAACGCGATCATCAACGCGCTGATCTCTCACGCGCAGCGGATGCGTTACCGGATCGCGGTCCTGGATAGCGGCGAAGGGCTGTCGGTTTCGGAAGTCCGCGATCAGCGCGCGAAGATGGATTCGAGTTACGCCGCGCTTTATTACCCCTGGATTCGCGTTCTCGATCCAGTCACCAACTCCGAAATCAATCTGCCGCCCAGCGGTTTCGTGGCCGGCATCTACGCGCGCAACGACATTAACCGCGCCGTCTATAAAGCTCCGGCGAACGAAGTTGTTAATGGCGCTATCGGGTTTGAGAAGCTGATTAATAAAGGACAGCAGGAGGTTCTCAATCCGGAAGGCATCAACTGCTTCCGTTACTTTGAAGGGCGCGGTTTCCGCCTTTGGGGCGCCCGCACGGTCAGTTCCGATCCGGAATGGAAGTACGTAAACCTGCGGCGCTACTTCGCCTATCTCGAACACTCAATCGACAAGGGAACGCAGTGGGCGGTGTTCGAACCGAATGGCGAGCTGCTGTGGGGTAACGTCCGCCGCACTATCGAAGACTTTCTGCTGAACGAATGGCAGATGGGAGCGCTGCTCGGCGACAAGCCGGAAAAGGCTTACTTCGTGAAATGCGACCGGTCAACGATGAATCAGAACGATCTCGATAACGGCCGTCTGGTTTGCTTAATCGGCGTCGCGCCGCTGAAGCCGGCTGAGTTCGTGATCTTCCGCATCGGCCAGTGGACGGCCGATCGAAAAATCTAAAGGGAGTGACGAGTGACAAGCCGTCGGCACAAGACGCGACTCGTCGTAATCGAACAAGGTGGTATTGGCGAGTGCCAAGTGAGGAGGGACTAGCTTCACTCCAGTTTCACTAAAAGCGTACTCGTTGTGACCAGTTAAAGAGTTTGTAGCTTCGGTGCCGCGTGATGATGACCACGATTCGACAGCCGCTTTCGCTCGTCACTCATCACTCGTCACTTATTAAAAGGCCCGGTTTCACTAAACTAGCGTGCTCGTTGTGACCAATTAAAGAGTTTGTAGCTTCAGTGCCTGTGATGATGACCACAATTCGACAGCCGCTTTCGCTTGTAACCTGTCACTCATTACTGGTCACTTACTAAAGGAGGAATCCATGGCTGTATTACGCGATCGCCCATACGTGCAATTCAACTTTCTCGTTGATCTCGGCACGGGCAACACCGACGGACCGGAAGCGGGCTTTCAGGAGATGAGCAACATCGGTATGGAGGTCACCGTCTCTGAATACCGCACCGGCAATTCAAAAGAAAACAGCGTGCGCAAAATCACGGGCCTGAACAAGGCCACGGACGTAACTCTGAAGCGCGGCGTAATTGGCTCGCTCAATCTGTATCAATGGCTGAATGACATTCGCAACGGCAATCAGCTGGCTGAGCGCACCGTGACGATTTCGCTGCAGAACGAAGATCACACACAGATCGTTCAGACGTGGAAGCTTCTGCGCGCGCGCATCATCAAGCACATCAGCGGCCCTTTCAACGCCAAAGGTACCGACGTGGCGATGGAAGAGCTGACGCTGGCTTACGAACGTCTCGAGATGGAGTAGGCCATGTGCGCTGCGCGCGTCAGAAGACTGCCTGGGTTTCGTTTCGAGACTCAGGCGCCGCCCCTGCCGGAAGTTTTGCCGCGCATGGATATCGCCGTGTTCGTCGGGTTCGCCGCGTCCGGCCCTTTGCAAATTCCGGTGGCGATCGAATCAGTCGCGCAGTTCACGGCAATCTTTGGCGACGACGCTCCAATTGCCTGGGACCTGGCACGCGGCGAACAACTCTATGCTTATCTGGGACCGGCGGTTCGCGCCTTCTTCCGTAATAAAGGCCAACGCTGCTGGGTGGTTCGCGTTGCGCGGCAAGAGGCGACTGCCGACGATCCACTGAACCATGCGCGCTACAATTACTTCCCAATTCCGGCGCTGGCGCGCGTTCAATTCGAAAACAGCGGCAGCGCGACAATCATGCCGGCGTTTGCGCGCGCGCGTGCCGAAGGTAGTTGGTCAGATCGGGTGCAAGTGAGTTCGGCGCTGCTGGCAACTCCATTTGTCGCCACCGGACCGCTGAAACAGGTCAATCAACACTACTCGATTCAAATAGAGAGGGAGGCTAACGGCTCACCTGCTCCTGGCGATCTGCTTCGGCTTGATTTCGTGAACAACCAATTCGTGTTTCTGGCCGTAGCTGAATGCGCCAATATAGATTCGAGCCCACCTTCATCTACTCGTTTGGCGGAAGTCACCGGAACCAAGGCCGTTTGGTTTGAGGAACTGACCGAGGCGGACATTCCAACCTCACCTACCCCGGTCAATGTCCATTTCTTTACGGCGGAGACGAACGCCTCGACCGAAGAATTGAGCGATTCGTGGTTTGGAAATCCACGCCAGGCCTTATTGATATCGAATCAGAAACCTGGCGAGAGCTTTGATGGCAGGGTCATAGTCGAGTTGACGGATAACACGGCTGACGCGCCCCTTCCCGGTTCAATTGTGCAGATTGAACAGGGCACTCAACGATGGTGGATGAATGTCGAGATGCTGACTTCGGCCGCAGGCGCACATGGTGCGCCGGTGCTAATCAGCACGCCGGTTCGCGCGATTGATCCGCCAGGCAGTTTGCCCACCGATGTACCAAACTGCCAACTGCTCAAGCTGGAGATTTGGACACGCAAGGACGATGAGTTTTCAGTCAGTCTCAGCGAACTTGGATTCGAGGCGGCCCACGAGCGTTTCTGGGGTTCGTTGCCGACGGATGAAGAGTTGTACCGACCGAGCGACGCCGGCGATCCTCAGGCGTTGCCTCCGGTGCCGTGGAGTGAGACCAGCGATCTATTCCGCTTTCCGCTGGCCGGTATCCCGGCGAAAGAAAGCACCACGGAAATGTTCTTTCCGCTGGCGATGCCGCTACTGCCGGAAAATTATCTCGGCCCGGTCAATCTCAACGCCAGCGCACTTCAGCGCGACGGACTGGCAAAGTTTGATGAAAATCTTTTTCTCGACGGCGAGCTAATCGAGACGCAAACCGCCGATCTCGCCGGCGAGGCTGAGTACCTGATGTACCTGGCGCCGGCGCCGCGCTTGCTCAAGGGCATTCACGCTGCGTTTCCGCTCGAAGAAGTGACGCTGCTGGCTGTGCCTGACGCGGTTCATCGCAATTGGACAGGTATCGAGGCAGACGCTTTGCTTCAGCCGGAAGCGTCTGCGCCGCCGGTCCGTCCACAGTGGTGGCACTTTCTCGATTGCAATGCTCCAAAGCCAGAGGAGCCGGAACTCAGCGATTGCGAACCTCAGCCGCCGCCGGCCGGCCCAATCAAGGGTGTGCCTGAACCGGAATGGGGAAACTTTCTTGATTGCTCGATCAAGCTAATCGATGCGCCGGTGCTGTCTTCCTCAACGAGCATCTCTGAAGAAGGAACGTTCACGCTTTCGTGGAACGCACCGGAAGCGATTGATGGTCGATTCGAACTTCAGGAAGGGTCCGCAGATTTCGAAGAAGCCGAGACGATCTATTCGGGGCGGGCAAACAGCTTCACGCTCTATGGACGCAAATCGGGCGACTACTTTTATCGGGTGCGCAAATTTGTCGGCGCGCAGTTCAGCGATTGGTCAAATGGCATCGGCATCCGCGTAGGCGAGGCGATTCGTTGGGTGATTGAAGATTCGAATGAGGCTTCGGCTACAGATGAGTTTTTGGCTGACGTGCTCCTCGCGGTCCAGCGATCCGCTTTGCGGATGTGCGCCGCGCGCGGCGATTTGGTCTGCTTGTTATCGCTGCCCGCTCATTATCGCGAAGATGCCGCGATCGCCCATGTTGAACTGCTGAAGTCCGGCGTCAGATCCCTCAGCAGCCTGGTTTCGCCGTTAACTTCCGGCGAATTGAACGACCTGACTTACGGCGCGCTGTTTCATCCGTGGCTGATCGAGCGTGAAGAGAACGAGGATGATCGATTGACGCGCATGCCGCCGTGCGGCGCGGTCGCCGGTCTGTTCGCAGATCGCGCGCTCAGTCGCGGCGCCTGGATCGCGCCTGCCAACCAACCCATGCGCGGGGTCGTGTCGCTGGAACCGCCTATCAACCGCTCTCGGTGGTTCGACCTGCAGGAAGCCCGGATCAATCTGGTGAGACAGGAACCGCGCGGTTTTCTCGTGCTCGATGCAGAGACCCTGAGCGACGATCCCGAACTCATCCAGATGAATGTCCGCCGATTGTTGATTCTGTTGCGACGACAAGCGCTGCGCCTCGGTGCGCGTTATGTGTTCGAGCCTAACTCGCCCGCGTTTCGGCGCGCGGTCGATCGCGGCTTCACGCAGATGCTGGACGGCATGTTCGAGCGCGGCGCGTTTGCCGGCGCTACGCCCGCATCGGCCTATCAGGTAGTTGTCGATAATGCTTTGAACACGCCGCAGAGCGTCGATCAGGGGCGATTTATCGTTGAGTTGAAGGTCGCGCCATCGCTCCCAATGACGTTTTTGACGATTCGGCTGGTGCAAACGAGCGAACGCAGTCTGGCTCTGGAGGTCCGGTAAATGGGAAATCCGGTTGCGCTGCCGTTCACTGCGTTCAACTTCTCGGTCGAGATCAGGGTCGAGGGTGTCGCAGAGCAGATTTGCGACGCGGCGTTTGCCGAATGCGATGGCCTGGAAATGACGATGGACGTAAAGACGATTCGTGAAGGTGGCAACAATGGGAAAGAGATTCGGCTGACCGGCGGCTTCAAGTATGGGCAGGTGACGATGAAGCGCGGCATGACTTCGACCTTCGATCTCTGGGATTGGTTCAACCTGATGCTGACCAATCAGGCGCTGCGCGCCGATGCCGAGGTGGTCATCTTCGCGTCGGACGGTACTACTGAGCGCGCGCGGTTTTTGTTGTCGCGTTGTGTGCCGGTGAAGTTGAAGTCGCCGCCGCTGAGCGCCAAAGACGGCGCGGTCGCGATCGAAGAACTGCAACTGGCATACGAAACATTGACCTTGAAAAAGCCGCAAACCTGAGGAATGACTGATGGCTGATCTGGCAAAAGCTGAATTGCGAGAACTGTCCGCGGACGGCAAGTCTGAGATTAATCCAGACAAGAACTGTCAGGTCCAGTTCAATCCTGAGACACTCAAGGTCAGTTTCTCAAATCAGATCAGCAAGCCTGAAAGCTCGGGAACCAAGAAAGGAACACCCGCGAAGCAATTCGTTGGGCCGGGCACCACCAAGCTGAGTTTGCAGCTTTGGTTTGACGTGACCGCGCCCATGCCACCCGGCCAAACTGAAGAGCAAGATGTGCGCAAGCTCACCAAGAAGGTCGCCTATTTCATCACGCCGAAGCCCGGCGAATCAGATGACAAAAAGATTCCGCCGGTGGTGCGCTTCAGTTGGGGCTCGTTTCAGTTCGACGGAATCATGGAGTCGCTGGAAGAGTCGCTGGAATTCTTTTCGAGCGACGGCCGGCCGTTGCGCGCCAGCGTGGCGATAAATCTTACGCAGCAGGAAATTACCGAAATCCAGGTGGGGAAGACCGAAATTCCTAACGTGCCCACGCCGGGTACCCGTCCGTTAACTCAGGCGCCGGCCGGCTCTTCAGTGCAGAACCTCGCCGACAGTCAGGGCAAGGGCGATAACTGGCAGGACATTGCGGCCGCGAATGGGATCGAGAATCCGCGCATGCTGCAACCGGGACAACTACTCGACATGAATGTGAGCGCCGGTATTTCGTTAGGTGGCTCCGCTCAGGCAGGTCTCGGGTTTGGAATCGACGTTAGTTCATCCGCGGGAATTTCGACGCAAGCCGGTGTCGATCTGCAAACCGGCGTCGATCTGCAAGCAGGCGTATCGCTTTCCGGCGGCGCTTCATTAGGAGTGTGAAATGGCAATCGCAGTTGGTGAAGTCACAACTGAACCCGCCGCGCCCAAGAGTCGCGCCGCGGAATTAGAGGCAGGCGGGGGCGGCGAGGGCGGCGAGCAGCCGTCGGAACATGACATCGAGCGAATCGTGGAGATGCAGGCGAACCGTTACGAACGGGTGCGCGCCTACTAGCAAACATGGCTGACGATTCTGAAGGACTAAAAGCGTCACGACCGACGTGCTTCGTCGGCGGTCAGGAAGTGCCTGAGCTCAATCCTGAGCTTCAGAGCTTGATCATCGCCGAGAACACCACGGGTCTTTATCGCTGCGAAGCGAGATTTGGCAACTGGGGCTCAGTAAACAACAAGACTGATTTCCTTTTCTTCGATCGGAAGATCCTCGACTTCGGCAAAGACTTTCAGATCAAGCTGGCAACCGATTCGCTGTTTCAGGGAAAAATCATGGCGCTGGAAGGAAACTTTGGGGAAGGGAAATCGCCGGAGATTAGCGTGCTCGCTGAAGATCGCTTTCAAGACCTGCGCATGAACCGTCGCACGCGGACCTTCACCGACCTGAGCGATTCAGACGTGGTCAATCAGATCGCCACGGATCATGGATTGAGTCCCAGCGTCGATCTTACGGGTCCAACTTACAAAGTACTCGCGCAAGTTAATCAGAGCGATCTCGCGTTCATTCGCGAGCGGGCGCGTTCAGTAGACGCTGAAGTCTGGATGGACGGAAACACCTTGAATGCGAAGTCGCACACCTCGCGCAACGGCGCCGATCTCAAGATGAGCTATGGAAACGAGCTGCGCGAGTTCACCGTGCTGGCTGACCTGGCGATGCAGCGGACCAGTGTCGCCGTCAATGGCTGGGACGTCTCCAGCAAATCGGCGCTGCAATATGAGGCGACCGACTCAATCATCAGCAGCGAGCTCAACGGCGACACCAGCGGCGTCAGCATCCTGCAATCTGCGCTGGGCGCGCGCAAAGAAGCAATCGCCCACACCGTGCCCTTGAATCATGACGAAGCGCAGCATGAAGCCGAAGCGTTTTTCAAGATGAGCGCGCGGCGCTTTGTGGTCGGGCATGGCGTCGCGACGACGAAACCGACGCTGCGCGTTGGTACGAAAGTCGAATTGGCCGAGTTGGGGCCGCTCTTCAACGGCAAGTATTACGTCGTTGATGTGAAGCACATCTTCGACACTGGTAAAGGTTTGCGGACCGAGTTCCGCGCTGAACGGCTCGGCATTGGCAAGTAATGGTGGCACAGACTTCAGTCTGTGATTGGTTTGCATTTGAGTTCCACAGACTGAAGTCTGTGCCACAGAAAACAGATGGGCGACAAAGCACCACTCGAAATGATCCTCGACGTCCGCGTCCCCAGCGGCTTAGGCGGCCGCTGGTACGGTGCGTTTCCGGCCTTGGTGACGGACATCAAGGATCCAGACGGCCAGGGACGCGTGAAGATTTCGCTGCCGTGGGCCGCTGACACGGGCGGGGCGAGCTACGAGCACTGGGCGCGGCTGGCGACTTTCATGGCCGGGAATAATCGCGGCAGTTGGTTCATTCCCGATGTTAACGACGAAGTGCTGGTGGTGTTTGAAGGCGGCGACCCGCGGCGGCCTTACGTTATCGGCGCGCTGTGGAACGGCAGTGACTCGCCGCCGGAATCGATGGACGGAGCCGGCAACAACTACAAGAAGGTTTTGCGTTCGCGGAATGGCGTAAAGGTCACGCTCGACGATCAGGATGGACAGGAAAAACTGATTCTCGAAACGCCGGGCGGCCAAAAGATGACGATGAAGGACGGACCCGGTGCGGTCGAGATCGTAGACAGCAATGGCAACTCGATCAAGCTCGAGACCAGCGGCATCACGATCACGGCCTCGGCGAAAGTCACCATCAACGCATCGCAGGTCGCCGTCTCAGCCGGGATGGTGACAGTAGATGCCGGCATGTCGAAGTTCAGTGGCGTAGTGCAATGCGACACGATGATCAGCAACAGCGTGATCAGCGCTTCCTACACGCCGGGCGCGGGAAACATCTGGTGAATTAATGGCGAAGGATCAAATTCAATGGGCATCGCCGCCGCCGCTGTGGCCGCACGCCACGGGTGCCGCGAATGCGAATACACGCCGCCAGATTGTTCGGCGACCTGCGATTCTGCGCTTTGCCAGCGACGACTTTATGAACGACGTGGTGAATTTGCTCGAAGAAGATCCGGCGCGGCTCGTTGAAAAGATTGCTGTGCCGGAAACGTGGCGCGGGCCGACGCCTACCGCGCCTTCCGCTCTGCCGGTGCCGCGCTTTGCCCGCACGATGAATCGGCTCGGTCTGTCCGCCGCGCGCGCCAGGAACGCGTCACTCATCCCCGGAGGCAAAGGAATATCTTCATTGATTGCGACGCCTCCGTCGCCGCAGCCACTTTTTAAGCTCTATCAGCCGGCGCATCAACGCTTCTACCTGATCGCTTCGTCGCTTGTTTGTCAGCGAATAGGTTTGCCCGATCATGCGATTAATCCGGCGCGGCATGAAAGCGCCACGTTCGTCCTGCGACGAATGTTCCCGCCGGGAAAACTCGATATCGAAGCGGCGTTGCCGGATTTCGATGTGAACACCTGGGAAGAGTACGCATTCATCTCGTCTGAGCGTGGAAATTCGTGGCGACGCATTCCCAGGGCAGACTCAGAGAAGCTGATTGAGGGCGAAGAAAAACTGCCGTTGTTCCCGCTCAACTATGCGCAGGACGACGGCCTGAAGCGTCGCGTGCTCGCGGGATTGATACCGGTTGGCAAGCGTGAGGCTTACATGGCCGCCGGCTTTCAACAACAACCGGGCGATCCCAAACCGGTGCGAGACATTCCGCCGCCTCCCGATCCGCGCATGCATCTGTTCTGGTCGAAGGTTACCGAACCCTGGAAGAAGCTGCTTGAGCAGGCAGACGTGGCCGATGCGTTAAATAGCGGGAGTCCGGTGCCGACGACTGTCGGCGATCCGATTCCGCCACCAACGCCACTGCCTACGGCTTCTTTGCCGGCAAATCTGAAATCGATTCGAGAGCAGATCCAGACAGGCTCGTGGTACATCGTACTCGACTTCGCGAATCTTTTGATGAAGCAAACGCCGCGGGTGTGGCGGCTGCTGAATGGCCAATCGCCTGAAGCCGGAGACGCGCCTTTCAATGCGAACGAGTCAGCTCTGGTCAACGCAATTAACGCTACGACCTTTGATTCGGGGAATCGTAGTGCGCTCAGGCAGGGAACATCGTACACCTCAAGTCAGGTCCTGGATTCACTCAAAGACGCCCTGGTCACGGTCAAGAGTGGCGACAACGAAACCAATCTCGAAACGGTGAAGTCGGCTTACGACCGCTCAAAGAATCCTACCCAGGACCTCTGGCCGCAATTTCTTTTTCCGCTCGCAGATCCGAAGTTCGCAGCGGCGCAGGTAAATCCTAAGACAACCAATCTCGATCAAAGTCTCGCCAAGGTTGATGCCCTGGCCGCACTCATCGAGAAGGCCCTGCCGGCCGAGCCTGCCGACGAGGTTCCGACGAATCCGCTGATTTCTCAGCAGCCGATGGACATGCGTGAAGGTTGGTATGTCATTCGTTGCGTTTTCGAACGGCCTGAGTGCGGCCCGATCGATCCGCCTCTGTTGAGCGATCCAAGCAGGGAGTTTCAGATGGCCGGATTTTTCGATCCGGACGCACCGGCGCGACCGATTCGTATTGCTCTGCCGATCGATACGTCCCCCGGCGGCCTGCGCAAGTTCGACAAGAACACGGCCTTCATGATCTCGGACATGCTGTGCGGGCAAATCAATCGGGTGAAGGGAATGACGCTGGCCGATTTGGTCTTATCGGTTCTGCCGTGGCCGTTTCATAAAGATCTTTCGGCGGACGGCGGACCATGCGTTTCCGGCGGAATCGAAGTCGGCATGATGTGTTCGTTGTCGCTTCCCATCATCACCATCTGCGCGCTGCTGATGCTGATGATTATCGTCAGTTTGCTAGACATCATCTTTCGCTGGATGCCGTTTTTCATTTTCTGTTTTCCGCTGCCGAAATTTAAGTCGAAGAGTTAGCAATCATGTTGTCGAACGCTGGAAAAATCTTTGGAAAGGGAATCAGTTTTCCACCGCGAGTGGGCGCCGATGGTCGCGTCGCATGGTCGGAGGGCGAGACCAACGTGCGCGAGTCGATTCGCGTGATTCTGATGACTGAACAGCCGGAGCGGCTGCGCACGCCGGGTTTTGGCGGCAGCCTCGGGCGCTTCCTATTCGAGCCGAACACGGTCGCGACGCGCCGATCGATTCAGGATCGAATTACCAAAGAACTCGCGCAGTGGGAGCCCCGCATTAACGTTGAATCAGTCAACGTCGATGCCGACAAGAACGATGCGACCGCGGCGATCGCCACCATAACTTACAAGCTGATCGCGACTCAGACCGTCGAACGCGTCAGCTTATCTGTGACCTTGGGAACGTAGTCAGGAACGAAACGATGCCGTTGCAGATTCCATCAATCGATAATCGTCGCTATCAGGATTTGCTGAACGAAGCGCTGGCGCGCATCCCGGTGCACAATCCTGAATGGACGAATTTCAATAAAAGCGATCCGGGCGTCACGCTGGTCGAGCTGTTTGCGTTCCTGACTGAGAACTTGCTCTATCGCGCGAACCAAATCCCCGAGCGCAACCGCCGAAAATTCCTGCAACTCCTGGGTGTGCCGCTGCAACCTTCATCGTCAGCCATCGGCCTGGTGAGCTTCACCAACGATCGTGGGCCGCTGGAAACAATCACACTCAACAGCGGTATCGAGGTCCGCGCCGGGCAAGTCCCGTTTCGGACGGATCAAGGTTTGGACGTGCTACCGATCGAGGCCGCCGTTTATTACAAGCAAAAAGATACGAACCAGGATCCTTCGGTGACCGCGTACTACCAACAACTGTACGCGTCCTACAAGCAGGCCCCCGGGGCTGAACCCGACATTCAGCTCTATCGCACTGTGCCCGTCGAAGGTAAGGAAGGCAGCGAAGTTTCGATTAGCGAAGACACCATCGATCATTCTCTGTGGATTGCTCTGCTCGTGCGGGCGAACGACAAACCTGCCGCGGACGGTTCTTCACCTGAGGTGGCGCTGGAAAAGCTGCGCGACACGGTGCGTGAGAAGATCGCCGGCAAGACGGTTTCGTTGGGAGTGGTGCCGGCCATTGAACAAGCCGCGCAGCATCTCGCGCCCGGCGGTAACGCGAATCCTGAAAGCGACTCGCTGCTTCAATATTTGATTCCAAATGTGGCGGCGGATGGTTTGTTGCCGGACGATCCGGCGCGTCGTCATCCGTCCTACAAACCGCTGCCCACGAATGCGCAGGGAAATGTGCTGGAATCGCCCGGAGTGGTCGAGTTGACGTTGCCGTCAAAGAGCGAGCTCAAGTTATGGACCAACCTCGATCCATTGGAGCAGGGAGTGGAGGAATTCCCACCGTCGCTCGAAGACAGCAAGTTGAATGATCGGGTTATCACCTGGATTCGTGTTCAGTCTTCTGCCGCAGTGCGCGCAAAAATTGTTTGGATCGGCATCAACACCGTGCCGGTGAAGCAGCGCGCGCATGTCGTCAACGAATTGTTGCCGGATGGCACGGGCACACCGGATCAAATCGTGACGCTGGCGCGCAAACCCGTGGTGCCAAACTCGGTTCGTTTGATTGTCACTTCGCCGGCCGGCGAGGTGAAGCAATGGAGAGAAATCGATGACTTGCTCAGCGCTGGTCCGGAGGTGCAGGTAGTTGATCCGAAACAGCCGCCGGGTGCGAAGCCTCCGGCCGATCTGCCCAGCGAAGTCTATGTCGTGGATCCCGAAGCCGGGCAAATCAAATTCGGCGATGGCTTTCGTGGCAAGCGCCCGCCGGCCGGCGCGAAGATGCGCGTCAGTTACGACTACGGAGTCGGGTCGGCCGGCAATGTCGGCGCCGGTTCAATCAGCAGTAGTCCGGCGCTGCCCGCCGGCATCAAGGTCAGCAACCCGGTGCGTACCTGGAACGGAACCGAAGCGGAAACCGTCGCGGCCGGCGAGAAACAGATCGCCCGTTACTTGCAGCATCGCGACCGATTGGTCAATGCGGATGACTTCAAAACGATTACGCTGCGCACGCCGGGGGTGGACATCGGCCGCGTCGAGGTAATTCCGGCTTTTAATCCCGAGCTCACGCCCAATTCCCCGGGTGACGCGCCCGGCGCGGTGACGCTCATGCTGATTCCGCGCAACGATCCAAAGCAGCCTGATGCGCCGGTCGCCGATGAAATCTTCCTGAACACGATTTGTGGTTATCTCGATCCGCGCCGGCTCGTCACCACCGAACTATTTCTGAAGGGTCCGGTCTACAAACAGATCTGGGTTTCGGCCGGCATCAACGTTATCTCGGGCGTGGCAGTATCAGAGGTGCGCGAGGCGGTGAAGCAGGCGCTGCTGGAGTATCTCGCGCCGCTGTCCAAGTCATCCACCACCAGCACCGCGCTGACCTCGCTCACAAGTTCGTCGAGTGTCGCGGCGCAGAACGGATGGCCACTTTACAAAGCAGTCACCGCGCGAGAACTGCTCGCGGTCGCCTCCCGCGTGTCCGGCGTGTTCCTGGTGAATGACGTCTACGTTGCCGAGGGGGACTTACCAAAAGCCGATCAGATTTCAATCAGCGGATTAGAACTGCCGCGGGTGATGGGGATCAGCGTGACCATCGGTGACCCGATGGATCTCGATCAATTGCGTGGCCAGACTCCGGCTACGACTGCGTCAAGCGGGTCAACCGGATCGCAGGTCGTGCCGGTGCCCGTGATTCCGGAGGAGTGTTAGCGAATGGACGCCAACGGAACCAGTTTTCATCTTTTCTTCGGCCGCGATGACTGGGCGAAGTGCTCAGCCACGACTGATGCAGGTCAAGAGTTGCTAGTCGAAACTGCCTGGCAGACAGCAGCGCAGCAGCATGCGATCGGGCTTCGTTGGAATGACGAGCAGGGTGAGCTGACGCTTGAGCCGCGACTGTTCAACTTTGCGCCGAACGGGAGCGCCCCTGCGGTTGAGAATCGACGTGGCGCGGCGCGGGATCGTTTTGGTAACTGGTACTGGATCGATGAAACCAGCACGAGACTCCGCGTCCTGTCGTCAGGTTCGTCTCAGACGACTGATTTCTGGCGCCTCGACGATCACTGCCCATGTGGTGAGAGTGAGCAGGATTTTCAACCGGTTATCGATGCGAGCTTACCGCCGTCAATCAAACTCGGTGGATTGGCGGTCAGCGAAAATCATTACCTTGTTGTCGGGACCACCGAACCAGCGGGGCTTTTGATTTTCGATCTCTTTGGCGGCGGCGACCCACGCCAGGTTCTCTGGCCTGCCGAGGTTGCCTTTGTGCCTTTCGATATGGCCGCGCGTCCTGGCGGCGGCGTGTGGATCCTGGATCGAGTTAATTGTTGTTACTGGGCGCTCGATCGGAATTTCAATGTCATCGGCGGAGACGCGGGTGGATCTGTTCTCGCGGCTGATACTCAAGATGAGTTTCAACCGGCCGATGGAAGTTCTCTACGGCAGGCCTCAGGTCGAACCTTCCCATCGAGTTTCTCTCTGCAACAGCCGGAGATTCCGGTCGATCCGATTGCGATCGAAGCGCTCCCGGACGGCACGGTGTTGATTCTTGATTACGATCCGGCACAACAGTTCTCTCGCATCTGTCGCTATCGATACGCCGACCTTCTGCCCGATCAAATCTCGACGGCGACGATTCTTGATCTGATTGAGGCTGATGCTAAAGAGAACTTCAAGCTGATCGGTTACGACATCGCGTTTGTGCCGGAGCATTGCGATGACCGGCGCCAGTTCACCGACCGCTTGTACGTGGCGGGGTCCGAGGGGAATCAGACCTATGCATTCCGCGTTTGCTTGAGTCACGAAGAGATCGTGTTGCAGCCGATTGCCGAATACTTCCCGATGCGCCTGTTTGGCGGAAAGGCCCTGGTCGCAACCGACACGGACGCCTACTACGATTTCGCTGAAGATTGGATTCCCCTCAAACAGCAACGCCGGCCACGTTACGTTCCCGCGGCGACGCTGCTGACGAATGCGCTCGACGGCCGCGATCCCGACTGTGTCTGGCATCGATTGATGCTCGACGCGTGTATTCCACCCGACACGAGCATTGAAGTATGGACTCGCGCGGCGAACAGTGAAAACGATTTGTATCTCACGCAATGGCAACGCGAACCCAAACCTTACCGGCGCGCGGATGGATCAGAGCTTCCTTTTCTGCGCTTCAGTCGATCCAGTAACGGCCAGTCCGCGACGCTAAAACTCGGCGACGGAACGTGGGAGCTATTATTCCAACGCGCCCGCGGCCGCTATTTGCAACTGAAGCTGGTGCTCACCGGAGACGAGCGCAACTCGCCGCGGATCTCTGCAATGCGTGCTTACTATCCGAGGTTCTCGTATCTGACAAATTATCTGCCGTCGGTTTATCGCGAGGACGATCAGTCAGCGTCGTTCCTGGACCGCTTTCTCGCGAACGTTGAGGGACTGCACACCACTCTGGAGGACAAGATTGCCGCGGCGCAGATTCTGCTAGACGTGCGCAGTGCGCCCAGCGAAGTTCTGGAGTGGCTGGCCGGCTGGTTTGACGTTGCGCTCGATCCAAGTTGGGACGAGCCCAAGCGTCGCATGTTCATCAGGCATGCGATGGATTTCTTCCAGTACCGCGGCACGATGCGCGGGCTGACGATGGCGCTGCACCTGGCACTCGACCCGTGCGCCGACGAAAAAATATTCGCAAGTTCACCGAATGCGGAACGGCGCGAACAGATTCGCATCATCGAAAAGTATCTGACGCGAAAGCGCTCGCCGGTCACTCTCGGTGACCCTTCCGCAGGTGTCGGCGTGCAAACGGCATCAACAACCTGGTCGCCGTCGCAAGGCCGCGCCAGTCTCAACCAACAGTATTCAGCCTTTGTCGATCCGTCCGGGACGGCGGCGCTCGAATATCCGTTGCTGCAGCCGGCCGACGCCGATGAACGCGCGAAGTGGATGGAGTTCTCACAGCAGACGCTCGGCTTTGTTCCTTCGATTTATGGCGCAGAACAGAGATCGTGGCAGACGTTTCTGTGGGATCAATACGGCACAGTTTCAAAGCTGAACATTGCGCATCAGACGGATTACCTTCATCTCACCGATGTCCTGGTGCCGCGCGACTTGCCGAAAATCACACAGCCGCAGACAGACTGGTCGGATCACGTCGCGGCTCTTACAAATTTGCGTTCGCGGCAGCTTTGGCAGGACTTCCTGGCGCGTCGATATCGCCGCATCAACGCGCTGAATGACGCCTACGGCACGAACTGGACGAGCTTTGAAGTCGTGCCGTTGCCGGACGAATTGCCCCGCGACGACGCGCCACTGAACGATTGGTTTCAATTCGAAACCATCGTGCTGCGCATGCAAAGCGTCGCGCATCGCTTCACCGTGTTGTTGCCGGTGCCGGCTGCGCTGGCATTTGACACCGATGAACATCAACGACGCTTGGACCTTTGCCGGCGCATAGTCGATTTGGAGAAGCCCGCGCACACGGTGTTCGACGCGCGGTTCTATTGGGCGATGTTTCGGGTCGGTGAGTCGCGTCTGCAACTCGACACAGTGCTCGACCAGGGAAGTCGTGCCCCGCAGCTTTTGCCGGGTCTGGTTCTCGGGCGCGGCTTTGTGGGCGAAAGCTATCTCGCAACACCGGCGCTGGAAGACGCAAGCGATCGCGACGTGCTCGGTCGAGACGCCCTGGGAATGACTCCCAATTAAGGAGAATAACTATGAGTTGTTTCTCATCAGCTACCAACATGACTTCGACGGCAACGCCGGATCCGGCGAAGCACGTCAACTACAGCCTCGGCATGGTGCTCGGTGTCGATGATTTTACGCAGGAGTTCGCTTACTTGTCCGGCCGCGATCAGTGGATGATGCGCGACCTGATCGGTTACGGCACGGTCCGCGGATTGAGTGTTACCTCAGACGTTGACGCCGAGAAAGGCCCGCGCGTGGTGGTAGAACCGGGAGTTGCCCTTAGTCCCGGAGGACAGATGATCTGCGTGCCGACCGCTCAGTGCGCCTACCTGGAGAATTGGATTGCCGACCACCAGGACGAGGCGTCTGCCGCTCTGGGCTCACCACTCGACTCATCGGTGACGATGTACGTCGTGCTGTGTTATCGCGAATGCAAAGTCGATAACGTCCCGATCGCCGGCGAACCCTGTCGCAGTGAAGATCAGTTAATGGCTCCGTCCCGGGTCAAGGACGATTTCTGTTTACAACTGCGCCTGAAGAAACCGGGTCAGCGCGAGGAAAATGCAATTCGCGATTTTGTCGTATGGCTCAGGCAGGTTCCGGTGCGCTCATTCGGCTTCTCGACCCCCATGAATCAATTTCTGAACGCGATTCGCAACGCGGCGTCGGCCTGGTTTACTTCACCTCCGGATGGGCCACTGACGTCGCCGCCCGCGGATTTCATGCTCGGGTCGCCCCCATTTTCGCTGCACATTCAGTCGATGGACCTGTGCAAGTACATGGCCGCAGCGTTCCGCCTGTGGGTGACTGAGTTGAGGCCGAGGTGGATCGCGCGTTGGCACGGGTGCGCCGCGACTCATCTTCCCGGTGATAACGCGGGCGACGAGGACTGCGTGCTGCTGGCTGAGTTGGAAGTGCCGGTGACGATGAATTCGCCGGGGGGAGTGGAGGTCGGGGACACGCCAGTAGTCGTTGCGGACGGCGCGCGTCCCTACGTGATTCACCTGCGCATGTTGCAGGACTGGATCACCTGCGGCGTCCGTCAGCATGCACCCAGTGAAATGAAGACTCGCATTGTCAGCGGAGCTGCGACTGTCCATCTGTATTCAAGCGACGAACTCGTTCTTTGTGATACGCAGGGAGGCGCGATCGAAGTGGACCTGCCGTCCGCTGCGGACGATCCGGGCCGGGTGGTAACGATCAAACGAATCACCACCGGCTCGCAGGTAAGGGTGGTTTCACTAGCGCCCGACCAGATTGACGGCAAAGCGTTCGTGGCTTTGACGGCCCAATTCAAGTCCGTTCAGTTGGTCTCAGGCGGAAAGGCCTGGCACGTCATCGCGAGCAATTGATCCGAGTAATCGAGGAACCTGGCAATGGCTTCACTTATCGATCTCCAACAACCGGTACCGAATGGCGGCATCCAGTCGATTAATTTCTTCAACGGCCGTTTGTTGAGCGCGCGCGACCTCACGCTCGAACAGTCGGCTTACCGCGAGGCTGACCGGCGGCTCGGCAAAGCTGTCGGCGACGGCGTGGCGTATGGGCTGGAGGTGACGAGGGCCGCGAAGTCCAGCAAGGAATCGCCCGCGGTGAGCGTTAGCGCCGGCCTGGCCATCAATCGTCGCGGGCAGACATTAATGCTCGACGCGCGCGCGGACGTCGCTCTGGTGCGCACGGCCAGTGCAACCGTCAGGTCGAAGATATTCAGCGAGTGCCAGCCGCTGCAAACCGGCGCTTACGTGGCTAATGCGGGAGTCTATCTGCTGACCATCGCGCCCGCGGAAATCAATGCAGGTCGCGCGATGACCAACGGGATGAATCCTGCGGCGGCCACGTGCAACTCGGACACCACGGTCAGCGCGGTGCAGTTTCGATTGATTCAAATCGATCCGCCAATCACGTCAGCCGAACTGAATGATGAAGGTCATTTGCGCAATGTGGTTGCGTACAAATGCTTTGGGGTCGAGGAATCAAGTAGGTTCCTCAAAGATCCTTTTGGCAAAACAGTTTCGGAATGGGGACTGCTCGACGGCTTGCGTCCCAAACAGCTCACGGATTGCGAGGTGCCGCTGGCAGTGCTGCGCTGGACGAAGGACGGCATCAAGTTTATTGACGCGTGGAGTGTGCGGCGGCAACTGGCCCACACGTCGGCCGGCGAGTGGCCGCCATTTGAATGCGAGGCTGCCCTGGCAACTGCCGAGGCCCGCCTGCTGCAATTCCGCGATCAACTCGAAGACCTGCGCAGCAGCAATCCGGCACAGGTGCAGGCGCTGGCCGTTTTCAATTACTTGCCGCCCGTCGGCTTGCTGCCGCTGAGCAGCGCCAATTCAACTGGATTCAATAAAAACACATTCTTTAATGGAATCACGGTTCGGGACGAGGTATTCATCGACGTAGCTCAGGTAGATGAATTGGTCCGCTCATCGACACTCTATGGCGCAATCGATCTGAGCGAGCACCAGGTTATCTGGCTCTATCGCGTGCGGGAAAACGTACTGGGCAAGAGCCTAACGCACCCGTTCATCATTTTCGCCAGCGGTCATATGCCCCCGATGGGCACGGGTCGCTACAACCTTGGCCATTGGAATTACAGCAACTACGCAATTCTTTGAAACTGCCGGGCCTTTGTTCGGCAAAAAACTACAGGAGGTCAGCGATGCCAGAAGTATTAGGTATTGGCGTGGTTTCAGGCACGCACACACAACGAGTCCAACCGGGTGATCTAATCACGGCAGAATTCATGAACGCGATTCTGGCGCGACTGGATGAGATTGAGAATCGGCTTGCCGCGATCGAGGGTGGGATCAAACCTACACAGCCGACGTTTACGTTTACGCCGACGCTGACGTTCAATCCGACGCAGACCTTGCCGACGACGCTCATGCCGACGTTCACATTTTTCCCAACATTCTTCCCGACGCTGACGCAAACGTTTTCAACGTTTCCGACGTTCACGACGTTTCCAACGTTCTTCCCGACGCTGATGACGCCAACGATGATTCCCACCGGCGGCCTCAACACTTTCATTGCCACGCTCATGCAGCCGACGTTGGGTGAGAACGTCATGAATCCTACCCGGAGCATGAATCCCACGAGAGATATCGGCATCAATCCGTCTGTCGGTATGAGTTTTGACCCGAACCTCGGGATGAATGTGGCCCCGCCGTCGTTCACGGTGCTGCCGGCCGGAAGCGCGATATTCCCGGAAGACGCCGACGCCGGGGCGCTGCCGGGCATCGACAAGGACCAACGCACGGCGTTGGGAAAAGCCGGCATCAATACGGTCAAGGACGTTTCGATGGCAGAACCCGAGGCGCTGGCTAAGCAGATGAAGGTAAGTGTCGAGCACGCGACCGCGGTGATTGGCATTGCTAAAAATGTAGTCGGCGCCAACGTCGGTGACATTAATGTGAACCAACCGAGGTAGTCGCATGATCACTCAGTTCGGAACAAGTCGTTTGCAGCAGGGTGCCGCGGATAGCGATGAATTCTTGCGCGTTCTTTTCGTGCATCCGTCCTTTCCGAGTCAGTTCACGAGCCTTGCTAACGAACTGAATCAGCATCCGAACTTCCAATGCTTTGGATTGGCTCACGAAGGTTGTGGGCCCGCGATCAGGGCGGCGCGACAAACCATGCCGTATTTTCTATTTCGGCCGGACGGCGAAGCGAACCCTTACAGCTATCCGTTTGCCTTGCCGTTCGAGGCAGGCATGCGAAATGGCCGTGGCATCGCCCATACATTTGTCGCGCTTGATAACGCTTATCACTTCGACGCCGTGGTGGGCCACGCGGCGTTCGGATCCACGCTTCATCTGCGGGATCTGACGAACGCTGCCGTCATTTCGTACGCCGAACTGCCCGGCTATCAATCCATGACGGCGCGGCCCGAATTCCCCATTACGTTCGACATGCTGCTCAGCAGTCAAAGCTACAAGGCGTTGCTCTACGCCAGCATGATGCATTCCGACCTTTGCGTGGTGCCTTCGGAACACGCCAAGCGTCTGCTGCCCGGTGAGTTGCAGCAAAAGACGCGCGTGCAGATGGAAGGATTCACGACTGTGGCTCGCGCGAATCAGGACGAACGAGCCAGCCTGGGACTGCCATTGAATACGCCGTTGGTTGGTTTCTTCGCGCGGACGCTCGAGGCGATTCGCGGCTTCGATATCTTTGTTGAAGTTGCCAAACGCCTGCGCGCAGTTGAACCGGCGGTTCAATTTCTGGTCATCGGAGACGAGCAGTCGATCTATGGCAACGAGCGCACGTATCTGGGGCCGATCAGTTTCAAGAGTTATGCGTTGGCGCACGCCGGCTTGTCCGAAAGTTTCTTTCATTGGCGAGGCGGCATGCCCTACGAAGCATTTCGTCGTCATATCAGTTGTTTGGATTTGGCCGTGCTCCCGCTGTTCGAGGGCGCTGCGAATTGGAACCTGTTCGAAGCAATGGCGGCCGGATTGCCAATCGTCTCTTCTAATCGCGGTTATGTCCCGGAGGCGATCCGGGATGGCCAGGATGGATTGCTTGCCGATCCGGCCAACGTCGAGCAATTGGTGCAACTGAGCTTGCGGTTATTGAGAAATCGCAGCCTCGCTGATCAGTTGGGGAACAGCGCGCAACAAAGAATCCGGTCTGACTATTCGGTTGAAGCCGCGGCCAGGGGTTACGCGGCGGTGATTCGTGGGGCTATCAATCTGCGCCGCGGGCGCAATGACAGAAGTGAGTTGGCAGTCGCGTAATGTTTACTACGGGCGCTGAGAATTACATCAGACGGCTTCGCATCGTCGGCGATGTCGACGATTCGTTGGCGTTTCAGTTGCGACTGCAATCGCTGTTGTCGTCGGCTGATTATTCAATTCCCGGAGTTTCGCCCGCCTCGATTGTTTGCATTCGCAGTCTTCCGGATCCTCGCCCACGAACTTTGCGCCTGGTGCGCAACGAGTTGGAAAGTGGCGCAGCCTGGCGCGATGCCCTGACAGAATCAATTGCCGGCAAAGTGAGCCGCGCGGCCCGTCCGGCGAGTGGCGCTGTACTCGACAATGCTGAGTGCGTGCTGTTTGCCGATAAAGCCGAGATGCTGGCCTGCGTCGCCAACGACTGGCTAACTGGTTTGCTCGGCGCGCGTTGGTGGTGGCAGATTTTGCTGCAAGCAGGTCATCCCTCCGAAGTGGTCAAGCAACTCTGGCGAGAACACCCACAGTATGTACCGGCGGCGCTCGATCAACTGCAACGGCAGCAAAAAGCGGCAGCTTTTGCGAATGCACTCACGCAGAAAGAATGCCGCGAACTTCTGCAACGCACAGTTCGCAGTTTTGCGATTCAGGAATTGGCCGCAGTGTGTGAGGTTGAGCTATCAATTGTTCGGCCTACGCCTACTGACACCACGGCACACCGCCACACACAAGCAGATGATGTATCGCACAGCGTCACTGCGCGAGCGACTACGAGCCCCTGGGAACCATGGTGCAATGAACCAGCAGCATCTGACTTTTCGCCTGAGCGTCGGCGATTCCTGGGCATCGTTCTGACGATTTTGCGGTCGCCCTCACATGCGCGGACCATCGCATTTGCGAAGGCCGTTGAACGTTGGCAGGAAGAAATCATATATGGAGCCGACGACGTCACCACTACTTTGCCACCGTTGACTTCACCGCCTGCCGATCCGCCTGCCTCTCGCAGGCATCAGGAAATATTGGCCGAGGACCCCGGTGACCGGACTTCGCCGCAAGTCACGGTGGCGGTTGGCGATCTTTCGCAGCAGCCCCAGCCGAAACCGGCAAATCGCGTCCGCCACTCACGCCAGCAAATAAAAGTTCGCGCCGAGAGTACACCGACAGAAGACTCAAATGCGTTTGACGACCGAGTTGGCTTGCGGGTGGGTGAACATGCATCGCCAGAGTCGATTACCACACCGCGGCAGCAACCAATCGGCGACCAAGCCGACGCGCCCGCCCAATCATTCGCCGCAGACGACAATCGACGTTCGCCGATCACCCTCGATGCCGTCAGCGAATCTCCATGGGTTGAGATTGATACACAACTCGGCGGCTGCTTCTATCTAATCAATCTCGCGCTCTACCTGAAACTATACGGCGATTTCACGAGGCCCAGAGCAACTGTCATTGAATTAAATCTCTGGGACTTTGTGGCGCTGGTTGGACGAGAGTTGGTCGCGGATGACTATGCGGAAGATCCAGTCTGGTCGCTGCTCGCAAAAATGAGTGCCCGTGAGGCTGATAAAGCTGCTGGCGAAAGTTTTAATCCCAGTGACGAGTGGCGCTTGCCACCAGAGTGGTTGCAGGTGTTGCCGGCCACAAGTCCGTGGCGATGGAGCACCACCCGAGGCCGGTTGCGAGTAGAGCACCCCGATGGCTTCACAGTTCTCGAACTGCCCATGGAATCTGATGTGCAGGCGCAATTACATCGGGAGATCGGATCTTACGGTCTCTCGTCGACGGCGATGACGCGCGCTCGACTGCGGAAGCCTGCACCCGTTCGGGCGACAGAATTGCGTGGTCAAGCAGCCCGCTGGTTGTCCTTGCTCATGCCTTACGTGCGCGCGCGTCTGCGGGTAGCCCTGGGCTGCGAATCTGAGGCTGCGGCAGCGGCAATGCTCTGCCGGCATTACGCGCGCGTTCGCAGCACCGACACGCATGTCGACGTTTTCTTTGCGCTGTCCGATTTGCCTTTGCCGATTCGCTTTGCCGGTCTGGATCGCGATCCAGGTTGGGTGCCTGCGGCCGGTCGCTCAATCGCTTTTCATTTTGAATAAGAATGATGCGGAAGAATTTATTCCAGGATTTGGAACCCACTCCGGCGGAACACTTCAAGGTGTTCTTTTATGGCGCCGTGCTCAGTCTGTTCCATCACGTAGTGCAAGTGTTTGGTTCGAGCGAAGCGGCGTTCAAGGAGTTTCCGTTTCTGATCGGTTACAACAACGAACTGGCCGATGGCGGTCTCGATGGAGTGAATTCGGGACAGGCGGTTTCGATTTGGCTTGAGTCGCTGCGTGCCTGGGAGAAGAAGTCCGTCGGACATTTGCCGCTGCGCGCTCTGCGCAAGGCGGCCGGTCTCAATCATTCCGCGATGATCCTGCTGACCGTGATCGGATTGATTGAAGAGGACCTGCGCTTTGGGAGTGTCTTTGAAACGATGCAAGGGACGCCCGGTCAGCATCGGGTAACGCCCGGCCTT
Organism: Pyrinomonadaceae bacterium; assembly: GCA_044870975.1. GTDB lineage: Bacteria > Acidobacteriota > Blastocatellia > Pyrinomonadales > Pyrinomonadaceae > UBA11740. The sequence goes on from JBIOZK010000065.1 coordinate 46,228, forward strand.
TTGAATTGTTGGGGCCGCGACGACACGATGTGGGGCGATCCGCGCAAGGATGTGCGGCGCATGTGCGAACTCGGATTGGTGCGGGTTGTTAATCCTGAGGCGCCGCGTCTCGAATGGGCGATGGAAGTGCCCAGTCCTTTATGGGATGCGTTGCGCGGCGAACAGAACGAAATCTGTGGACAAGGCTTTCGCTATCGATCTCCGGCTGAGTTGCCGACGATCAATCAACTCATTCTCGCCCCGACATTGCATGAACGCGTCAGCGCTATTCCCGCGCTACTCACTGCGCATCAGGCCGATGGCGTGATGGTGCGGAGCGCAAATCATAACGGACGTCGCACGTTATTGGGCGCGATCGCGCGCGAACTTGGCTTGGGACTGGTGGAATTCACGTCATCGTCAGTCAATGACGAACGATGGCGACTCGCCGGTCCACTGGCGACCGCCTTGAATGCGCTGCCCGTGATGGTCTTCGATCTGGCGCCGCAGGAAACTGTCGATGTTCGGCGCCTCGCTGCTTGCACCTCGCCATACGGCATCGTTGTCGGTAAGCAAGGCGGCGTCAGCGGAGACGGTGTAGAACGAGCCATCACGATTAATCTCGAAATGCCGGATGCAAAGCAACGACGCCGTCACTGGCAACAGGCTGCTTCCGAGAATTTCGTCAATCTCGAAATGCTCAGTGATCGCTATCGTTTGACCGCCGGGAATATTCATCGAGCGGCGCGTCTGGCGCAGTCCTATGCAGCGCTGAGCCAGCGCGAAATGATTACGTTGGCTGACGCTCAGCGCGCGACGCGCTCGCTCAATCGACAGGCACTCGATGCGCTGGCAACTCACCTCTCGGTAACCGGCGATTGGGACCAGCTGGCGGTGGCGGAAGAGACGCGCGATGAACTGGAGAGTTTGGTCAGCCGTTGTCGACATCGTGAAAGCCTTCAGGAACAAGCTGGACCGACGGCGAATGCCGGCGTGCGTGCGCTACTCAGCGGACCGAGCGGTACGGGCAAGACGCTGGCGGCGCGACTGCTGGCATCCACCCTGCAGATGGATCTGTATCGCGTGGATCTCTCAAGCGTCGTCAACAAGTACATTGGTGAGACGGAAAAGAACCTGAACCTGGTGTTCTCGCGGGCGGAAGAACTCGACGTCATTCTCCTGCTTGACGAAGGTGATGCATTGTTGACGCAACGCACCAGTGTGCAAACCTCGAACGATCGCTACGCGAATCTGGAAACCAACTTTCTTTTGCAGCGAATGGAGTCGTTCGACGGCATCCTGCTGGTGACGACGAACGCGGGCGAACGCATTGACAGCGCCTTCCAGCGGCGCATGGATGTCGTGATCAATTTCTCGCCGCCGACGCCGCCCGAGCGCTGGGCGATCTGGCAACTGCACCTGCCTCCCGCGCATTCGGTTGATTTCTCGCTGCTGGAAGAAGTGGCGACGCGTTGCGTGATGACGGGCGGTCAGATCAAGAACGCCGCGTTGCACGCGTCGCTGCTCGCACTCGAAGACGGTGGCATCGTGACTTCCGCGATGATCGAGGCGGCAATCGATCGCGAATATCGGAAAGCCGGAGGCGTGTGCCCGTTGCGCCGGCTCTGAGAGAAGGGACGGCACGCGATTCCGGAAACTACTCAAACAACCAGCTCACCTGCGACACCGGCGTCGCCGATCGTCAAGCCGAAGACGGCGCGCACCGGTACGCGACCGATATCGCCGACCGGCAAGCCGTTGATGACAGCGAGGAGCGGCGCGCGACCGTTCCCCGACACTGCTCCTGCCGTTCGACTAAGCGGTAAATCTGCGGGAGGCTCCAAAAAGAAGTATTTCAAAACCAAAGACGGCAAGACGGTCGAGTTGCCGCCAGACATGACTGCCGAGCAGGCAGCCAAGCTGGAAACCGAAGCGCGCGCGGCCATCACCAAAATCGGGAAGGGTCCGGGTCCGAAACCCGTGCCCGACGTGAAAAAGCTCGATAAGAAACAAGATAAGAAGACGCAATTAAAATCTTTTGGCAAAGGCAAGAAGGCTGGAGCTGGAGGCAAAAGTGGATCGAAACCGCGCGCCGGAGGATCGTCGTCGCTTAGCAAAGTCGGCGCGGGAAAAGTAGCGCAGTACCTCGCATCGAAAGCCGCGCCGGTCATGGCCAAAGGGTTCGCGCGCTTACAGCAACTCCGCCAGAGCCAGCAGACACACGACGATGCCTCACAGAAACGCGCGCAGGCCGAAAGCGCCGTGCTGATTCCCGCGAGCGAAGGTCAATCGAAGAGCAATTCAGCGCAAGTCACGGTCGTTGGTGATCGCCCGGCGCCCAAAGTCGATGCGAACAAAGGCAAGCAGGCCCTTCAGGAAAAATTGAAAGAGAACGTGCCGAAGAAGATCGAAGATGTCGACAACTTCAAGCGCGACATGAAGGGCCAGCACGTGGGCGCCGAAGTCTTGAAGACGATGCAGACGGACAAGAGTGCGGTCGTCTCGACCTTTCAGGACATGGGCCACACGCCGCCGCCGGCGCCGCGCGAGCACGAGCCGGAGCCTTTGCCGCCGACGGAAGCTGCGCCGCCGACGGGCACGATGAATCTCGGCAATGACGGCATCGCACCGCTACAGAAAGAGCACACCGACCTTTCCAATTACACGAATGAAGCTGACAAGAAGCTGAAGGATGAAGGCGTCACGCAGGAACAGCTCGACATGGTCGACAGCGGCGATCTCGCGGTGGCGAATAAAGAAAAGAAGGGAATGGAGACGGCGGCGAAGACTGAACCAATCGCCGTGCAGAAATTTGCGCAGCAACAGGGACAGGCTGTTGAGAAACAACTGAAGCAGGAAGAGACAAAGCAGCGGACGGAGTTGAATGCGAAACGCAAGACCGGACTGGGCGCGACCAGGGCGAAGCAGCAGGGCGCGAAGTCAGCGCTGGAAAAGAAACGCGAAGAAGTCGCGGCCAAAATCAACGGCATCTACACGACCGCGCAGAACAAGGTTAAGACCCGGCTGGCGGATCTCGAAACGCAATCAATGAAGCGTTTCGACGAAGGCAACAACAAAGCGACGAAGGAATTCGAGGACACCGTCAATCGTGAGATTGATGCGTTCAAGGACAGACGATACTCCGGTTGGTTCGGTTGGGCGCGCAAGGCGAAGGATTGGCTGTTAGGAATGGACGACTTGCCGGAAGTGAAGGCCATCTTCGATCGCAATCGCGAAAAATTCGTCGCCGCTGTCAACAAACTGGTCGAAGACATTTCGGCGGACAACCAGCGCGTCATTCAGGAATGTAAGGACGAACTGCAAAGGGCGCGCACGCAAATCAAGGACTATGTCGACAAGCTCGGCCCGGCGCTGAAAGACATCGGCACCAAGGCCGCGGATGAAATGAATTCGAAGCTGGACGATCTCGATAAGTTCGTCGCGAAGAAGGAAGAAGATCTTCAGAACAAACTGAAAGACAAACAGACCGCGGCCATCAAAGCCATCGATGAAAAGATCGAGAAGATGAAAGAGGCGATGGCCGGTGCGCTGGCGAAGCTCGGCAAGCTGCTGTTGTTGGCGGCGAAGAAATTCTTCACCTGGGCGTTGGAGAAAGTTGGCTTCTCGCTGTCGGATATCGAAGGAATCATTAATAAAGGGGCCGCGGTTCTGAAAGCGATCTTCACGAAACCCATTCAGTTCGTGAAGAACCTGATGAACGCGGCGATCACCGGCTTCAAGAATTTCGGCAAGAACTTTCTGAAACATCTGAAGGATGCATTGTTCGAGTGGCTGACCGGCTCGCTTGAAGGGTTGGTGCTGCCGCAGACGTGGGACTTTCCCGGAATCATCAGCGTGGCGCTGCAAATGATCGGCATCTCGTACGCGAACATTCGCAAGCATATGGTTGACGTGATGGGCGAGACGGCGGTCGCCACGCTGGAGAAAACATTCGAACTGGTCAAGACGCTCATCACCAAGGGCCCGATGGCCGCCTGGGAGCAACTGAAAGAGATGGCGGCCGAGATGCGCGACGCATTTGTCGAAGCTGTCAAAGATTTCATCAAGATGAAGATCATCGAGCAGGCAATTCAATGGCTGGTCGGCATCTTCATCCCGGGCGCCGGCATTATCAAAGCGATCATCGGCATTTACGACACGGTCATGTTCTTCATCCAGAAAGCCAAGCAGATCATGGAAATGATTTCGAACTTTCTGGGATCGATTAGCGAGATTGCCGCGGGCAACATTGGCTCGGCCGCGGACGCGATGGAGAAGGGGTTGGCACGAGGACTGTCGCTGGTGATCAACTTTCTCGCGGCCTTGCTTCGTCTTAGTGGAATTACAAACAAGATTCGGGATGCGATCCAGAAGATCAGAGCCAAGGTCGATTCAGTCCTGGCGAAAGTCGCGAAATGGATCGCCGATAAAGCGAAGGCGCTTTACGGAGCTACGATTGGCAAAGTGGTGGCCAAAGGCAAGGAAGCCGTCCTGGCGGTTTTCGAATGGTGGAAACTAAAAAAGACCTTCCGCACCAAATCAAAAGAAACGCATACCCTATTCTTTAAAGGCACAGGGCCCAGTGCTGTGCTGATGGTGGCTACCACCGAAATGACCGTTCCGCAAAAACTTGACTATCAAAGGACGGAAGTGGCCAAGGTCACGGATCCGACCGAAAAAGCGCGCTTAACCAAGCTCATTGTCGATGGTGACGGGCACCTGAAAACAATTAATTCGATCAGAGATACGATCGAGAAAAACAAAGTCGGTCCTCCTTCCCAACGATTTCTTCCTTACCAACTCCAACCCTTGCAGGACCGGATGGGGGAGAATTACACGGCGCTGTCCGTGATTCTCCAGCAGTTGTTCGATGCCAGCGGTTTCGATCCTGCTCTTTTTGGACCCGGGATCAACGTCAAAGTTGGTGACCTCATCGTTTCCGTCGGAGCTGACGCGGCTTCTTACGAGGTAGTGAAAATCAAAGAACTCGATAATTCTTCCAAGGCCCGCCTTTGGGCATATAAGCCTTTTGAAGGGAAATCCAGACAAACCGCTTTCTATTACAACGACTATGCGAGCAAGTGGAACATACCCTCGATCCCGCCCTTTGTGCCGTTTTCTAAAGCAGGCAACATTCGCCGTGTGGTAATCGATAACGCACACCTCAAAACCGGGACCGCAGCGTCGGTACCGGCAAACTTCTATAGCGGTATCTGGAACCGGGCCGGCCATCTGGTTCCACTGCAGTTCGGGGGACCTGGCGGCTATACCTCTGGGAACATCGTCCCGATGACCTACGCCGCCAACCATACTGGTGCTGGCATTCGCGGAATTGAAATTCCGGTCGCCGCTGACATCAAGAAGGGCGCGGTTTACAGGTATGAGGCGGAGCCTATTGGTACCGTGCCGGTGCCGGCGGGTCAAATAGTTCCGCCCGAGAAGATCGTCATCAGAGCCCAGCGACTGCATCCATCGACGGCAAATCCGGGCACCGTCATTAGTCCGTATACCGTGGACAACAAGAAGTGAAGCGATGACATTATCAAACGAAGAAATTGATCGCTCATACATCGATCCGATAATTCCATTACTGTTCGGACAGGGTGATACTTCCGGCATACCTCAAGACCAGTTGCTGCTGGCCCACGTAACGCTTTTTTCCGGGACGCTGATAAACGGCGGCTTGATTCAATATTTCATCGATACAAAGGGCGAATATGTTGCGGAGTTGCAGAAGGGCCTGATAACCATCGGTGAACAAAAGAACGCAGCGGTGTTGCAAGAGGCCTCGGCAATTTTTCAAGAGCAGCTAAGCGGGGTGCCAAAAAGCCAGGATTACCGGATTGCTCTTTCGGGACACAAAATGCTGGCGCGCGCGCTGAAGCAATTAGAGGCACAGTTGGATGCCGTCGAACTCTATGAGAAGGCAATGGAGTACGCCAGGAAACACTTATCCGCGTTTGTCAGGAAGTGATACGGAGTCGCGTTACTCGATACGTAGTCGCACGGTTACATCGGCGCGAGTGAAAGAAAACAGATCGCGTAGGAATTAGAAGCAATGTCGGCAAGCGCCTCACGCACAAAGTCCACACGAGCTAACCCGGGCGCGAAACGTCAGGTGTTGCCGCCGGCGCGCGCTTTGGCGAAGCCTCCGCGCGCAGTTGGCCCGACGCTGGTGAGAACTGGCGCAAAACCAAAGCCTCAAACACAACGCTTCGCATTGCCGAAGGGTTTTCGCCGATCAGATCCTGCGAATTATCTTTCGGCGACGCCACGATTCACGGCCTCTTCTGAGCTTCGGGTTCAAAACGACTCGATAATTTCGGCAACGGGATTGCTGGAGGCACTTCATCGTCTGCCGCCGCGTGAGGCGGCATCAGAGCGGCGTCCGTTGGCGATCGATCTTCATCCGTGGAGTTATCCGGATGCAGAGCACGACCCGTCAATCCAGCGCGATCGGACTGGAGATGTCGCTCCGACGGCCGTCATTGGCTTCGCGCAACTACCTTTAAATCGAATCATCGCTGCGCCGGTGCACCCGCTGCATCCGCCACTCGGCAGACCGGTCAGCACCAATTCGCTTAAGAGAGTTGACTCGACCTCGATCATGAGTACTGGCGCGCAGCTTCCAGTGGCGGTGCAAAACTCTTTGGCGCGGACCTTCTCGGTCGATCTGACTCCGATACGTGTGCATACGGACCCAGGCGCCCAACGTCTGGCCAGGAGTCTCGCGACGCGCGCTTTCGCTTACGGGAATCATATCTTTCTCGGCCCCGGTGAGCAGCCGACTGACTTGCGTTTGATCGCGCATGAAGTGGCCCACGTGATTCAGCAAAGTCATGACTCCACGTTGCAGCACTTCACAACTGGAAGCCGGGATTCCTTTGAGCAAGAGGCCGAGCAAGCTTCGGCGGCGGCAACGCACGGCGAATCGTTTACTGTGAGGCAGCGCACTCAGCCGCGACCGCAAGGACTGTTCGGCATCGCCCTGCCAAACCCGCTCACCTGGCTTGCCAACCGCGCGAACGACATCCCCGGTTTTCGAATGCTCACGATTATCCTCGGCCGAAACCCGGTCAACGGGCAAGAAGTGCCGCGGAATGCCGCCAACATCGTCCGCGCCATCGTCGGGTTTATCCCGGGCGGCGAACTCATCATCCAGGCGCTCGACAATTACGGCATCTTCGATCGCGTGGGCAATTGGGTCGAGCAGCAGATCAACTCATTGGGAATGACCGCCGGTTTGATCAGATCCGCTGTCACAGATTTCATCGCGTCGCTCAGAGTGAGCGACCTTCTGCATCTCGGTCGAGTTTGGGATCGTGCCGTGCGCATCTTCACGACTCCCATCGATCGGTTGATTGGCTTTGGACGAGGGTTGGCGACCGGAATTATCGGGATCATCAAAGATGCGATCCTGCGACCGCTGGCACGACTGGCGCGGGGAACGCGCGGCTGGGATTTGCTGATAGCAGTATTGGGCCAAAACCCGATTACCGGCGAGCCCGTGCAGCGCAACGCCGAAAGCTTGATCGGCGGATTCATGAGGTTCATCGGTCAGGAAGAAGTTTGGCGGAACATTCAGCGAGCGCGAGCCATTCCGCGCGCCTGGGCGTGGTTCCAGGGCGCGCTCGAAGGCTTGATGGCCTTTGTCAGAGACATTCCGTCCCGTTTTGTTGCTGAGCTTCGGCGGTTGGAGATCATCGACATCATCATTCTGCCACGCGCGTTCCTGCGCATCGGTCGCGTCTTTGCCAGCTTCGCCGGCTCGTTTGTCTCCTGGGCAGGCAATCAGGTCCTGAGCCTGCTGCAGATTATTTTCGAGGTGGTCGCGCCGCGCGCGATGCCTTACCTTCAACGCGCCGCCGGCGCTTTGAGCACGATCTTTCGCAACCCGGGGCGCTTTGCCCGCAACCTGGTGCGTGCGGGCGTCCAGGGCTTCCGCCAATTCAAGGACAACTTCCTTAATCATCTGCGGCGTTCACTTATCGAGTGGTTGACCGGCGCCATGAGCGGCACCGGCATCTACATCCCGCAGGCGATCAACTTGCGCGAGATCATCAAGTTTGTCTTGAGCGTACTCGGGCTGACATGGCAGAACCTGCGCGCGAAACTGGTCCGCGCGATCGGCGCGACGGCGGTGAGCGTCCTCGAAACGACTTTCGACCTGGTTATAACGCTGGTGCGCGAAGGGCCCGCCGCGGCGTGGGAACGAATTCGTGAATCAATCTCGAACCTGCGCGAGCTGGTGATGAGACAAATCATGACGTTCGTGCGCGAACGGATTGTGGTCGCAGCAATCGAGATGCTCGCCTCGAGCCTAATACCGGGCGCCGGCTTCATCCGGGCCATCATCTCCATTTACGACACCGTCATGTTTTTTGTCCAGCGTGCCCAGCAAATCGCGCAGACGGTGGCTGCGTATATCGATTCAATCGCCGCCATTGCGAGCGGCAACATCGGCACGGCCGCCAACCGTGTCGAGACGACGATGGCCCGGACGCTAACCATCATCATCAGTTTTCTCGCGAGTATCCTGCGCTTTGGCCGCGTCACTGATGCCATCATGCGCGTCGTCAATCAATTGCGGCAGCCGATCGATCGCGCGTTGGATCGGGTTGCGGATTGGATTCGTGAGCGCGCCCAGGCATTGCTCCAACGGGTGGCGGGAGGAACCCCGCAGCAGCGCCTCGACCGCGGATTGAGAGCAGCGCAATCGGCAGTCAACCGCTTCGCGGGTCGCCCGGTCGGTGCCATCGTGCTCAGGCCGATCCTTTTGGCACTGAAGATTAGGTACGCGCTCAATTCGCTGGAGCCGCTGCAGTTAGGCGGCCGGTGGGTCGTTCAAGGTGCGGTCAACCCCATGGATCGCATTCACACTGATGCGCGAGTCGCCGATCCGTCGGAGGAACTAGTGAGAGTAGCGATAGCAGCCGCCATCGTCGGCAAGGCAATCGCTGAGGCGCATTATTCAACATGGCTCCGCGATCCGAACTCGTATCCCGACCCGAACAAAACCTTCGCCGCCACAGCTGCTGGTACGGTTACGCAGAGCGGGTTCAGTACGGGGCCAGGCCGGGGAGAAGCTTACCGGGAAGGGAGGCGACACACCGTGCAGGTCCTTCGGGACTACTCCAGGCACTCCGGAGCAATGGCAGCCGCTTTGGATTTGAACTATCAGATGGGACGCACCAGACCTAGCCTTGCCGAAGCGGCTTCACACGCCGAAAAGCAGCTCCACTACAGGCAGCCGGATCGGCCAATGGGCGTGAATAGAAACCCGTGTTCAGACTGTCGCGATTTCTTCCGCATCTTAGCGCACCGTACCAGGCATTTTCAGGTCATCGCCGCACCCGATGGCATTCACATATTCCGCGTTGACGGCACCGTAGAGCGGCGCGTGGGCTTGTAGGCCTGCTTTGTTCCTGTTGAGTTACGGATATGCTGGCAAGGACGTCAAGAACAACGAGCACGGCTAAGGCCCAAGCCAAACCCAGAGTGCTGCCGCCGGCGCGCGGGTTTGCGAAGACGGCGCGCGCGACCGGGCCTAAGGTCGTCAAAGTTGGCGACAAGCACGCGCCGGTCGGCCGTGAACGATTTACTGTTCCGAAAGGCTTTCGGCGATCAGCCGCGGAGGAACCTTCGGTATTCCCGTTGGCGCCGGCGAAACCTTCTCGCGCTAACTCATTGATTTCCGGCGCGGGTCTAATGGAAGCGCTGGCGAACCTCCCGCAGACGGGACCGGCGCGCCAACCCGTCGCGATCGATTTGCATCCGTGGAGTTACGCCGATCGGGAAACCGATACAGCGCTGGGTCGCGGTGAGCACCTCACGGATGCAAGCAGACCAGTCGCAATCATCCAATTCGCGCAGCTTCCATCGAATCAAATCATCGCACCACCGGCGCTACCGCTGCATCGGCCACTTGGCAGGCCGATAAATACAAGTTCGCTGAAGCGAATTGATTCGACCTCGATCACGAGTACGGGCGCGCAGCTTCCGGTGTCAGTGAAGAATTCTTTGGGGCGCTCTTTCTCAATCGATCTGACTCCGATACGTGTGCACACGGACGCGAGTGCCCAACGCCTGGCGAAGAGTCTCTCGACGCGGGCGTTTGCTTATGGGAATCACATCTTTCTGGGTCCCGGCGAGCAGCCGACGGACCTGCGTTTGATGGCGCACGAGGTTGCCCACGCCATTCAGCAGAGTCGCGGTGTGACGCTCCAGCACTTCACGCCCCACGGCGGTGACGGTCTGGAGCGCGAAGCTCAGGCGGCTTCGTCGGCGGTAGCGCGCGGCGATTCCTTCACCGTGCAACAGCGCACCAGCGCGCGGCCGCAGGGCTATGGTCTTGGCGATCTTGCCAGCGACCTCGGCATTCCTATTCCGGACCCGCTGGATTGGTTGGCCAACAAGGCGAACGTGATTCCGGGTTTTCGGATGTTCACGATTGTCCTGGGCGTCAATCCGATCAACATGAGCGCGGTCGATCGCAGTGCCGCGAACATTCTGCGCGCCTTGGTCGAATTCCTGCCGGGCGGCGGATTGATTACCCAGGCGCTCGACAACTCAGGTGTGTTCGAAAAGGCCGGCGCCTTCGTTGAGACACAGATTTCTTCGCTCGGTATGACCGGTTCGGTGATCAAGGCGGCGGTCACCGAATTCATCGCCGGCCTTAGTCTGAAACGAATTGTCACCGAGCCCGGCACCGTCTGGTCGGAAGCCGAACGAATCTTTACCGATCCCATCGATCGCATCATCAGCTTCGCCAAAGGGCTGGTCAGCGGAATCATCGACCTAATCAAGGAAGCGCTTCTCAAACCGCTGGCGAAACTCGCGGAAGGCACTGCCGGGTACAACCTGCTCAAGGGCATCCTCGGAAAAGATCCGATTACCGGCGACCCGGTCGAGCGTAGCGCCGAAACTTTACTTGGCCCACTGCTCACCATGATCGGGCTGGGTGATGTCTGGCAGAAGATGCAGGACGCAAAGGCGGTCTCGCGTTGCTGGGCGTGGTTCCAAAGCACGATGTCGCAACTGGTCGGATTTGTCAGTCAAATTCCCGATCTCTTCATCGCCGCCCTCAAGTCGCTCGAAATCCAGGACATCATTTTCCCGTTCCTCGCCTTTGCCAAAGTCGCTTCAGTCTTCGGCGGATTCATGAGCAAGTTCATGAGCTGGGGCGTCGAGGCAATGTTCAAGCTCCTCGAGATCGTGTTCGACGTGGTCAGTCCCGGTGGCGCTGCTTATGTGAAGCAGACAGGCGCAGCGCTGAAGAGCATCCTCCAAAACCCGCTGCCGTTTGTTAAGAACCTGGTCGCCGCCGCCAAACTCGGCTTCACAAATTTTGCCGGCAATATCCTGACGCACCTGAAAAAAGGCCTGATCGACTGGCTGACCGGATCGCTGGAAGGCGTCTACATTCCGACGGCGCTTTCGCTGGTTGAATTCGGCAAGATGGCCATCAGCATCCTCGGCGTTAGCTGGACGCAGATTCGCGGCAAGATCGTCAAAGCCCTCGGGCCCAATGGTGAGCTGATCATGCAGGGACTCGAAGCGGTCTTCGATGTGGTCAAGGCCTTGATTACAGGTGGACCCAAGGCGGCGTGGGAGGTAATTAAGGACAAGCTCACCACTCTAAAGGACACGATCGTCCAGGGCATTATCAGCTTTGTGACCGAGGCGATTGTGACCAAGGCCGTCCCGAAACTGATTGCGATGTTCATTCCGGGCGCAGGGTTCATCTCGGCAATCATTTCGATCTACGACGTGGTAATGGTCTTCGTAAACAAGATCTCCAAGATCATCCAGGTCGTCACTGCGTTCATCAATTCGATTGTGCAGATCGCCGGCGGCAACATTGGTGCTGCCGCGGCCAGGGTGGAAAGCATTCTCGGCGGGTTGCTGTCGTTGGCGATTAGCTTCCTGGCCGGCTTTGTTGGACTCGGCAAAGTCAGCAACAAGATTAAGGACGTCATCAAGCGGGTTCGCGATACGGTCGATAAGGCCATTGAAGCGGCGGTGACCTGGCTTATCAACAAGGCGAAATCGCTGTTCAAGAGTCTGTTCAGCGGTGGTAAGCCCGACAAGCGCACGGACAACGAAAAGAAGGCTGCGGTGGCGAGTGCGGTCACCGATGCCGAAGCGGCACTCAACGCACCGGGTGCGACGCTTGATGCTGTCAGAAAGAAACTGCCCGGCATCAAGTCGAAGTACAAGTTGACCAGCATCGTCCTCGAGCAAACCGGGCAAAATGAATATGACGTGGCGGTTGCGATTAACCCTGACGGAAAGACCAGGAAGAAGAAATTCGATCCTAAACTGTTGAAGGTCAGCGACGCCATTCGCGTAAAGGCGCTGAAACCGGGCACAGTTAACCGCAAGGAGAATCCGGAAAACTCAGAGGACGACAAGTATCGCTGGGTTCCCGGAGAGGTGACGCAAACAGACAATCCTGGAGCTGACGGGAATTTCAAATTCCAATATCGAATCGCGGCACTGTCGCTGACGGGCACGATGAACACCACGGACCATGAAAACTTGTGGAAGAAATCTTCGCCCGGAGCTTCGTATAAGAAGGACGAAGAGTGGGACAAGATTAAGGACAAAGACAGTTGGGGCGGCAATTTTAATGATGCGAGGCAGGTCCTGAACTGGCGGTATCACAAGAAATTCAACAATCCCGGCGGTATGCAGTGGGAGCATATCGTGGAACAGTCGTCAGGTATCGGCGAAAATTCGGTAACAAACCTGGCGCTGACCAGCGCGGCCCTGAACGCGCAATTCAACGTATGGTTCGGCCGTAAATATACGCCGGGTGAAATCAGCGGGATGCCCGGGACCGGCGGTCAGAGCCTGCGAGCATTTCTGAAGGGACAGCCGCCTCCTGTGCACCGCAGCTGGAAGGAAAGGTGTTACGCGATCTTTGGAGTTTCGGTCAAACCGATGGCTAATGAACGAGGCAAATATCAAATTCTCGGCTAAGGATTTTGGGTAAATCGATGAGAGTGACGTTTGAAGTCTTCGTAGCGCTTTATGATGAAGGACAATTGCGGCCGGGCGCGTCGGCCTTCACGCAACGATTCGGTGCGCAGGCCGTCGCAAAGGGCGGCGTGTTTTCCTTCGCCAATAAGGAGAATGCGCTGAGGGCGTTTGAGTTCGCCAAGGCTGAAGATCTGGATCCACAACTCTTTTATTTTTTCCACGTAGAGGCTGAAGAACTGTCATCCGCGCCAGCATTCTATCTAGCCGCTGATGTTGAAGAGGACATCCTCGAACCCGGTCAACCGCAACTGCAGTTTCTAACGAATGTAGATCTGGCGCTCGATCTCTACACGGACAAAATTTTGGTTAGCAGCCGCGTGAAGGACTTATTGGAAACGCATCAGGTGGGAGTGCAATTTGCCCCTATCAACGGGATGAGCCAATCCTGGTTTCGACTGGATGAACTTACCGAATTGGGCGAGCCAATCCATGTACCCAACCCAGTCTTTTTTAGTCCGAATGAAAATCCGCCGGGAAGTTACGCGGTGCAAAGTGATGGCCGCGACATTATCACTGAGGCAAACATTCGGTTGCTGCAAACACAGGGAGTCGCGGGATCAGGCAAAGTTAGAACGCCGACCGGTGTAGTGACCTGGAGACGCCGTGTGCTTATTTCCGGGAAACTGCTTGCTGAACTTGCTCGCGCAAACGTCAGAGGGTTAACGATGCCTCCGACTCCGCTCTTGTCGGAGGAAGAAGCTCAAAGGTTGTGAGCGACAACGTAGTCAGGTCTAAAACTTGAACCAGTCTTCAACCACTATGTATCTCGATCAAATTCCACTAATCGATAAGCAGGTTGGTTACGGCGAATTGGGGATGTTTGGCCATCTCGGTTATGAAAGCCAATCAGTGACGGTGCGCCGTCAGCGTTATGCACACGCGCTGGGCACCCACCCGCCATCGCGTGTGCGATTTCATGTCGACCGACGTTTTGCTGGTTTTAGTTGTCATGTCGCGATCAACGATGACGTGCCGGCCGGCAAATCGCATGCTGACTTTGCGGTCGTCGCGGACGGACGTGAAGTTGCCGTTGAAACTTATGTGCGAGCGGGCGAATCGCCGCGACCGCTCACCGCGGACATTTCGGGGGCTGAACATTTGGAGCTGGTGGTGCGCACGAGCCGTTGGGATTTCTGCCATGCGGTCTGGCTCGATCCGCAGGTCTATGAATCAGCGGTGACCGCGACGAAAATCACCGATGCCCTGAATCGCGCTGAGTTCATTGTGCCGCCGCGTTTGCCGCGGGCGCGGAAATGCGTAGCGACCGTGGTCTCGCCCGGTTTTGAACATCTGCTCGATGACATGCTCGGATCGTTTTATGCCAACGGCTGCTGTTCCGACGCGTTAGTCGTGGTGTTCATCATCGACGGCAACGAAGCGTGTGAACGAATTGTAGCGAAATACAAGGCGACCGCCGTGCACTGCAAATCGCGCGCGGGGCTGAATCCGATGAGCAAGGCCATCATGTATTCGGTGGCGCGAGTAGTCGATGCGGAATTCTATCTATGCCTTGACGCCGACATGATTGTGCTCGGCGATTTGCGTCCCATCTTTGCGGCGCTGCAGGCATGTCCCGAAGGGCGGATTCTGGTTTGCCGGGAAGGGAATAGCCACGAGGCGAACCACCTCGGGTCGGCCGTGAATTGGATTTATGGCGGTGGCAGCGCTGACCTGCGTGAATTGGAAGTCACGGCGGCTGAAGAAGCGTATCCGCTGGTCGTCAACGATGGCATCTTCGCGGGAGATCAGAGCGCGCTGCGAGCGCTCGATGGCTTGATTCGCACGATGCCCAAGGCGCGTGCCTGGATCGATAGCCACAGTCGAGTCAAGTGGCGCAATCAATTTATTTTTAATCTGGCGCTGGCGCGCTTGCAGTGCGGAGTTGAACTCGATCCGATTTACAACGTGCAGCTCCACGTTCAGCACGTTGACTTTTTCGAACGAGGTTCACAACTGCAAGCGTCCTGGCGCGGGCGGCAACCGAAAATTCTGCACTTCAGCGGCGCCGCCAAGCGAAAGTATCCGCGCTGGCAAGGTCTCTATTCGCGAGTTAAGAAGCCGCTGGCCGGGACGCACAACGGTGATAACTATGCCGCGTTCGTTCAGTCGCTGCGGTCATGGCTCGGTCGTTATGGATTGGATGGGTTGGCCTGGTCATTCTACGGGTTGACTGAAGCGGATGGCGCGGTGGTCAACGACGCTTCGACTTTTCCGCTGTTAGCCGCGCTTCATTATCTGATTCGTGCCAATGGTTGCGTGCGAGTGATCGAGACGGGGACCGCGCGCGGCATCTCGACGGCTTGTTTGGCTTCAGCCGTCGCTCACCGTGAAGGTGGCCGGATAATAAGTCTCGACCCTTATGATCACGACGGGCGAGAACAGCTCTGGGCCTCGTTACCTGAAGACTTTCGCGCCTCAATCGAGCCGCGATCGATCGATTCGATCGCCGGGATGCAGGCTGCGATTGACGCTGGTGAGCGATACGAAGCGGCCCTGCTTGACTCGCTGCATGAAGGAGAGCACGTCTGGGCCGAGTTTCAGCTCGCCACTAAATTGGTCTGTCCGGGCGGACTGATTCTCGTTCACGACGCTATCTATAAAGGCGGAACCGTGGGTGAGGCCCTCGCGCGTATTGAACAAGCCGGCTACAACATCGTCCGCTTGTGGTCGGCAGAGAGTGGGATGGCTGAAGACGATCACCTCGGGCTGGCACTAATCGAGAACCGCAGGTACCGGTGAGCAGGTTAATTGCGCCGCGATTTCACGTGACGTTGCTCCGTCGCATGGTCTATAAGAACTCGGCGTGAATTGATGGATATGAACAAGGTCTGCATCGGAATTCATGTCGCTTCCGACGATCAGCGGGCGATCGGCACGTTGAGCAGCATCTTTGCGCACACCGCTGCGGGACCCGACGTAGTGATGTTGCTGGACGGAGTGCCTGAGCAATCGATTCCAGGGCATTATCCGAACCTGAATTTTCTGACCTCGTCTGATGGCGAGCCTCGCGGTGCTACAGCCTGCTTCAATCAACTGGCGCGACATTCCGATGCCGCGGTTATTGTGTTTCTGGAAAGTGGCGCCCGCGTGGGTCCGGGTTGGCTGGACCATCTGTTGCGCGGGCTTGATAGTGATCCCCGAAACGGTTTGGCTGGGCCTTCGACGAACAATTGCTGGAATGAACAGGGAGTATTCCCGCGCGCGGGTGGAGCGGAACCAGATGTCGTACGCACCACTCTGGAAGCTGAGGAAAAGTTTGGCGCTCAAGCCCGGACACTCGAACCGCTATACAGCCTCGCTGATTTTTGTTATGCGGTTCGGCGTGAAGTGATCGAAGCGATCGGCGCGGCGGACGAGCGGTACTCCTTCGGCCCTTGTTGGGAGATGGACTACAACATTCGCGCCGCGCGCGCGGGCTGGCGCGGGGTGTGGGTGGGCGCCGCTTACGTTTATCGCGCGCCGTTAAGTCATCGGCGTCGCTTGGAGGAATCACGACGATTTACCGCCAGCAAGCGAATCTATCAGGACAAGTTTTGCGGGGCGCGGCTGCGAGGCGAGAAGACCGATTACCGTTCGCATTGCCGCGGCGACGCCTGCGCTAATTTCGCGCCGGCAAGTTTGATTGAGATCAATCGACCTCTGGCTGGCGTGTCAGACGGATTGCCAATCACACGCGCCGCGCCATCGATAGCCAAGGTCCCGCAAGCCGCGATCTCAGTGGGCGCGCCACTGGTTACCTGCATCATGCCGACTTACAACCGGCGCGCCTTTATTCCGCAGGCGATTCGGTGCTTTCTGCGCCAGGACTATCCACAGCTCGAATTGCTCGTAATTGATGATGGAACTGATTCGATTGCCGACTGCGTCCCCCGCAACGAGCGCATTCGTTATCTGCGGCTGGATCGCAAACTGACAATCGGCGCCAAGCGCAACTTCGCCTGCGAGCAGGCCGCCGGCGAATTCATCGTGCACTGGGATGATGACGATTGGTATCCACCAAATCGAGTTACGCGACAGATCGCGGCGCTCGGCGATCGCGGCGGTGAAATCACTGGCAGCAGCCGCATCTATTATTACGACGCCGTTTCGATGCAGGCGTGGGAGTATCGGTATCCAAAGGTGAACCACGCATGGGTCGGTGGCAACACCCTCGCATACCGCAAGGCCTTCTGGCAGCAGCATCGATTCCCGGAGGTGCAGGTCGGCGAGGACTCGCGATTTGTATGGAGCAGTCGCGGCAAATCGATTTGCGATCTTGCCGACCCATCGCTGTGCGTCGCCACCGCGCACAGCAGCAATACCAGTCGCAAAGATTTCGGTGGATCGTACTGGACCTCTCACTCGCGCGACCGGCTAACCACGCTGCTGGGTGATGACGTTTATTTTTATGCAATGGCCCGGCGGGAATGGCCGTTAGTTTCTTGCATCATGCCAACCTACAACCGGCGGGCCTATCTGCCACAAGCGTTGGAATGCTTTCAGCGACAGGATTATCCAAATCGAGAGTTGATTGTTGTCGACGACGGCACCGAACCGATAGAAGACCTGACTCGCCTCGCGGACAACATTCGCTACATGCGTCTGCCGCGACGAATGTCGATTGGCGCGAAGCGAAATCTGGCGTGCCAGCATGCACGTGGAGAAATCGTCGCGCACTGGGACGACGACGATTGGTATTCGGCGGATCGACTGCGTTATCAGGTCGCTCCGATAATCAGTGGCGCTACGGATCTCACCGGTCTTGAGAACGCGCTGGTGCTCGAACTTCCGGCAGGCGATTTCTGGACAACGGATGCGCGGTTACATCAAAAAATGTTCGTCGGCAACGTGCACGGTGGCACCCTGGTTTATCGGAAAGAGCTTTGGACGCAGGGTCTGCGTTATCCCGAGGTGAACCTGGCTGAGGATGCGTGGCTGTTGCACCGGGCGACGCGAAACGGCAAGCGGTTGCTGCGTCTGGCGAATCCCGGCGTCTTTGTTTACGTGCGCCATAAGACCAACGCATGGCGCGAATTTGCACCCGGCAGTTTTATCGATCCTAACGGGTGGCGCCGAATTCCCGCACCGCAGGACTTCCCGGAACAAACACTCTCATTCTTCATGAGTATCACCGAACCTCACTGATCCCGGCACTACGTAAATCCGAATAAAGAGTCGTCGTCTCGGACGAGTATCCGATTTACCGTTACCTGCGCCAACTCGACCTTTACGAATTCTCCAAGAACCGCATTGATGAAATCCGAACCGCTATAGATTCACGAAGCCATAGCGGCTTTTCTGAATCGGCATATTCCTTGCGCCTACCAGCTTCGTCTTCCCAAGACAACGTCAAGCAGCGTCCGAAGTATTGAACGCGCAATTTATGAGATTGAAGGATTGAGGCTTCGCTGACGAAGCCGCAGGAAAGGAAAAGGGGGAAATGAAAAAGGTCCTTACATTTGCTTTGCCGCTGGTGCTGATGTTCATCAGCAGTGCGGTTCAAGCGCAAGTGACAACCGGAGTAATCAAAGGCGTCGTTAACGATCCAAACGGGGCGGTGGTGCCTAACGCCAAAGTTACGGTGGCGAGGAAATCAACCAGGGAATCGAAGACCGGGCAGACATCCAGCTCCGGTAGTTTCGAGTTTGCCAATCTGCCGTTGGGCGAAGATTACAGCGTCGCAGTCGAAGCCACTGGTTTCAAGACAACCACTTTGAGCGACGTGAGAGTGCAATTGAGTCAGCCGACCGATTTGGCGATCGCGCTGCAGACCGGCGCTATCACTGAAACCGTCAATATCACGGCCGGGGGAACAGAACTCGTCGATACCACGACCGCTAATTTGTCGCGGGGCTTCAGTGATCGACAGGTCGTGGAACTCGCTCAGACATCTGCCGGGCCCGCGAACAGTGCGGCCGGTGTGAACAATCTGGCTTTGCTGGCGCCGGGCGTGACGACTTCCGGCGGCGTCGGCGTCGGTACCGGAGGCGCTGTCGGTGGCCAGCGGCCACGCAACAACAACTTTGTGGTGGACGGTGTCGATAACAACGATAAGAACGTCACCGGTCCGCAGAGTTATATCTCGCCCGAAGAAGTGGCCGAGTTCACGCTGCTGCAGAATCAATTCTCAGCGGAATTCGCCCGCTCGAACGGCGGCAACTTTATTACGGTTACCCGCTCCGGAACGAACGATTTTCACGGAACAGGTTACGGGTTCTTCCGCAACCGTTTTCTCAATGCGATCGACACCATTCAGAAGAATGCCGGCGTAACTCGCAATCGTGCCGACGGCGACAATTTCATGCCGCGTTACGACTACTTCCGCGGCGGATTCAACCTGGGTGGGCCGGTATTTTTTCCACGCTTCGGCGAAGGCGGCCCAAGCCTTTGGAAGCTGCGGAACAAACTATTCTTCTTTACTTCGTACGAACGACTGAACACCGGGGCGGCAGCCGGGGCGGCCGGAGTGGTAACGCCGACGGCCAGCGGATTTGCGACACTCGCAGCTTTGCCCGGAATCTCGGCTACCAACTTCGCGATTCTGCGACAATACCTCGGCTTTCAACCGCCAAAGACCGGCACTATCGATGTCTGCAACGTGAATGCGGTTAGTTTGGTGTGTCCAACCGCCAACATTGTCAAGGTAGACGTCGGCGCGGTTGCGTTTCCCGCGCCCGCCTTCTACAAACAAAATCACGCGGTGATCAATTTGGATTACGATCAAACTGACAACACGCTGCATCACTTCCGCTTCTCGATGACTAATGGGTCCTTGATCGACACCACGGCGGGGTTGCCGGAGTTCTTTGTGCCGGTGCCGACCAAGCAGCGTCTGTTCTCGTACACCATGATTCACAACTTCTCGCAGTCGCTGGTTAACGAGACGCGGCTGGCCTATCGTCGCTCACAATCTGCGGAGGGCTTGCCGAATGTGCAATTCCCCGGACTCGACGTGTTTCCGAATCTCGATTTTGATGATCTCGGTATCAGTCTGGGGCCGAATGGAAATTCTCCACAGAGTAACGTCGAGAACAGCTACCAGATTGTTGACAATCTGACCGCCACGCATGGCAACCACACGTTTAAGTTTGGCGGTGACTTTCGTCAGATCATCTCGCCGCAGCGTTTCATTCAACGCGAGCGCGGTGAGTATGAGTACCTGAACCTGGGAGATTATCTCCGCGACTTCAGCCCCGAGTTTGGCGAACGAAACGTAGGCGGCAATACCTATTACGGCAATCAGAAGGTGCTGTATGCCTTCGTGCAGGACGATTGGCGTTTGCGGCCCAGCTTCACGCTGAATCTCGGCCTGAGTTATTCGTATCAGGAAGTGCCGGTGGGTGCGAAGTTCCAGGAGGCCAACGCGATCGCTTCGGTGCCGGGCTTCATCGAGTTCCGCGCGCCACTCGCCCAGAAGAAAAACTTTGCTCCGAAGTTTGGATTTTCTTATTCGCCAAACTATGCGAGTGGATTGCTGGGCCGGATCTTCGGCTCCAGTGGTCAGAGTTCTATCCGCGGCGGATTTTCAATGGGTTATGACTACGTCTTCGACAATCTCTACGTCTTGTCGAACCCGCCGCAGGCCCAGCAGACAATCGATGTTGGCGGTACGGGGACGACCTTGAACTTCCTGAGGAATGGGGGCATTCCGCCGACACCGACGGGAGGACTCAACGATCCGGCCACCGCGAGACTGGTGACTGCGTCGTACATTCCCGATCAGAAAGTGCCTTATGCCTTGACCTGGACCGGCAGTTATCAGCGAGAGTTCCGTCAGAACTGGGCGCTCGAGCTGCGATATGTCGGGACTCGCGGGGTTCATTTGTTCACCCAGAACCGGCTGAACGTGCAAGCGCCGGTGGCGCCTGAATTTGGCAGGCCGGGATTGCCAACCTACATCGGCAACGCTCCGACGCAGGCGCAGATCAACGCGCTGCCGGCGGGGACGCTGACACTGGCGGACATTCAAAACCGTCCATTCTCAGTGCCGTCGTGGGCCGCCGCCGGCTTCCCGGCTTCGCCGATAGGCTCGAACGTCGTGGCCTTTTTGTCGAATGGTAATTCGACCTATCACGGCGGATCGGCCAACGTCACCCGACGCTTCGCAAATGGATTTCAGATGACGGCTGCCTACACCTGGAGTCACTTGATCGATGACACCACGGCTGAGGTCTTCTCGACCGTTCTGTCACCACGTCGCGTTCAGGACTTTCAGAACCTGAGAGCTGAACGGGCTGACTCAGCGCTCGACCACCGGCATCGTTTTGTGGCGTCCTGGATTTATGAACTGCCCTGGTTTAAGAAGAGCAGTGGCTTAACCAAAGCACTGCTGGGCGGATATCACATTTCCGGTACGTACACGTACGAGACCGGCGAGCGCATCACCATTCGCAGCGGCAACGATGCGAATCTTAATAACGACAACGCCGGTGATCGAGCCATCCTGAATCCAACCGGTCAGGAAGGCGTCGGCAGCCTGGTGACTGCATTGGTGCGGACGTGCACGGCTTTCAATGCAGATGGAACCTGTTCGCAGTCGGCGGCTTCACGCACCGTTGGTTACGCCGCGAACAATCCAAACGCCAGGTACATTCAGACGGGAAATGGCGCAGTGTCGAACATTGGCCGCAACACATTTCTGCTGCCGCCGATCAACAACTTCGACATTTCGGTATTCAAGAATTTCCATTTCTCGGAAGGGAAATACTTGCAGGTGCGCGCAGATTTCTTCAACGCATTCAATCATCCGCAGTACGTGCCGGGTTCGGTGAACACAGTCGACCCGATCGATACTTCGGGTTTGACGACGCTGAATCAGATCGCGCCGCTCACCTCTGACTTTCTGCAACCAAGTCAGGTGCTGAGCAGCAATCCGCGCGTGATTCAATTGGCGCTGCGCTTCAATTTCTGAAGCGCGCTTACACAAAAGGGGAGGCAGGCAATCTGTCTCCCCGTTTTCTTTTAGCTCTCCTGCACTCAACGCATCACCTATGAAGGGTTCAATCAGACTGCTCATTTCCAGTTGGGCTTTGGCTTGTGCATCTATGAGTTTCGCCCAGTCGCGCGGGACGCCCTCAATAGCCGACACGAAACGGATGGTCAGCACCGACACCCTGCGCGAAATGACCAAGGCGGACTCAAGCAACGCGATTCCGCGAAGAGGCGGCCGGTCAACGAATGCTCCGCTGGTCAAAGAGCTAAAGGACGACTTCCGATCTTTGCAGCAGATCAATAACGCGATGATGGGTTACGTTTGGGGAACCACGAATGTCGATTACGAGAAAGTCTCAGGGATGATTCTCGACATCAACAAGCGGGCCGGCCGCTTAAAGAAAAATCTATTCCTGCCTGAGCCTCACACCAATCATGAGCCGGAGATTCATCCACAGGTTTCGAGCCTTAAGGAATTACGAGACAACCTGTTGATGATGGACAAAGCCGTCTCCGACTTCGTCAACACCCCGTTACTGAGAAAGCCTGATGTGATAAGTGACGAATCAGCACAGCAAGCCAGCGTGGCCTTGAACCGACTCATCGCCATAAGCCGTGTACTTGCGAAGGCCTCAGCACGGCTGAAACACGCAGGTCAAAATTGAATCGTGGTCAGGGGGCTTTGCTGCAAATGTCGGCGAAGCCGACGAATGGGAGTAGCCCAGCGCTTTAGCGCTGGG
>JBIOZK010000066.1:0-11907 GCA_044870975.1 Pyrinomonadaceae bacterium
CCGGCTGGCGTTTCTCCGAAATCGAGCACCGCGACTCGGATGTGCCACGGTGTTTGTGCGGTTGTCGAGAGAGCGACGGCGCACACGCAGGCGAGCAGGACCAAAGCGAAATAGATCTTTTGGATGAGCGAATCCGGCACGCTGGATAGTTAATTCCGCGAAACGCCGGCTGAAGATTTCCTGGCCGGCGTCCCGTGATAGAGACGATAGACTTCATCCTTCACTTCCGCCGGGAAACAAATGCGATGGAGCTCGTAACGGTGCGCGAGACCGCGGACGACTTCGCTGACTTCGCTGATCTCGCGGATTACCGGACGCGCGTAGCTGTCTTCGACATAAATGCGAGTGCGCGGTTCGACCCCGTCGGGAGTGTAGTAACCGTAGTAAGGAACGTCGCTGGCGCGGTCCTCAATGAAGTAGTATTCGGCAGCGAAGCCCGCCTGTTCGACTGCAGCCCTGGCCGCAGATAGGAAATCGGCGCGTTCGTCAGACGGCATATCGAGATCGATGGCTTTGAACATGCGACGGTTGACAAACCGCGAGCTGAGGTCGCTCAAGACGATGTCGTCGGATCGTATCCATTGCTTCGCATAAAAGATCACGTCTGAGTCGTCCATGCTGAGATGCTCGGTGATACTCAATGATTGGCGATGCAGAATTTTTTCGAATGCCGATCCCGCCACCGACCAGACGTCGCCAGCCTGTGGCGTCAGGTACAGGGCGCGCCGCAACATCGATTGCAGGACTGCTTCCGCTGAACGCAATGTGCGATGAAAGTAAACCTGCCGAAACATGTAATAACGCGCTTGCAGGTACTCTTCAATCGCATGCAGCCCGCGCGCGGTGACGTAAATGCGATCTGCCTCTTCATCAATCTTCAGGGCGTTAATGATCCATTCCAGATCGTACGAGCCGTACTTCGCTCCAGTCATCAACGAATCGCGCAGTAGATAATCCATTCGATCTACATCGAGTTGCGATGAGACGAGTTGGGTCAGAGCCGCCGGCTTGAACGTGCCGGCGATGATTGCCGCGACGCGTTCAGGCATGTCCGTGGAAAATGATTTCAGCCTGGCATTCAAGGCAGTGTCTGGCGAGGTCACCGCTCTTATTGTCATCTGCTCGTGATGCACCGCAAGCACGCGTTCCATCGCGTGCGAGAAAGGTCCGTGACCAACGTCATGCAGTAATGCGGCAGCGCGCGCAGCGGCCCGATCATTCGGCGCGATGTCTGCGGAAGCCGAAAGCTGATCGAGTATGCGCGTCATTAAATGCAACGCGCCGAGGCTGTGAGTGAAGCGCGAGTGTTCCGCTCCCTGATAGGTGAAGAGGCCGAGACCAAGTTGTTTGATGCGACGCAGCCGTTGAAACTCAGCGGTGTCGATCAGGCTGATCATCAGCTGCTCCTCGGCGCTCTCATCGCGCAGAGGAATGATGTTGTGAACCGGATCTCGGTAGATTCTTTGGGCCACTTGATCTTTCCTGAAGCTGAATCGAATGGGCAGTCTAGCACACAGAGTTTCAGTGTCTATTTTGCCGTCTGTGGTGCTCCGGCTGGAGCTGTCTTAACGAAGCTGTGAAAGCCTTACTTTACGGAATTTCGGAGTAAAACCGAATTTTCGGATAAGAGGCGGCGACCCGGGGACTCAAGCGACGCATTTTGCGGTGTCGAGAGGGGGGATCAACTTCTGGCATCGGCGTTGCTATGACCCTGTCCAGAATTCGAACGTATTAGAGCGGCTATTACATAAACAGGTTCGGTTCACAGTGATAACTTCCCAGAAAGCCGCTAAGAACTCGGAATAATGAATGGCCAACCCCCCAGCATGGTCCGGAGAGGTTGGCCTTTAGATTGAATGACAGAAACAGAGGCGCTTCACAAAAAGCGCTACTTTTAGAAAGGACAGAGATGATGAAAAAATTTTTCATGTTTGTTGTAGCCCTGAGCCTGGCGCTAGTTGCCACCAGCGCATTCGCTCAGACTTCAACGACAGGATCAATTGAAGGTCAGGTCACCGACCCGAACGGCGCAGCGGTTAAGGGCGCTACGGTCTCAGTGACCAGTCCGAATTTGATCAGTGCACAGACGGCGACGACCGACGACAACGGCCGTTTCCAGATTTTGAATTTACCTCCGGGTCAGTACAAGTTGAGTATCGAAGCGAGTGGCTTTGCGAAATATACCTCGAATGACTTCTCCGTAAACCTGGGAAGAACTTCGAGTGCCGATACCCAGCTTCAATTACAGGGCGCTTCAGCAACCGTGCAGGTCACGGGTGGTGCAGTAGTTGATGCGTCGGCCAATACGACTGGCTCAAACGTTTCGACTGAGCAGTTCTCCAACTTTCCGACACAGCGAACGGTGCAGAGTCTTTACACCATTGCGCCGACGGTGACGCGTTCAGGTCTGCGCGATGCGACCGGTCGCGATCGCGATCCTTCGGTGGCTGGTTCTTCCGGTCCGGAAAACAATTACATCCTCGACGGTGTGAACACGAGCGACCCGGCCTTTGGTGGATCGGGCGCGAACCTGCCGTTCGAGTTTGTGCAGGAAGTTGAAATTAAGACCGGCGCCTATGGCGCTGAGTATGGCAAGTCAACCGGCGGCATTTTCAACGTCATCACCAAGAGCGGTGGCAATGAATTCCACGGTGACCTGTTTGGCTATGGAACCACCAAAGGCCTGGTTCGCGAAGTGAAGAACTTCCCGTTCACGGGTTCTGCCGCCAACGGCTTCTCGGAAGTTGACCTGGGTGGCGATATCGGTGGCCCCATCATTAAGGACAAGCTGTGGTTCTTTGGCGCGTTCAATCCGCAAAAGCGCAAGAACTATTACCTGACGCAAACGTTCCATAATTCAGTAGACAACGACGTAACCATTCCGTTCTACGCGGGCAAGATCACTTGGGCAGTGAATGGCAAGAACACGTTCACGGCCTCAACCTTCGGTGATTTCACCAAGATTGAAGGCTTCCTGGCGACCGCGGCCCTGAATAACGTCAACGGATTTGGCGATGACATCAACGCGTTTACCGGCCGACAGGAGACTGGTGGCCACAATTACGCGTTCCGCCTGAACTCAACGATTCGCAATAACTTCATCGCGGAGATCTCTGGTGGTCTTCACTTCCAGCGCGCGAACACGATTCCCACGGCGATTGATCGGTCTCTCGTCACTGACAACTTTGCGGTGTTGAAAGGCGGCGCGGTGCTGACGCCGGTACAGACCGGAGTCAACGGATTAACTGCCTGCCCACTAAACGCAAATGGAATCAGCCAATGTGCAGGCACTGGATTCATTGATTTTGTCGATGGACGTGGCGGTTCGTTGCAGCGCAATTACTCGCGTGGTCCGGGTTTTGGCCTCTATTCGACTCAGAACCGTGATCGCTATGAGATTAATGCTCATATGCAGAACATCGCCGGCAAGCACACCGTCAAGTGGGGCTTTGAATGGTTCCGCAATAAGTACGACATCAACACGCTGTCGAGCGGCCCGGCTGTTACCTACGCGTTTACACCTGGGGGCCTCAGAGCCGTTCCGGCCGACTGCAACAACACCACCATCCCTTGCGCGCCGTTGTCGAATACTAATGGCAACTCTAATGAGACGATCGGTTCACGCATTACCAACAGCTGGCTGGTATGCACGGTTCGTACGAACCAAATTACCTGCCCGAGTTCGGCTGCGGTCTTTCGTGCGCAAGCGATTCCGGCGGCGACTTTGGCCGCTTTGGGTCTGACCGTCAATCCGACGGCCACCACGATCACCACGGACGAGGCTTTCAACAATCCGTTCCTGGTGCGCACCACGACCCGCGTGCGTGATTTCCGGTTGGTTGGCAGCACCTACACCAACGCCGAAGCGTTCTACATTCAGGACGACTACAAATTCGCACGTGACTGGCAGTTCAACATTGGCGTGCGCTGGGATTATGAGCAGGCCTACAACAACGGTGGCGTGTCCTATATCAAGTTCAATAACTTCTGGGACAATGCTGCTCCGCGTATCGGCCTGACCTGGGATTTCACTGGCAAGGGCAAAGGCAAGCTGTTCGCCAACTATGCCACCTTTATTGAAACCCCGATTCCGCTCGACGTGAACGTTCGAGCGGCTGGCGGCGACGTCCAGACCGACAAGAACTTCAACGTTAACCGGCTCAACGGACCGGCGGGTTCCTTGATTGTTCCCGGTGTCAGCACCGGCGCTACCAACCTGGGATCGGATGCAACACCTCTCGATCCGGGTTTGAAACCGCAGAGCATTGGCGAGTACAGCATGGGTCTGGAGTACGAAGTGGCGAAAGATGTCGCTATCGGCGTTCGTGGCATTTATCGCCACATGCGCAACGTCATCGAGGACGGCTCGTTTGACGACGGCGACAGCTACTTCATCTTCAACCCTGGCCGTAACGAGCCGGGAACCACCGAGCGTGCTGCCTGCGAGGGCGCTGCGGGTGCCCCGCGTTGTTTCGGTCGCGCACAGCGTTTCTATCGCGCGGTCGAATTCACCGCTACCAAGCGATTCACTAATCATTATCAGTTCATCGCTTCTTACGTGTACTCGAGCCTGACCGGTAATTACGAAGGCCTGTTCCGTAACGACAACGGTCAGTCTGACCCGAACATCACTTCGCTGTTCGATCTGCAGAGCCTGCTCGATAACACCTACGGACGTCTGCCGAACGATCGGCCGCATCAGTTCAAATTCAACGGATCGTACCAGTTCCCGTTCAGGCTCATGTTGAGCGGCAACTTCTACATGCAGTCCGGTACGCCGTTCAACCAACTGATTCCGCACCCGATCTATGGCAACAACGAAGGGTTCGCGGTACAGCGCGGTACGGCGATAGTTCCAGTCGTGACTGCGACCCAGGCCGGTTTCCCGAACGTGGTCGACAGCATCGGCGAGAGCCGTACGCCTCTGACCATGAATCTGGATCTCGGTGTGTACTATCCGATTAAGATCGGTGAGAAGAAAGAACTGCGTCTGACCGGTGACTGGTTCAACGTATTCAATTCGCAACGCGCGTTGACACTTGACCAGACCTACTCGATCAACAGTGGCGTCACTGGCGTTCCGGCAACGGTCAATCCCTTCTGGGGTTCGGCCTTGCTGGTGCAGCCACCATCCGCATTCCGGTTTGGCGCCAAGTTCACCTTCTAACCTTCTCAATAGCTCCGCTTCATTGAAGCGGGCCATTGACCCTTGGTGGGGAGAGGCGCTATAAAAGGCGTCTCTCCCCAATTTCTTTTGTTCTAGTAGTCCCGGCGGTCGTTATTCTGCGAAAGGGGTTTTTAATGCGTTATCTTCCCGCGCAGTGCTCTCCATCCATTCGGCTATTCCTATTAATTCTTTGTTGTGTCGTCATGCCGGGAAGCGCGCTCTCTCAGGGCAGCGGCCGCGATACCACCGGCACTGGCGGCAAACACCTCATTACGGGCAAGATCTTTTTTCCTTCCGGCAGACGAGCTGAAGGCACTATTCAAGTGAAGCTGCAAAGCTTCGGAGCCGGCGAGATCTCGACCATCGCCGATTCCAGCGGTTCGTTTACCTTTACGTCGCTCGCGCCCGGAAACTACGTGGTGCTTATTAATGCGGGAAACGAATACGAAGTCGCCAGCGAAGCGGTAACCATTGACAGCGACCTGAATCTGTCACACATGGGTGTGCCCATGAACACCAGCGGTCGACGTTATACCGTGATGGTGACCCTGCAGCCGAAAGCTTCAAATCATGTCAAGGCATCGGTGATCAATGCCGCGTTAGCTGAAGTGCCGCCGAACGCCCGCACTCTCTACGAGAAGGCGTTGGAATTTTCGAAGGCAGGCGACAGCAGCAAAGCGATCGAAAATCTAAAAAGTGCCGTTTCGCTATTTCCCAAATTTCCGCTCGCTTTGAATGAACTGGGGGTGCAGTACCTGAAGATTGGTCAAGCCAACAATGCGGTCGAACCATTGCGGTCCGCCGCGACCTTGAGCCCGGACGCGGCGACGCCAAAACTGAATTTCGGCATCGCGTTGCTGGAAACCCAGCAATACGCGGATGCCGAGGCGCAACTTCGCAACGCCCTGCGGATTAGCGCGACGCCCACGACCCACATGTATCTGGGACTGGCGCTGACGCATTTGCAAAATAACCAGGAGGCGGAAAGTCATTTGAAGGCCGCGATCGATTCAAGCTCCAATCAATTGCCGATTGCACATTATTATTTGGGCGGTCTATATTGGCGGTTGCGTGATTATAATCGCGCGGCCGACGAGCTGGAAAACTACCTGCGCCAGACGCCTGACGCTCCCGACGCGCAACGCGTGCGCGGCACGATCAAAGAACTGCGCGCAAAGTCCTGACAGCGCGCACCTTCACAAACAATCCAGCTCCGGTTTAGATTGTCATCGGAAAGGGATTTAGTTTCATGTCTACCTCTGGCAGATTTTTATTCAGCAAAAACATTCTTTACTCAGCGGGATTGATTCTCGCAGTTGCCCTGACCGTCGCGGCCCAGGGTGTCGGTAGCTCGCGGGGTTTGTCGAGCGGTGAAGGCAGCAACACCATTCAGGGACGAGTGTTGTTTCCTCCGGGCGAAAGCGGCCTCGGCAAGACCATCAGGGTACACCTTGAAAGTAACGCGACCACCGGCAACCCGACGGCGACCACCGATCAAGATGGCACTTTTCGCTTTAATGCCATAGCGCCCGGCAGTTACACGGTGGTGGTCGAAGGCGGCAAAGAATATGAAGCGGCGCGCGAATCTGCGCAGATAGAGATTGGTTCCCGCGGCCGCATCGTGCAGGTAACCATTCAACTGCGTCCGAAGATCGATGCCGCGAACGCAGCGTTTGCCGGAGTGCCCAAGCCGGCCCTGGAGTTTTATCAGAAGGGTGCCGCCGCCGCGCAAAAAGGAGATGCCAAAGCGGCGGTCGAATTTCTGAAAAGCGCCGTGGCCGCGGCGCCGACGTTTGCCATCGCTTTGAATGACCTGGGGATCCAATATCTCAAACTCAATCAATGGCACAACGCCACCGAGACTTACGAGACACTGCTGAAACTAAAGCCCAATGATCCGACAGCAGAATTGGATCTGGGCATTGCGCTTTATAACGAGGGTGCCGAGCTACTGAGTCAGCAAAAGTTCGAAGACGCCGAAAAGAAATTCAATGGCTGTGAAGCCCATCTGCGAGAAGCAATCAAGCTGAAGCAGCCCGGTCCTTCGGCGCATTACTATCTGGGGATGATGCTGCTCAAGTTCAAGGCTTACGAAGAGGCCCAAAAAGAGCTGGAGTTGGCCATCAGCAACGGTGGCGACAACCTGCCGTTGGCGCATAGATATCTTGCCGGCGCTTACATGAACACGCACAAGAACAAAGAGGCCGCCGACGAATTAGAGAAGTACCTTAAGCTTGATCCCAAGGCTCCCGACGCAGATAAGATTCGTCATAGCATCAGTGATTTAAGGAATAAGCCGTGAATCGCACACTCAAAATTAAGTTGGCTTTCCATGGCGCGCTGGCCGTCGTGTGTGCGCTGCTGGCGCCCTCGCTCGCAGCCCAGACAAAACCCGCCCCGGATCAGGGAGACGTCATTCGAGTCAGTACCGAGCTGGTGCAGACTGACGTGATGGTTTTTGATAAGGACGGGCGTTTCGTTGACGGCCTAAAGCCGGAACAGTTTTCGCTCAAGATCGACAACAAGCCGACGGCCATTTCTTTCTTCGAGCGCGTTACCGCCGGCAAGCCGGAAGCTGCCGCAAATTCAAAAGATCCCAATTCTTCGGCGGCCACGACGGGATCGACTTCGAACCTGATTTCGATAATTCGCGGACGAACCGTCATCTTCTTCGTCGACGATTTGCATCTCGGGGCTGACGGCCTCTCGCGCGCGCGCAAAGCCCTGCTGGAATTTATCGATAACGGGATGGCTGACAACGACCAGGTAGCAATCGTTTCGTCCAGCGGCCAGATTGGTTTCCTCCAGCAATTCACTGCCGATCGGTATGCCTTGCGGTCGGCGGTAGCGCGCCTTAACTTCCGCGGCCAGCCAAACCGGCAGGACATGTTCCAGCCGCCGATGTCGGAATACATGGCAATGAAGATTCGCGATGGCGATTCATCCGCGCTTAGCTATTACGTTTCGGAGATGATGAAGCAGGAGTGTCATAAGACGTCGGATGGAGCTCTCACTTGCTACATGTCGGTGTCGGCGATGCGCCAGTTGGTGCTGGATCGCGCCCGGCAGATTGGCATGCAGACAACTCCCGACACTTTCAATACGATGGCGTTGATTGAGGGTTTGATGAAGACCCTGGCCCAGCTTCCCGGACGAAAGTTGATGTTCCTCATTTCGGATGGATTTTATTTGGATGAGCACACCGGCGCCTCGCGCAGCAAGCTTCGCAAGATCACCGACGCGGCGGGGCGCGCCGGCGTAGTCATCTACACGCTCGACGCGCGTGGCATCATCAGCGAAAACATCGATGTCACTAATCAAAACCGAATAGCCGACGGCGCCGGCTTCATGACGGGCACGACCCACGAATACATCGCCGCCTCGCAGGACGGACTGAACGCTTTGGCCGGCGACACCGGCGGCCGCGCCTTGCGCAATACAAATGCGCCCATGGCCGAATTTGTCGATAAGGTCCTGGATGAGACCGCGAACTATTATTTGCTGGCCTGGCGACCGGACAGTGAAGAACAGAAACGCGGCAAGTTTAGCCACATTGAAGCCAGCATTATCGATCGTCCGGATCTGAAGGTGCGGCTGCGCTCTTCGTATTTCAAATCGGCCCCGCTGCCCATTCTGACGACCAAACGAAAAGTCGATAAGGATCCTACCAAGGCCCGCGAGGACGACATGCGTCTCGTTATAGACGCTCCCGTAGCGCAGACGCAAATCCCCACGAAGCTCAATTTGCGCGTAAATCAAATGCCGGGGGTCGGGACCCAGGTGGGAGCCGCAATTGAAATCACTCGCGAAGCATTGTCGTTTGATTCGAGAGAGGGCAAGCAATCTGCGGACGTGGATATCGGCGGGATTTTTTACAACGATAAAGGCAAGCCGGTTGACAGCTTTGTCGGACGGTTGCGCGTGTTCCCCGTCCCGGACGATGCTCCCGTAGAAAAACGAAAGCAGGCCATCTATGGATTTCGCGCGTGGTTGCCGCCGGGTTTGTATCAGGTGCGGGTTGCAGTCCGCGACGTCAATAGCGGTCGCCTGGGAAGCGCGATGGAGTGGATTGAAATTCCGAAGCTAAAGTAGTGGTGCGCGGTCGGCTGACTCGGCCGGCCAGCTAACGCAGTTCCAGCAGGTGTCCCATTTTTTCTTTCTTGGTTCGCAAGTATCTCGCCGCCGGTTCAGAAGACTCAACTTCAATCGAAACTCGTTCGACGATCTCCAGTCCCGCCTCTTCCAGCGCTTTCAATTTCCCGGGATTGTTTGAAATCACTTTCACCTTGCACAGGCCGAGATCGAAAAGCACTTCGGCGCATTGTCGATAGTCACGCGAGTCAACCGGCAAGTCGAGGCGCTCGTTTGCTTCGACCGTATCGGCGCCCTGGTCCTGCAGGGCATAGGCGCGAATCTTGTTGATGATGCCGATGCCGCGGCCTTCTTGCTGTTGATAGACGACCGCGCCCTGACCTTCTTCCTCAATCATTTCCAGGGTTCGATGAAGTTGCGGACCGCAATCGCATTTCTCAGAGCCGAACACATCACCCGTCAGACACTGCGAATGAATTCGCACCAGCGTGGGGATGTCAGGCCGCAACTCTCCCTTATAAAGCACCACGAACTCTTCGGTGCTGGTCAGCGAACGATAACCTGCAATGGTGAAATCACCCCAGGCTGTCGGCAGTTTCGCGTCGGCGACTCGTTCTACTGATAGCCTACTGGGTGAGTTAGGGCAGATATATTTTTCGACAAGAACTTTGTTAGCAGTACAGCCCATATGAACCTCGGATCGTAATGCGCTAATTATAGGAGGACGTAACAGTGACGACAAGCGAGCCTCCTCAAGAGCCGGAAGGAAGCTGGAGGCCGGCGTTGACATTAATCTATTGCCGCGAACAAACCTGCGAGATAAGATACGCGTGTTCTGGCTTCAATCGTCCTAAAATAGTCGCCGGTCGGGATGGCAGATAATTCAGACGACACCTCGCTGGGTCAGCAG
Organism: Pyrinomonadaceae bacterium; assembly: GCA_044870975.1. Lineage (GTDB taxonomy): Bacteria > Acidobacteriota > Blastocatellia > Pyrinomonadales > Pyrinomonadaceae > UBA11740. Next base: position 10,170 of record JBIOZK010000066.1, read on the forward strand.
TCCAGCGAGATCGACACTTTCTCGGGACAATACCAGCGTCGAGCAGATTTGCGCCCGGCGCTGGTCTTTTTGCGCGGAGAGCTTTTGGCTGTGCCGATTCCGTTGGACCGCGAGAAGGTGACTCTTGGTCGCGCGCTCGAGGCCGACATTCGCATCAACGATGCGCGCGCTTCCCGGCTGCACGCGCGCATCGTCACTGAGCGGGACGCGGATTCGGGAGCAACGCGTTATCGCCTGCTCGATCTCGATTCGACCAACGGCACTCTGCTGAATGGCAAGCGAATCGATTCAGCCTTTCTTCAGGACGGAGACAAGTTTGAAGTGGGTGAACAGCTCATTCGCTTTGAGATGCTGGACGAAATCGATCGCGAGTTTCAGCAGCAGATTCATCGTCTGCTGGTGCACGATGAGTTGACCGGTCTGCTGACCAGCAAATCGTTTTTTTCGGAATTGCGGCGCGAAGCTGCGCGCGCCCTGGCGGAAGACATGCCGTTCTGCGTGCTGATGATGGATATTGATTATTTCAAACAGGTGAATGACACCTACGGCCACCTGGTCGGCAGCGAAACGCTCGAAGATGTTGGCGCCGTCATCAAAAAGTCTTTACGCGCCGGCGACGTGGGCGCGCGCTTTGGCGGAGAGGAGTTTGCCGCGTTTATGCTCGACGCCGATTACTCGCAAGGCATGATTGCCGCTGAGCGCGTGCGCGCCGCGATCGAGAAACATGAGTTTCCGGCGGTGCGGCGCCAGGGAGCTGAGCCAATCAAAACCCATCACATCACGATCAGTATCGGGGTCGCCTCGTACCCGGAAGATGGTCGCGATCCGATCCAACTGGTTGAGATGGCGGACTCCGCGCTGTACCGGGCCAAGCGTAACGGCCGCAACCAGGTCTGCGCTTATCGGCCGCCGGCGACCACGGAAGTGCTGCGCTTGCGCCCGCGGAGCAAGGAGTAGTTGCAAGATGGTGATTTTGCGATTAGCCTTTGCTGCCTGGTTTGATAACCCTGTCGGCGTGTCTAAAAATTCGTCGCGAGTCGGCGATCCGGAGGAATGGTCATGAGATATTTACTATTGAGTGCGGCGATCGTCGTTTTGTTCAGCTTCACAGCTTTGGCGCAGCAACCGAACGAGGAACGCGCGGCCATCGCGAACGCCGCAATTGCAATGGATGCGAAGGCTGCGCCGGCTCTTGAAGGACGGCTGCTTACGCAAGTCCTGAACGGATCGGATGAATCGCCGGTAACGAACATCAAGATCGCGGTCAAGAACGTCACGCCAAACTTCTACACCTACGTCAGCGGTTGGGCCACGTTCTACGATGCCAACGCCACGCGCTGCGGTGAAGGCGTTTTCAAAATTGATGCGCTGGCGCCGCAGGAGACCGCCGAGGTGGACGCACCCGGTTTGCGCCTGCGTTGCACGCCCGCCCAGTGGCGGATTGTCGCCACCAATCTGATGACGCGAACCGTCGATGTCGCCAAGCCGGCTGAGGCCGCCATGCCGCCCGCCGCGCCCGTGGTCGAACGGCCGGCGCCCGTGAACTTCATCATCAGCATCGATGGCGAAGAGCATCCAATCCAGGTGAATAATCCCATCACGCTCAAACTCGGTAATCGAAATCGCAAAGTAGTGCTCAAGCCGATTCAGTAAGGAGCGAAGGAGCGCACGCATCCCTGCGTGCGGTTCACCGGCATCCCTGCCGGTTCTTTCTCCAAACCAAAATGCGAGCAACGAT
>JBIOZK010000067.1:0-19880 GCA_044870975.1 Pyrinomonadaceae bacterium
GCCAACAACTGATCGCGCCGAACAACCGCCTCAAGCCCGTCGCACTGAACGTAAGCCAACATTTCAAACCGTCTCGCTGGAAGAAATCAACCGGCTGTACGATCCCTCTGACGTTCGCGACCTCGATTTTCAAAATGATATTTCACAGCCTGGCGACTTTCCCTACACGCGTGGAATCCACGCGACCGGCTATCGCGGAAAGCTTTGGACGATGCGGCAGTTCGCGGGTTTCGGCAGTCCGGAAGAGACCAATGCGCGTTTCAAGTATTTGATGAAGGAAGGCCAGACGGGTCTTTCGGTAGCGTATGATCTTCCCGCGCTGATGGGTTATGACGCCGATTCAGAGTTATCCGAAGGAGAAGTCGGAAAGTGCGGCGTCGCGGTTTCTTCACTTGCCGACATGGAAGCTTTATTCGACGGAATCCCTCTCGATGGCGTCACCGTCTCGCAAACTATCAATGCGCCGGCTTCAGTTTTTCTCGCGATGTATTTGGTAGTGGCGGAAAAGCAAGGGGCTGATTGGAAGAAAATTTCAGGCACGCTGCAGAATGACATCTTAAAGGAATACATTGCGCAAAAGGAATGGATCTATCCAATCCGTTCCGCGATGAAGCTGGTGGTGGACACGTTTGAGTTCTGCACCAACCATGTCCCTCGCTACAACCCGATTTCCGTGAGCGGCTACCACATCCGTGAAGCCGGCGCGACGGCTGTGCAGGAATTGGCTTTTACGCTTCGAGACGGAATTGAATATGTTGACTGGGGCATGCGCGCCGGCCTGGAGCTCGAGCGCTTCGTACCGCGCATCTCTTTCTTCTTTAACGCCCACAACGATTTCTTTGAAGAGATTGCCAAGTATCGCGCGGCGCGCCGCATTTGGGCGCGAGTGATGCGCGATCGTTTTGGAGCCGTGAGCGAACGCACCATGCAAATGCGCTTTCACACTCAAACGGCCGGCGTCTCGCTGACCGTTCAGCAGCCTCTGAACAATATTGTGCGGGTGGCGATTCAGGCGCTGGCTGGCGTGCTGGGCGGCACGCAATCGCTTCACACCGATGCTTATGACGAAGCGTTGGCGCTGCCGACCGACCGCGCGGCACTCATCGCGCTGCGGACGCAACAGATCATCGCGGAAGAAACCGGAGTCGCGAACACTGTGGATCCGCTGGGCGGCTCATATTTTGTCGAAGCGATGACGAACAAGTTGGAACAAGGCGCTTTGGATTATTTCGAACGCATCGACGGGATGGGCGGAATGGTTGAAGCCGTTGAGAAAGGTTTCCCGCAACGCGAGATTCAGGAATCGGCATATCAGTATCAGAAGGCCCTGGAGCGTCACGATCAAACAATTGTCGGCGTCAACAAGTACGTGATGGACGGTGAAGTCCAGGAGATTCCGATCCTGGTGATTGACGAATCAGTGCGCAACCATCAGGTTGAGCGCCTCGAAAAAGTTCGCACTACCAGAGACCAGGGCGCCGTCTCACGCACGCTGGATGCCCTGCGAGTAGCGGCTCAGCGCGGTGAGAACACGATGCCGGCGACGATTGAAGCTGTCCGCGAGTACGCCACACTCGGAGAAATCTGCTCAGCTTTGCGCGACGTGTACGGCATTTACGAAGAACCGGCAATCTAGCTTTTCATGAATCAATCAAACAGAAAAATCAGAGTCCTCGTGGCCAAGCCTGGTCTAGATGGACATGACCGCGGCGCCAAGGTAATTGCCCGCGCGTTGCGCGATGCGGGGATGGAAGTTATCTACACCGGCCTTCGCCAGACGCCCGAAATGATCGCCGCGGCCGCTTTGCAGGAAGACGTCGACGCCGTCGGGGTATCCATTCTCAGCGGGGCTCACAACACTTTGTGTCCGCGGATTGTCTCTCTGTTGCGGGCCGAAGGATTGACGGACACTTTGGTGGTGCTGGGCGGCATAGTGCCGAAGGAGGACATTCCGAAGCTCAAGGAACAAGGGGTGGCGGAGGTTTTTCTGCCGGGCACTTCTACCCAGGACATCGCCGATTTCATTCGCAACAACGTGAAGCCGCGCGAATAGCAATCGTCTCAGCGCTTTTTCAGGAAGCGCTCAATTCCCCGCTGACAATCTTCACTCATCCGCGCCGTGACGTTGGTATCAACTCCGCAACGCAGCGCATCTGCAAAACTCATTGCGTCGATTTGATAAAGCAGCTTCTTCGTGAGCGCGACAGCGGAGCTGCTTGTTTTCTTGAATTGATCGATGAACGCGTCCACTTCGTCATCAAATGCCTCATCGTCAACAATCCGATTCGCCAGGCCGAAGGCGACTGCCTGCTCAGCACTAATTTCATTCCCCAGGGTCAGCAATTCGAACGCGCGCTTTTCAGAGATGTTCCGCCGCAAGATGGCCATGACCATGGCCGGGACGAATCCGATTTTTACTTCCGGATAGCCAAAGCGACTCGAGCGGCCGGCCAAAACCAGGTCGCCTGCCGACGCCAGTCCACAGCCTCCTGCCAGCGCTCTTCCCTTCACCGCCGCAATCACCGGGTGACGCAACGAGCGCATCAGCGTGAAGAGTTCCATCAGCGCCGCGGCGTCCTCAAGATTCTCCTCAACCGAAGCAGTGGATATTTTTTGCAGCGCTGCGAGATCGGCGCCCGAGCAGAAATCATCGCCGGCGCCCGTCAGCAGCACCACCCGGACTTCATCATCTGCCTCAGCCCGGCGTAACAACTCCTTCAGACTGCCGATCAATTCATCATTCAAGGCATTACGCTTTTCAGGCCGATTCAGCGTGATGCGCGCCACGCCATCCGCCAGGTCATAAAGCGCCACCGGATCGTCAGCCATATTCATGCGCCGAGGCCTAACTTTCTCGCCTCGTTATCGTCGATTTCGATCTGCATTCTCAAGAGCGCGGTCGAGAAGGTCTTCCCCTGCGCATCGGTCATCAGCGAAAGCGTACCGCCGCCGCCAAGGCTCTCGTGCAACAGAAAATTCAGCGCGCCCAGATTTGGTAATTCAAAACGCTCCACATCGCCTTTGCAGATTCCTTTGAAGTGTTCTTTGACTCTGGCGGCAGTGACTTCACGTACCAAAAGCGGATAAAACTCCTCGCGCAAGGCAATCACGCCGACGTTGGCAGTATCGCCTTTGTCGCCGGACCGCGCGTGCGCGAGTTTTGTCAATTGCACGTTCATAAGCTAGACATCCAGAATCTGCACGGTCGCAGTTATTTCGTTTTTTGGTATTAATGCCGGCCAGTAGGCGACAATCTCCTCAACCTTCGGCCGGCCTCCGGCGAACCCGGTGACGGCCGGCGGGCCGGTCAAAATCAGCGGCGCAATTTCTTTTGTGAATCGCTCAATCGATCCTCGATCATTGCCCCGCACGCCGACGCGCAACTGAACTTCGGCAACCTCAGCCTCGGTTTCACCCGCCAACGGTCCGTGCGTCGCGCTTGCCCCGACATATTCCGTGAGGATTTGATCAAAATGAAGCCCAAGGCGGTCAAGTCTCGCACGCAGGATTTTATCGGCAGCTTGCGCCTTCGCATACGCATCAGGCCACGCATACACGAGCGTGCCGACCGCTTTGTATCCGGCAGAATAACTAATCGAGACCTTTAAGAACTCCGTCGCCGGTCGCCCCTTAATCCCGAACACGCGAACTCGATCCGGGCCGTCATCAGCAAGTTGAATGGTGGTGAAATCAGCGACGCAATCCGGCGTGATGTATTCGTGGGGATCGCCCATCTCGTAGAGGAGCTGTTCCTTTACCGAAGGCACATTGACGCGGCCGCCGGTGCCTTCATGCTTCGTGATGATGAAGGTGCCGTCGGCAGAAGCTTCGGCGATTGGAAATCCAACGTTCGCCAGATCTGGAATCGTCTGCCAGTCGTACTGGCAGTTACCGCCCGAGCATTGCGCACCGCACTCAATGATATGTCCAGCAATTGTTCCCGCAGCGAGTCTATTCCAATCGTCCCCGGCCCAGCCGAACTCGTGAATCAAAGGGCCCAGCGTGAGGCCCGTGTCTGTCGCGCGGCCGGTGATTACAATCTGAGCGCCTTGGTTCAGAGCTTCGACAATGGGCGCCGCGCCGAGATACGCATTGGCGCTTTGAATTCGGTCGCGAACTGTACTCAACGGTTCGCCGGTATCCATGTTCCGCAGTTCGATGCCGCGCTCCAGAAAATCATCAAGCCGAGCGAGCATATCGTCGCCGGTTACGATTCCGATCTTAACTTTGCCGCTCAATCCTAACTGACGCGCCACCTCGGCGACGGCGGCGGCGCAGCCCGGCACATTGACCCCGCCCGCGTTAGCAACCACCTTAATGTTTCGCGCGACGCAGGCAGGCAAAATCTCCTTCATCAAAGCGACGAAGTCACGCGCATATCCGGCCGCTGGGTCGCGGGTCTTCTGCTTCTGCATGATCGACATCGTGACTTCCGCCAGATAGTCGAGCATCAGGTAATCGATGGGGCCGCCTTCGACCTGGCGCACTGGAGCATCGGGCAGATCACCCCAGAAGCCCTGACCCGCTGCTATGCGAATTTGATCTTTCATCTGACTTAGCGTGTGTTCACATAATAAGACACGGAGAGCCGAACGGACGAAGCGGGCCAAGCTGCTTCGTCGCGATGATCTCCGTGTCTTCGCGTTCCCGAGTTAACGACCGAACCCGATTGAACCGTTACGGCGTCGCCTTTGCGGGCGGCGGTGGCTCAGTCTTCTTGGTACTGGTCCTCTTCTTCCGCGGCTTCCCCTTCATCGCGCCGGTCGGAGTGAAGCTCACTTTCATCTTCTCGCCGGGCACGCTCGTCAGCCAGAGCTTGTCGCCAACCTTCTTCGCGCGGAGCGAAACAGCCGGCAACGCCGCGGGCGGATTCGGACTCGGCGCGGGCGGTGTCAGATCGCCCATCATCATAGTGACGCCGATGTACCCACAGGTTTTTACGGCGGTAATTCGTCCCGTGTGCGTTTCCGATCCCGACGTCATCGAAAAGTTGTTGCCGGTGATCGTCAGCGTCGCGTCCTGCGCCGGCTGGCCATTGCCGTGATCGGCCTTACCGGTATAGGTGCCGGACAGATCGGTCTGCTCCTGCATGGCCGGATCGCAACGGCCACTGGTCTTCGGCATTGCCTTCTTCTTCTTCTGTTTCGGCTTGGCCTCAGTCGTCGTGGTTGACGAATTGGCATTCTGGGCCGACACGACTAGTCCACTGCTGACCATCGCCGCGGCGATCATCACGACGAGCCCAAGAACGTAAAGATAGATGGTGCTCTTTCTCACGATTCTTCTCCTTTTGTCTGGTTCCTGCTTAATCGGTGAAATCTGCGAACGAAAAGCTATGCTAATGAAGCCGGTAATACAAATTGCCCTAAATGTGCTCCTGAATAATTCAAACTCACGCGTAATGCAAGCTCTAAAGCGTGGCGAGTATCTTCCGGGGCGATAACCGCATCGACGAAGCCCCGGGCCGCGGCGTACTTTGCGTCTAATTCCTGCTCATAAGTTTCCCGCACCTTTTTCATTTCCAGTTCAAGTTGCGAGTCAGGTTCTTCGCCCTTCGCGCGCAACTTCTCGAGCTGACTGCCGAAGACCGCCTGCACCGCAGACTCGCCTTCCATCACGCCCATACGCCCTGTGGGCCAACTGAAAATGAAATCAGGATCGAAACCCTGTCCCGCCATTGCATAATAGCCGGCGCCGGAAGCGTGATTAACCGTCAACACGATTTTCGGCACCGTCGCCGTGGCCATTGCCTCTACAAATCGCGCCCCGGCGCGAATGATGCCGGAATGCTCAGCCTGCGCGCCAACCATAAACCCGGAGACGTCCTGGATAAATACTAACGGCGTATTGTGACGACTACAGGTTTCTATGAAGTACGCGACCTTCTCGGCCGACTCGGTATAAACGATGCCGCCAAACTTGGGCGGCCCGCCCGCCGGATCGCGAAACATCCCACGAGCATTGGCGATGACGCCGACCTGAATTCCCCCGATGCTGGCGTGCCCCGTAATTATCTCTTTCGCGTAGTCAGCTTGAAATTCATCGAGATGACCACCGTCAAGAATGCAATTCAGCAATGCCCGCGTGTCGTAAGGCTGACGATGATCTTCGGGCAAAATTTCGTAGATATTCTCCAACGGAGCACCCGCATCCTTGCCCGCGGTCCGCAGACTTTCAGCCCGCGCACTCCGCGGCAACTCTTCCACAAACTCTCTTATCTTGCTTATCGCATCCTCGTCATTCTTTACCCGATAATGCGCCACGCCGGAAATCTCGTTATGCGCGCGGGCGCCGCCGAGGGTCTCGTTGTCGATGGTTTGACCAATCGCGCCTTTCACCAGATTGGCGCCGCCCAATCCCATGAATGAAGTGCCTTCGACCATGATGATGATGTCCGACAGCGCCGGCAGATAAGCTCCGCCCGCGATGCACGGTCCCATCACCGCTGAAATCTGCGGCACTTTCAAGTAGCGCCGCATGATCGAGTTGTAATAGAAAATTCGCGAGGCACCGTATTGGCCGGGGAATACGCCGCCCTGGTAAGGAAGGTTCACGCCGGCCGAATCAACCAGATAAATGATCGGCACGCGTGAGCGCATCGCAATCTCCTGCGCGCGCAAAATCTTCTTAATCGTCTCGGGCCACCACGAGCCCGCCTTCACGGTCGCATCATTCGCGACAACGACAACTTCCCGGCCGGCCATGCTCCCAATAGTCGTCACCACCCCTGCGCCAGGCGCGCCGCCGTCATATTGGTCGTAGGCGATCAGCAGACCGATTTCCTGCCTCCAGGAATCCTTATCCAACAGCAGCTCGATTCGTTCGCGAGCGGTCAGCTTTCCCTGCTTATGCTGCTTTTCGATCTTGTCCGCTCCGCCGCCAACCCGGAGCTTCTGCTCCAGCTGATGAAGTTCATAAGTTAATTCACGAAGGCGACCTTGCGGTTTATCAGGAGAAGGCGAGGATGATTCAGATTTTGAAATGACCCGGGAGAGCGTCTTAACGGTGAATTTGGACGCTGGCATGCTTCGAGACTCGGAGGCCACTTCACTGGTCACGGCTAATTGATTTTGAAACGGTGAAACTGGCGAAAAAATAACACAACTGGAGGAATCGCGCCAATTTCGAACCCTACCGAACCATCGCTTGAATTAACCCTGGGGCCTTCGCCTTCTCGGCGTAACCTTCCATGATGAAGACGTTCGAGCCCTCCTGGTGGAGTGTGACGGGTCCTTCGTTCGTTTTCCACATTACGAATTTGCCCGCCGGCCGATTGGGTGGCAGGGACTGATCGGTCTCAGCCCCGGGGTAGCGAAGTTGGATCCGTTTGAAATACGCGTCAAAGAATTCATTGGCATCGTTCAGCGTGTCCCAGCTTGAGGATGAAACGAAAATGACCTGCCCCGCAGAGCTCTCATAGACGGCGTAGCGATCGCCGGCCCAGCCGGCAGCGGCGCGTCGAGAATCAGCCGGTGATTTCAAGAACTGGTCGAGCAGGAGATAGGTGCCCCATTCACCATTAACGTCTGAAAGAATCCGCTTCCAGGTAACCGGCGTCTTCACGCCTGGCGTGTACTTCATACTTTCATTGAGCATGCTGGTAAGGTCCGCAAGCGTCACTTTCACCGGCGCCTCGTGTGAAAGATATTTTTCCGGATGCATGATTTGCTCGGTCGATTCCGGCAGAGTCTTGAATGCCTGTGACACTCCCGCCCAGCCGTTTGCTTTATAAACCGCGCGCGTCCAGTTCAACCCTTCCTGATACGGAAACAGCAAAGACTCGCGGACGACGCGAGGCGCCTGATCTAACTCTTTGGTGTTAACGCCCATCGCGGTGACGGATTTAAGAAAAGTTAGTGCGCGCATCGGACTGCTCGAGATGTACATGACCATCGCCAGCGTCGCATCGCCCTCGATCAGGGCATGGGCGGCGAGTTCGGCGTCTGAATCGCCTTTAGGCCAATGTTCAAAACGGCGCAGGTCGAAGTGCTGATCCTGAAGTGCATGCGTCAATTCATGCGCCATCACCGGCTTCTGCCCTTCGATATCAATCCAATCGGCGAGGTGAAATTGTCGCGTCCTGGGCTCGTAATAACCGGCGACCTGCTCAGTCAGCAGGCGAATCATCAAGGCCCGGTACTGGAAGTCGGAAGGCGCCAGACCGAGTTTCTTGAGGGTCACCTCCGCGGCATGCATGTCCGCGACCGAAGTGTCTTCATCAAGGTTCTTGACCACAGCTCGTTCGATCTCGGACCGGGACTGTGTCGAGCTTTGCACGGGGCGCACGACGGAAAGCTCCCGCAGCGTGCTGGTCTCTTTGAGCACTTCATCGGTGGCCGCAATCAATGCTGCATTTCTGGCTGCGGCAGTGGTTGCGGGCTCCTGCGTAAACGCTAATTGATTCGGCGCAACTGCGAGTGCGCCAATCGCCAGCGAGAAGATGAAAGCACAAGCCAGAGGCCTGCGTACCGGCCGCAGCAATGCGGGCGTTCCCGAGTGATTTGGTTTTGACATCCTCATATTTCGCTCTTATAGTCCGCTAAAACGAGTCGCAATTCAAACGATAAGATAACGCAGACTATTTGTTTGCGAACGCAGCCTGACAGGTCGCGTCAACACGAGGAGTTGCTTTTGTTGGATCCGGAACAATTGGAAGACGTTGATGAATGGCAGGAAGCCGTCCTGCGCGTGCGTTACGCCGAGACGGACAAGATGGGCGTCGTGTACCACGCGAATTATCTCGTCTGGTTTGAAATAGGCCGCACCGAATTTTGTCGCGCGCGGGGGTTCTCGTACCGGGATATGGAAGAGAACGAAAACGCCTTCCTGGTAGTGGCCGAAAGCTACTGCCGCTACAAAGCACCTGCCTACTACGACGACGTGCTAATCGTCCGCACTCACATCACCGAACTGCGTCGTCGTTCCCTGCGCTTTGGCTATGAAATCATCCGCGAATCAGATGGGGTCGTAATTGCCGAAGGTGAAACCGGTCACGTCGTTACCGATTCCAACAGTCGCGTCCGCTCATTCCCGCCCGGATTTGCCGAATTACTGCTGTCTCCGCCGACTGACAGTCAGAATGTCGGCGAGCCCGTTCCTGATGATGAGCCGCCCTTGTAGGCTCAGGACTCGTGTGGAAGATTAAGTCGTTCGATGGATCGCGCGCGTCCCGTGTCTTCATCGACATCAACCACAATCGCGCAAATCCGCACCTCGCTCTTGGAATGATCCGGTTTGCGATGAATCGGCGAGCGGAAGCGATGAATGATGTCGCCCTTTTTCATGCCGATCACGCCGCCGTAACTCCCCGTCATGCCGATGTCCGTGATGTAGGCCGTGCCGTCATGCAGCAGTCGCTCGTCGGCAGTCTGCACGTGCGTGTGGGTACCAAACACCACTGACACTCGACCATCCAGGAACCAGCCCATGGCAGTCTTCTCGGAAGTGGCCTCAGCATGCATGTCAACGATGCGCACCTTGACCTCCCCGTTCAGTGACGTCACCAATTCGTTCGCGACGCGAAAAGGATCGTCTGCCGGATGCATAAAGACCCGGCCGAGGAGATTAAAGACGGCGACGCCCACTCCATTCACCTGGCCAGTCCACATCGTGTTGCCCGGCGTGTCGGGCGGATAGTTTGCCGGCCTCAGCAGCCGCGGCTGCTTCTTGATGTATTCGACGACTTCGTGCTTATCAAAGATGTGATTACCCGAAGTCATCACATCAATCCCGGACGAGAAAAGGAAATCGGCAATCGCCGGCGTGATGGAAAAACCGCCGGCCACATTCTCAGCGTTCATCACCGTGAAATCGATCGCATGCTGCTCTTTCAAGTCCTGCAAACGATCGACGAGCGCTGAGCGCCCAGGTTTTCCGACAACGTCGCCAATTAAGAGGAGTTTCATAAAAGAGAGTGACAAGTGACCGGTGACAAGAAGAATCAAAGCAGCTTGTCACTCGTCACTTATATCCATTAACGCAAAACAACCCAAAGAAAGGTCAAAGATCTCAGCAAGCACTTCCCCGCCTTCTTTGTAAAAGGAAAGTGACAAGCAACGAGTGCCCAAGTGACAAAAACCAGTAAACCAGCTTGTCACTCGTCACTTGTAACTTGTCACTGAAATGGCGGAGGGAAAACCGCCTGGCCGTTCCGAAGTCGTAATTGAACCTGAGTGAATCAGGTGGGTGGCCTTTTTTTCACCGCAAGCTCTCGGCTTATCCTAGCGTTGAGGACAAACACTAGCTCGCGATGTCGGCCTCCCTTTTGAACGACGTTGGCTCAATCATCGTAAGTCGGTGACGAACCCGGCAGAACCCTTCCCTCCGCCGCGAGGGATACTAACACAAACGGCGGACGGTTTGTAACGCGGTTTACGGCCCCTTCTTCAGGTCGAAATGCCGTTAATCCTTGCTCAAAGCATGGAACATAACAATTAGGAAAATGGTTGCGCCAACGGCCGAGGCGACAATCGCAATCTTGGTAGTTTTCGACAAATTGCTTCTCGATGTCTGCGGAAACTGTTGTGGCTTCGGAGCTACTTTTCCGGCCCTGGCCGCATTTACCAGCTTCTCCATATCTGTTTTCAATTTGGCATCAGCCTTCTTCACTCCCTTTGCCGGGGCTTCTTTCACCTCGGGAGAAGTTTCAGGTGCGTCTGATTTTGGGCCATTTGCAAGCGCCGAAGTTGAGCACACACAAATCGCCAGTGCCAGGATGATCGGAAGTGCCAAAACTTTTCTAGTCATTAGATCCTCCCAATTTGTTTCTTTGGCTGCCATCCAACACTCCTTCACCCGAAGAACTGTCAGAAAATTGCGCCATCTGAAACCGAAGTTAGCCGTCATCGCAAACGCGAGATTTGCGTCACGTTAATCTAACTGCCGATTAATAAGTCATGCGGTGACGCATGACACAGGGAAGAGCGAACTCTATGCCGGTGCCGGCGATTCGAGTGAGCGCGGCGATTTGAGGAGGCGATCCAGCAACTCTGAGCATTCGGCGCTGCGGCTGGCGAGCTGCTCGTCCGCCTGTTCGTGCGACTTGCGCAATTGATGAAGTTCGTCGGCGATATAAAGCGCGGCAAGGATGGCAACCTTACGCGAATCGACGGTCAGCGTGCCCGAAGAGATTTCGCGCATGCGCTGATCGACATATTCGGCGAGTTGCTTGAGATATTCCGGATCTCCGTCGGAACGGACCGTATAAGCCTGATCGTAAATCTCGACCTTAATCGTGGGAGAAGCTTCCAACTCCTTGCTCAATGCGAACCCGTCTCCGTTCATAGTTCTATCGCCTCCATCACTTCAGGATCGGCGGTCACAATCGCATCAAGCATTGCCTGCACCCTGGTGCGGATCGCTTCGCGTTCAGCGAGCAGATGTTCGACTTGAGCAACCAACTCCTGATTGCTTCCGCCCGCATGGCGCGCCGAAGCGAGTTGACGCTCAAGGTCATCTTTCTCCTGACGGAGAGCTTTGGTCAGCTCAATTGTGCGATAGATCTTGTCTTCGAGATGTGAGAATTTTTCAAGCCCGTTGGTCGCCGCCATGTGTTTCTCCGGATCTAGGAATCAGGCGCGCTGATTATGCGATCACACGCGAAGAAGCGCAACAAATAACTACGGTTGTTTAGAGTCGGGCTACTGCCCGACTCGGCGGGCGGTAGCCCGCCGCTAAACGTTATCTAATCTCAGCGGCGAACTTCGATTTCAATGCTTCGACTACCGGCCAGTGGATCTGATCGACTTCTTCATCACGCAAGGTGCGATCGTCTGCGCGATATTCGAATCGCAACGTCACTGATCGTTTGTTATCAGCGATGCCTTCACCTTCGTAAGTGCCCACAAAGTTAACCCCAACGAAGTAATTCGCATCCTGTTTTCCGGCAGTGCTAATCAACTCGGCGACTGAGACTTTCCGGTCGACCAGCAACGAAGCATCCCGAACAATCGAAGGAAAGCGCGGTAATTTTGAATAAAGGACGGGCCGCTCCGGTAAATCGAAGAGCGAAGTCAAATCCAATTCGGCAACGAATACAGGCTGGCGAAATTTGTGTCCGCCGGCGATTGTCTCCGCCAGTCGGCCGATGGTGCCGATTTTGTTTGGGCCACTCGATATCATGGCTGATTGTCCCGCGCGCAAATGCTTCACGGTCGCAGCCTGATAATCCAGTGGTGGCAGGTTCATCGCATCGATCGCCGCTTCGACTGCGCCTTTGATCTCAAAGAAATCGATTTGCCGCCCAGGTTCGGCGCGGTCAGCTTCCATCACGCCACCCATCGCCACAAGGGCCAGCGCTTCCCGCTCCTCAGGCAATTGGTTGTCCGGTGAAGCTCGAAACACCCGGCCGGTTTCGAAAAGACAGACATCGCGAAGCCCGTGATTCAAATTGTGGCGCAGTGCATTCAGCAGCCCCGGCAGCAGCGTCTGCCGCATGCTCGAGGCTTCTTCGATAATCGGATTGGTAAGGGTCACCGCATTAGCCAGTTCCCCGAAGGCCGGAATTAACTGAAAGTCATTCACCGACTCAATGAAACTGAAATTAATCGCTTCGTCGTAGCCGAATGCCGCGAGCGCCCGTCGCAATTTTCTCTTGCGAGTCTCACTCGCGTGATATTCACCGGCGGACTGTGCCGGCGGGAGCGCCGTCTTGATGTTGTCATAACCAGCATGCCGGGCGATTTCTTCGACCAGATCCTCTTCAATCGAAACGTCGTGACGCCACGAAGGCACAGTGTAGCGCAGGGCCGGGTCATCCCCACGCGCCTCAAAACCAAGTGCGGCGAGGATCCGCTTCATTTCTCCCTCGTCGACCTTAAGGCTGGTAATCGCTTCGACACGCGCCGGCCGAAGGATCGCTGAAATTGGTTCGGCGCGATTCGGGTAGACATCAAGCGCATCTTCAGTAGCCGTTCCGCCGGCAATTTCACAGATGAGCGCCACGCATCTCTCCTGCGCCGCCAGCACGCCTTCAGCATCGGTGTTACGCTCGAACCGATGCGAGGCTTCGGTCTGCAAGCCGAGCTTCCGCGCCGTTCGCCGTACCGAACCGGGATTGAAGTAAGCGCTTTCAATCAAAACATCGATGGACGCGTTTGAAATCTCTGACTCTTCGCCGCCCATCACGCCCGCGACTGCCACGGGTTTTTCGGCGTCCGCAATTACCAGCATCTCTTTGTCCAACTCACGTTCGACGCCGTCGAGCGTCGTCACTTTCTCGCCCGCCGCGGCGCGCCGCACGACGATGCGCTGCTGGGCCAGCTTCGCGAGGTCGAATGCATGCAGCGGTTGACCCATCTCGTGAAGCACGTAGTTGGTAATATCGGCAACGTTGTTGATTGGCCGCTGGCCGATGGATTCGAGCTTCTTCACCAGCCATTCAGGTGAGGGCGCGATCTTGACGCCGCGAACTATGCGCGCCGCGTATCTCGGGCAGAGATCGGGATCGCGAATCTCGACCGCAGTGAATTCGCTCGTCTTTCCAGCGACGTTTTGGATTTTGGAAACTGGAATTTGAAGTTGAGTATTTTCGTTAACAGCTACTTCGCGGGCTATCCCAATATGCGAAAGACAATCACCACGGTTCGAAGGCACCTCGACATCGAGGACAAAGTCATCGCCGCGCCGCTCGACCGCGTCGACCGCCAACCCGACGTTTGTAAGCCGGTCGCGTATTTCGTCGGCCGATGCCTTCGTGCCGGTTAATTCGCGAAGCCAGTTGTAACTAATGAACATGGGTCGGTGGTCAGTTGTCGGTAGTCAGTTGTCAGTTGTCAGTGGTCAGTAGTCGAGCGGCCCGTGGCCAGAAATCAACTGACAACTGACAACTGACAGCTGACAACTGCCCACTGACATTCCTATCTGAATTGCTCTAAGAACCGAACGTCGTTTTCGAACAGCAAGCGAATATCGTCGAGTTCATAAATGCGCGCGCAGGTACGATCGATGCCCAGGCCGAAGGCGAACCCGGTGAACTCTTCCGGATCGACATTGGCTGCGCGCAAAACATTTGGGTGCACCATGCCCGAGCCACCCAGCTCAATCCAACCCGATTGCTTGCAGATGCGACAGCCTTCGCCGCCGCAATTGAAACAACTGTAATCGACTTCTGCGCTGGGCTCGGTGAACGGAAAATATGACGGACGAAAGCGTGTCCGTGTCTCAGGCCCGAACAATCGATGCACGAACTCAGCCAGCGTGCCCTTCAAATGCGCCATCGTGATGCCGCGATCGACGCACAGTCCTTCAACCTGATAGAACATCGGGTTGTGCGTCGGGTCCGGGGTGTCTCGCCGGAACACTCGTCCGGGAGCAATCATCCGCACCGGCGCGCCACGTCTTTGCATTGCGTGAATCTGCACGGTCGAGGTCTGCGAGCGCAGCGCGAAAGCGTCGGTCGTATAAAAGGTGTCCTGCGGATCGCGGGCCGGATGTCCTTCGGGAATATTCAGCGCGTCGAAGTTGTAAAAGTCTGTTTCGATCTCCCGATCGTCTTCGACGATGTAGCCCAGCGATACGAAGATGTCCTCGATCCGCTGGCGCATCAGCGTTATCGGATGGAGATGACCCGTACGCGGCCGGCGACCGGGAATCGTGACATCGATTGATTCGCGTTGGGTACGCGCCGCTTCGATAATGCTCTTTTGCTCGCGTTCCGCGTTTTCAAATCTTTCAATGAAAGAAGCTTCGATTTCCTGAACTCGCTGACCATAGGCGGCTCGTTCTTCATTCGGCATCCGCCCGATCAGTTTCTTGCACGTGGCAATAGCGCTTTTTTTACCCAGGTGGCGCGTGCGGAGTTCGCGCAACTGGTCGAGTTGGCTTCCGGAAACCGCAATCGACAAAATCGACTCTTTCGGAGAAGAGCGGAACTTCTCAAAGTCTTCTTCGAACGCAGCCCGCGCGTTCTCTAGCTCTTGGTTTGGATCGGTGTCTATCACAATCACTGACATATCGTCTCGTCCGCGCAGCGGACGATGTGAAAATAGCCCAGCACTTCAGTGCTGGGGACAATGCCCCAAAAATCAAAAAGCCCGTGAAACGGGCGACAGAGCCAAAGCATACTGAACATCGCGGCCATCGCTCTGTCGTCCGCTAAGCGGACTTGATTCATAATAAAACCGCGATCCCAACACTGAAGTGCTGGGCTATTTCCAAACGCCCGCTTCGCGGACTCAATTACCAAGACGACTGATCAGAGGCCAAAGCGCTGGCTTAAAATTCAACCATCGGCTCCCGGGGGGGGGCGCGCACGTCATTTCTTCTTTTGTGCGACCCACTTGCCGGACGTCTGGCCGGCAAAATCAAAATCGCCGGCGAGCTTTCCGTCCACCATGGTCGCCGCCATCACAATCTGGCCGCTGCCGCCTTCAAGCACAAACGAGAGCTTGCCATCTTTCCAGGTCCCGGTCGTGATATTGGCGGTTCCCAGTTGTGAATTGCTCGAGCCGGTCACCTTTTCGCCCTCGAGTTTCAGCGTCAGGACAAACGGAATGGCCTGGCCGCCGGCGTCAGCCACCGCTTCCCATTCGCCTGAGATGACATCGGCAACGGCGCTGCGAAGCTCGACGCTCAGGTCTTTGGCTCCGTCTTTGAACATTGCTACCAGAACGTCGCCGCTCTTCTTGAGCGTCCACGTTCCTGACGAACCGCCGGGCTTTTCAATGTCCAGCGTGACAGCGTCCTTGGCTCTCTGCCCTTTTAGGATCTTAAACGAGCCATTTGCCGTCGTCAGCGTTCCCGAAAACTTATCCGCCTCTTCGACAAGGTCTAAGGTTAGCGTCAGCTGTTCGCCCTTGTCGTCCTTTACCACGCCCGTGTACTTGCCTGTGAGTGAAGGCTGTTTGTCCTGGCCGGGGGCCCTAAACGGGACAATCAACAGCACCAAAGCCGCAACTACTATGCTCAGCCTTTTGATATTCGAGATCATCTCGTCCCTCCTCATCTTTGCGACAAAGGTTACGCCGCTGCCCGCGCCTGCGGTTTATTTTCCAAAGCCGTCCTGGCCTGCGTCGCCAGCTGCGCGAAGGTCTCCGGCTGCTTGGCCGCAAAGTCCGCGAGAATCTTTCGATCCAATTCCACGCCGGCCAGCTTCAATCCATGCATGAACTGCGAATAGTTCAACCCATTCAGCCGCGCGGCCGCGCCGATGCGCACAATCCACAGCGAACGAAAATCGCGCTTTTTCAATTTGCGACCGGTGTAGGCGAAATTCAATCCGCGCTCAACCGACTCTTTGGCCGAGCGATAAAGCTTTGATTTGGTACCGCGATAACCCTTCGCTAGTTTTAAAATCTTCTTGCGTCTTTCGAGACGCTTATTTCCTCGTTTTGCTCTTGGCATAACAAACCTCCGAATTGAACCATTGATTCATTTTTTCATTGATTCAATGGCTAAATGTTTCAATGAATCAATTGATTCAATCCCTGCCGTACGGCAACATTCGCTCGACACGTTTCTGATCGCCTTCGGACACCATCACGTCTAAGTCGAGATAACGCTTTCGCTTGTTCGTCTTCTTGGTCAGAATGTGACGCGCGTGCGAATGGCCGCGCTTGATCTTGCCGGTCGCGGTCGTGCGAAATCGCTTCGCCGCGCCCTTATGTGTTTTAAGTTTTGGCATAACTCTCCTAACTAGATCGTAATTCGTGAATCGTAAATAGAAATTTTTAGGCGGGCGGCGCTTGATTGCCACCCGCGGCCTGATTGCCGCCGGCAGGTTGATTGCCCTGACTCCCGGCTCCCGGTTCCCGGCTCCTCTCCGGCTGCTTCGCCGGTTTATTTCGCTTGGGGGCAAAGATAGTGAACATCTGATTGCCTTCCATGCGCGGCCGCATCTCGACATCGCCGACGTCAACCAGGTCCTTTTCAAGCTGTTCGAGAATACGCGCGCCTAATTCCCGGTGCGTCATCTCGCGTCCGCGGAACCAGATGGTTGCCTTGACCTTGTCGCCCTCCGACAGCCACTCGCGCGCGTGCTTCATGCGATAGCTGTAATCGTGCAGGTCCGTTCCCGGTCGAAACTTCACTTCCTTTACCGTGACGACGACCTGCTTTTTCTTCGCCTCGTTGGCTTTCTTCTTCGCCTCGTATTGAAACTTGCCGAAGTCGATGATTTTACAAACCGGCGGATCGGCGTTGGGCGAAACCTCCACCAAATCCAGGCCTCGCTCACGCGCTGTGCGAATTGCCTCGCGCGTGTCCATCACACCAAATTGCTCGCCGTCGTCAGTGATGACGCGCACCTGGGGCACGCGAATCCTGTCGTTAATTCTGGTTACCGGCCCCCGACGAAAATCCGGCCGTCCGCGTCCACGAAAACCTGTAGCTATGAAGCACCTCCTAGGTTGAGTCTGAAGTCTGGAGTCAGGCAGTCCGGAGCCAGCGACTCCAGACTTCAGACTCACGACTCCGGACTGTGGTTGTTCAGCGCTCGCGTCGTCACCAGACGCGTCGCCATCTGCTTGAACTCATCAATCGACATCGCACCGATGTCGCCCCTGGTTCGCTCGCGCACGGCCACCCGGCCTTCTTCCATCTCGCGGTCACCGAGCACCAGCATAAAAGGAATCTTCTGCAATTGAGCGTCGCGAATCTTCGCCCCAATCTTGTCGTTGCGAACATTCACTTCGACCCGCAATCCGGCAGCGCGCAACTCGGCCGCAACCTTCGCCGCGTATTCGTTGATTCGATCGGTAATCGGCAACACCGCAATCTGCACCGGCGCCAGCCACATCGGGAAAGCACCAGCGTAATGCTCAATCAAGACCCCGAAGAATCGCTCGATCGATCCAAACAGCGCGCGGTGCACCATGACCGGGCGATGCGGTTTATTGTCCTCACCGATGTATTCAAGCTCGAAACGCTCCGGCAGATTGAAATCTCGCTGCACGGTTCCCAACTGCCACAGACGCCCAATGGCATCTTCAATCTTGAAATCGATCTTGGGTCCGTAGAATGCCGCTTCGCCTTCGATGCGCTCGTATTCAATGCCGCGCGCGTCGAGTCCGGCAGCCATCTCGGCTTCAGCTTTTTCCCAATCCTCTTCGGAACCGAGATACTGCTTGTTCGACTCGCTGCCCTTCACCGACAATTCAAATTTGATCTTCTCAAATCCGAACGTCCTGAGGACCTCATAGGCAAAGTCCACGCAGTCGAATATTTCCTGCTGGACCTGCCCAGGCGTACAGAATAAATGCGCGTCGTCGACTGTGAATCCGCGCACGCGCATCAAGCCGTGCAACGTCCCGGACAGCTCGGCGCGATAAACCGTGCCCATCTCGCCATAACGTTGGGGCAGATCACGGTAGGACCGCTGCTGCGATTTGTAGATGCCGATGTGCATTGGGCAATTCATCGGCTTCAGGCGAAACTCGGTCTCTTCGAGTTTGGTCGGCGCAAACATTGAGTCGCCGTAGTTCTGTTCGTGGCCGCTGACTTTCCACAGGTCCCGCTTAGCGATGTGCGGCGTGTAGACGATGCTGTAATTGCGGCGCACGAGTTCTTCGCGCAGGTAATCTTCCATCTGCTGGCGAATGATGCCGCCCTTCGGATGCCACAGAACCAGGCCCTGGCCATATTCTTCCTGGATCGAGAACAGGTCGAGTTCGCGCCCGAGCTTCCGATGATCGCGCTTCTCAGCTTCTTCGCGTTGCTTCAACCACGCATCCAGTTCTTCCTGGGTGAAGAAAGCCGTGCCGTAAATGCGCTGCATCTGCGGCCGCTCAGCATCGCCCTTCCAATAAGCGCCGGCGAGCGAAAGCAGTTTGAACGCTTTCAGCTTATTCGTATTCGGGACGTGCGGGCCGAGGCAGAAATCGATGAACGGTGAGCCGTCGATGTAATAGACGCTCACTTTTTCGCCGGCCTTCTCGTCGATCAGTTCACACTTCAGAGGCTCATCGCGCTCATTAAAGATACGCAGCGCTTCAGCCTTCGTAATTTCGTCCCGGCGATACGCCATGTTCCGCTTCGCGATGTCGCGCATCTTTTTCTCGATGACGGGCAGGTCGGCTTCCGTCAAAGCGCGTGGGGCAATCACGTCATAAAAATATCCGTAGCGCGGATCTTCAAGCAGCGCAGGTCCAATACCTAGTTTGGTTCCGGGAAATAAATCAAGCACTGCCGCCGCCAGCAAATGCGCGGTCGAATGCCGCAGCACGTCCAGCCCGTCGAGAGTCTGCGGCAGTACCGGTTCAATTTTCACGGCGTCGCCGTTGGCCGAAGATTCGATGGTGTAAGCGAGGTCAACTTCCTGACCGTTCACGCGCGCGGCCAATGCCTGCTTCGCCAGGTCGCGGTCCAACTTCTTCAGAGCTTCCGCGACAGTGACCGGCGCAGGCATTTCGGCTGCGGGCCCGTTATTGACTTGTACCTTTATCTCGCTCATCGATTTCATCGCTCCGTTAGGAGCGAGATATTCATAGAACCCAGTTCGATTGCTCCGTCGGCGCTCCGTAAGAGCGCAATATTTTTTGGCCCTGTTTCGCGCCTAAAGGAGCGCGTAAGATCTCCGATAACGAGCTATAAACATCTCGCGCCGACGGCGCGAAAACCCACGCTGCGCGGCAAACACAAACAGACGGAATCACCTTCCCGGGCGCTTCCATTCACGATTTGCGATTCACGATTTACTGACTGCAAATGATCGGTTTCGATAGGAGCGCCCTCGTCGCCAAGTCCCACGTGCGGGACCGGCAATCAAAATGTGAACCGTGTAGTGATCCTACGATTCATGACGAAGGTCTTCCGGAGCATCCTATCAAAAATTCGAATCAGACAAGCTTAATGCTTATCTTTCGTATAATTACGAAATCGGATGATAACAAACGGCGCTCTGAAGGTGCAAGGGCCGTCTCAGTGGTCAGTGGTCAGTGGTCAGT
>JBIOZK010000068.1:0-13573 GCA_044870975.1 Pyrinomonadaceae bacterium
ATTATGCGTCGCTCGATCACAGATTGAAGTCTGTGCCACCGCTGACGATCAGGCTTCGGAACCTAAACCCTACCCCCTATCACCTAAAGCCAAATTCATGATGTTTCACTTCGCGATCGTGGAAGACCGTGAGGTGTTTCTGCGTTACGAATTAGCCGGCTCTGGCTTGGGTGGCCGACCAGGAACTGAGTTATCCCTGTAACGCAAATTGTTAATTTGCGTGGACGACTAAGGTGAAAACGCAAATTAACAATTTGCGCTACATATGCTTGATGGGCGCGGATTTTAGCACATTTGATGAGAGGCTAGTAAAGAACATTGCATGGCGCAGAGTTGGCTCGGCGAGAAGGTTGGTTTAACGAGCGGACTTTGCGGTTTTCCTAAGACTTTTTGCGTGTTTTAAGGTCACGGGTCACGTCTCCGCAGCCAAGGTTGGCATCTTTACACCCACGGGTGACGTCGCTACGCACACGGGTGGCGTCGCTACATCGGCGGTTGGCGTCTTTGCCCCGAAGCTTCCCGCTTTAGCAGGGACGGTTGGCGTCTACGCTGTCACGGTTGGTGGATTGCCTGTGGAGGTTTGCCTGTTTGCGGCCGAGGGAGGCGTGTACACAAGCAAGGATCCGGTCTTCACCCGGAGGGTTCGAATTTCGTTGGGTCTTTTCCGCGCCTACGGCAGCAGTTGCGGGGCAGTAGCCAAGCGTCAGCGCGGGCGTCCCGTTCTCGCCTGCGCCCTCGCTCACGCTGGGGCTACTGCCCCGGTCGAGTAACGCGCCGCAGCACGTCGGGTCGAATGCAGGAACGCGCCCTTGAAAATAATTTCAAAGGCGCGCTCTAGCAGCTCGAGAAGGTATGACAGATTAGAATTAGTTGTCGCCGTAAACTTCGGCCAATTTGCGACAGTGATATCCCACGGCGGCCAATCGCATGGAATCGACCAGGCGCGTGCGGTGTTTGACGACGGCCTGAACGAAGAAGCGCCAGAATTCTTTTCGCTCGCGATCGATCACGCCCAGCTTAAACAGAATTCTCATTAAAGCCGCGAGTCCGGCGGGCAGACTGTAGGTATACATCTCAGTCGCATGCAGTTGAGAGGTGCGGCCTAGTGAATCGAGCACTCGCCCGTAGTATTCGCGCGGCCCATAGATCGTGCGCATGATTCTCTGGTAACCGCGAACTAAGAAAGCGGGATCCATGCGGGTCTTGAAGTTAAAGGTGCAGACCGTGTTGTTGCCGGTGGCATCCTGACCGAGCAGACGGCCTTCGCGATCCAACCTCTTCCAAAGTTGCGTGTCGGGTAAGGCGTTGAGCAGTCCGACCATTGCCAGAGGGATGGCGCTGCGGCGAATGAAATCGATCTGCCGTTCGAAGATGTCTTCAGGATCGTTATCGAAGCCGACGATGAATCCCGCCATCACTTCGAGGCCGTGACGTTGAATGGTGCGCACCTGATCGACGAGGTTGCCGCGGTTTTGCGACTTCTGCGCTTCGTGCAAACTTTCTTCGACGGGCGTTTCAATCCCGATGAAGACGCGATTAAAGCCGGCCTCGCGCATTTCCGCCAGCAGCTTCTCGTCATCAGCGAGGTTCAGGCTCGACTCGGTCAGCAACTCGAACGGATAGCCATTCTCCTTTTGCCAGCGCGCGAGATGCGGCATCAGTTGACGGACGTTCTTCTTATTACCGATAAAATTGTCATCGACGATAAAAACGGTGCCGCGCCAGCCGAGCGCTTTCAGCGCATCGAATTCGGCGAGCATCTGTTCGTGACTCTTGGTCCGCGGAACGCGGCCGTAAATCTCAATGATGTCGCAGAATTCACACGAGAAGGGACAGCCGCGCGAATACTGGACGCACATGGCGCCGTATTGCTTGATGTTGGCCAACCCAAAATCAGCGATCGGCGTCATCGCCAGCGCCGGCCGTTCCGGAGCCTGGTAAATGTACTTCGTTTCTCCTCGCGCCAGGTCTTGAACAAACTGCGGCAGCGTCTGTTCCGCTTCACCGCGAAAGATGTGATCGGCCTCCGGCAATTCCTGGATCGTGCTGGTCACGTAGGGCCCGCCAAGCACAACAGTTTTGCCACGCGCCTTGGCCAGCTTGACGACCTCTCGCAGAGATTGCTCCTGCACCAGCATCGCCGTGGCAAAGACCATATCGGCCCAATCAAGGTCCGACGTCTTAAGCTGCTCGATATTGAGATCGACTAAGCGCTTCTCCCAGGTTGGCGGCAACAAGGCGGACACGGTCAACAACCCCAGCGGTGGAAACGCGCAACGCTTGCCTTCGAACGGCAAGGCGTGACGGAAGCTCCAATAGGTTTCAGGGAATTCTGGATTAACCAGCAGGATTTTCATTTATATTGCTCTCAGAAACGAACTGGAACTACGAAAGTTCCATGCAAGGTGATTGGTGGTTGAACTGAACAGACTTTCAGCTCAATACACGATCCACAACAATTCACTTATAACGGTAGGTGATTCGACCACGAGTCAGGTCATAGGGGGACATTTCAACGCTAACACGATCACCTACCAGGATCCGAATGCGATTCTTTCGCATCTTACCTGATATCGCAGCCAAAACAACATGCTCGCTGTTATCGAGCTGGACTTTAAATACCGCGTTGGGCTGCTTGTCTATGATAACGCCCGCCGCGGGAATCAAATCATCTTTCGCCAATACAGTCTCCTTGTAATTTCAGATATGGTGAAAGATTGAAGGCAGCCAGCGTGGCTGCTGCCTTCTGCTCTCTAAATTACCAGCGCGGTTCACGATTGCCGCCGCCGTGGCTGCTGCCGCCGCGACCGCCACCACTGCGATTTCCGCCGTAGCCCCCACGGTTTCCGCCGAAGCCACCACGTCCGCCGCCTCCGCCGCCGCGATTCTCGCGCGGCATCGCTTCATTTACCTTGAGCGCGCGACCGCCGAGTTCCTTACCGTTGAACTGACTGATTGCAGCAGTTGCTTCTTCCTTGGTTGCCATTTCGACGAAGGCAAAGCCTCGCGACCGTCCCGTCATGCGATCTTCGACTACGCTCGCTGATTCAACCGTACCGGCCTGAGCAAACAAAGCTTGCAGCTCTTCACTGGTGGTTTGGAAAGCGAGGTTTCCAACATAGAGTTTCGTTGACATGTAGATGTACTTTCTCCCCTTCGAAGGGGATTACAAAGAAGCTGCGAATCGGATTTGACTTCGGCGAAACGGTAGCAGTCGAAGGACCGGGTTCGGATGCTCCCAAAAATAAGAGCGCTTCGAGTTTACAAAGAACCCACTCTCGAACCATCCAAACGTCCGGCGCTAATCGTCTTATGCGCGGTTCGCATCACCGTTGATGCGCGAGAGAAGGATTAACCGTTAGTATCTTGCCTGAGTTAAGGAGACGTTGCAAGGCAAAGCGCTATCGCCAGAGCGCGCCCACCAACCTCACCCTCCGGGCCGCACTGCTTTTTGGAATGTCTTAACTCCCAGGGTGTTTAGAACCTCACGGCGGGTAATCCACGCGCGCCGTGCGATACCGACGCCGTACTTTACGTTGTTCAGGGCCCCGGTCGAATGCGCGTCCACCGAAATGACGAATTTAATCTTGCGCTTGCGGGCTTCGCGTAGCCAGTGAGGCGCCATATCGAGGCGATAAGGGTCGCCGTTCACTTCGACGGCGGCGCGGGACTCGGCGATGACATCCAGAATCTTTTCGACGTCGGCATCAAACGGTGGACGCTTCTCGATTAATCTTCCCAGGGCGTGGCCCCAAATCTTGAAGACAGGTTCGCGCATCGCCTTTACGATCCGCTGCGTCATTTTGGCGGAGTCCATTTTGTATCGAGCGTGGATGCTGGCGACAATGACGTCGAATTGTTCGAGAATCCAATCGGGATAATCAAGCGCGCCGTCGGCCGTGATGTCTGACTCGGTACCTTTCAGGATTTTTACCTTGGTCTGGGTTTGAACTTCGTCAATCTCTTCCCATTGCCGCTGCAGGCGATCGATTTTCAGGCCGCCGGCATAGAACGCGGTGGGCGAATGATCGGTGATGGTGATGTATTTCATGCCCATTGCTTCGGCGGCGGCGACCATCTGTTCGACGGTGTGCTTTCCGTCGGAATAAGTCGTATGGCAGTGCACCATGCCGCGGATGTCTGCGGCGGTGATTAAGTCCTCCGGCAGCTTCTTGCGTTGCGCGGCTTCAATTTCGCCAAGATCCTCGCGCAGTTCCGGCGGAACGTACTGCATGCCGAGCTTGCGATAGATAGCAGCTTCATTTTGGTGTGCGCCGGCAGAGCGTAGCGGCGACGGCGCTCTGGATGGTTTCTTAGAACCGGGTTGTGTCGAAGCAAATGAAGGGTGATGAAGTATTCCATCCAAAGCGCCGTCGCCGCTACGCGCTGCCGGCGCACTCCAAATCTTTAGCTTCTTCTTCGCGGCGATTTGCTCGAGCCGGCGCAGATGCGCTTCTGATCCTGTCGCATGCAGCAGTGTAAGCGCGAACTGCTTCGGCTTAACGGCTAGCAGAGTCGCCCGAAATCCTTCGCTTAATATGACCACCGCGTGCGCGCGCGATTCTTCTTCCGTGCGCACGACCATAGGGAAACGAACAAAGTGATCGACAAGCGATTTGGGATTCCTGGCGCTGGCGACGATTACGATTTCGGCCACAGTCTCCTGCCAACGTCGCAGCTCGCCGGCGACCTCGGCATCGATGAGCGCTCGAGACGTCTGAAGATATTCAACCATGCGCTCGGCAGCGCGCCAGGCGTGATGCAGGTGAATACGTTGCTGGTCGCGGTCCTGGCGTCCGTTGATGGCCTCGAGAATTCTCTGCTCTGTCTTGGCGGTGAACCCTTTTATCTCGCGGAGCTTGCCGGCTTCAGCCGCGGCCTTCAATTCCTCGATAGTCGTAATGCCCAGTCCCTCGTGCAATTTTTCGACTTTCTTCACATTCAAGCCGCGCACGTTTGAAAGCTCAACTATGCCAGGCGGCATCTGCGACCTTAGTTCTTTCAGCATCGACGATTCCCCGGTCGTGTAGAGCTGTTCGATCTGCTTCGCGATCGCGTAGCCAATCCCCTTCACAAAGGTCAGCCGGTTTTGCTTGATTAACTTGCCGACATCTTCGGCAACTTCAGCGATCGATCGCGCGCCCAATTTATAAGCGCGAGCTTTGAAGTACTGGCCGCCTTTCAATTCGAGCAACGTGCCGATCTCCTGCAACGCGGCGGCGATGGCGTATTTGTCTTTGATTGGCTTGGGCATCGTCAAGGATGAAGTCTATGGCATACCGAGTGCCTTTTCACAATCACCACCAGCGAGTCCAATTTCAAGACAGGAAATCAACACGCTCGTGAGGATTCTGTAAGAATGGCGAACGAACTGCGCACCGAAGTCGAACAGGTTAAGCAACAGGAAGACGTTAAGCGTGCTTTGAAGCAAGCCAGCCCTGTCGAGCCGAAGGATCAACCCAAGGCCGAGGCTAAAGACAAGCTGGTGCTCACCACGCATGTCCTCGTGCTTATTCTGCTGCTCGCAGCGCGTTACTTTCTGCAAATCATGCCGTTTGGTTTCGCCGAAAGATATCCGAACGTGTTTGGGTTGACCCAGCGCCTCGTGCTGAGCGTGATTGGAATTGTGCTGATCCTCGCGCTCGCGAAAATCGGCGACGTTTATCTGCTGGGACGCATAGACAGTCCCGTCTCTCGTTACAATCTGCGGCGCGTAGCAAAGCTGATGCTGGGCTTGCTGATGATCTTCTTTGTGATTTCAGCGGTCGTGCAGAGCTGGTACACGACCGTGGCCGCGCTCAGCTTATTCTCAATCATTCTCGGGCTCGCGGTGCAAACGCCGGTGACCAGCTTTCTCGGGTGGATTTACATCCTCGCGCGCGCGCCCTATCGCGTGGGCGATCGCATCAAGATCGGCGAAGCCACCGGAGATGTGATCGACGTCAGCTATCTCGACACGACCCTGTGGGAATTCGGCGGTGGCGATTTGCTTTCGACCGATCATCCAACCGGCCGCATCATCAAGTTTCCAAATTCCAAGATCCTCGGATCGACGGTCTATAACTACACCTGGCCGCTCTTTCCTTATGTCTGGAATGAAATCAAATTCAGCGTTGGATACAACAGCGATCTGGAATTCATCGCGCAGACAATGCAACGCATTGCGGCCGAGGAAGTCGGTGAATCGATGATGAAACAGATCAGGGTTTATCGTGAACTGCTGGCGCAAACGCCAGTCAACTCGTTGGAAGTTCGCGAATATCCTTCGGTTCTTTTTCGCGTCAATGCCAACACCTGGCTCGATGCCATCGTGCGTTACCTGGTGCATCCAAAGGAAGCAGGCCGGGTAAAGACGCGTTTGATAAAGAAACTACTAACCGAACTCAACAAAGCTCCGGACCGCGTGCTGTTTCCGAAGGGAGATGCGCGCTAAATCAGTTTCGAGGGAGATTACTTATTCAATGAATGAAATGTTTCGACAATTTGCACAAAGGACGGCGCAATTGGTGGGTTCGTCCTGGGCCTTTATTCTGTCTGTCATCATTATTCTGGTGTGGGCGATCACGGGACCGATGTTCGGTTACTCCGACACGTGGCAACTCGTGATCAATACCGGCACGACCATTATCACTTTCCTCATGGTGTTCCTGATTCAAAATACGCAGAACCGCGATGCTAAAGCGATTCACTTGAAATTGGACGAGTTAATAAAAGGAGTCAAAGGTGCGCGCACCGGACTCGTAAATCTGGAACAGCTTTCAGACTCAGATCTGGAACGGCTGCACAAGGAATTCGAGCGGCTGCATGAATCGGTGAGTTCTCTGCACGAGGAACAGGACGTCCATCAAGAGCAATTGGACGAACATTCATCTTCGTTGCGCGAAGCTAAGCCCAAGACCTAGGCGAAGAGACTAACCCGGCACGCCCATAACGAGCTAACAATAACTTCCGACCAGGCATCCTCACGCGGCCATTGATCGCGGGGAAGATATCCCCACCCCACCACTGGCGCAGAGGGTTTTTCTGCGTTGGGCGTTAGCTTGCAATGGGCTATTAACGTGCCTATAAGTACTAACAGTAGACGTGCGCGAAGTGAGCGCAGGAGGAGACTGATGAGACCGTTTCTCTGGCTGGCTACAATTTTCACGCTGTTGGTTTTGTTGACCCCGCCTGTGACCCAACGGGCCGGCGCCAGCATTAGCGAGCAGGCGAAGCCAGCCGAAATCAAAATCGATCCAAGCAAGTTTGACGAGTTCGTCGGGCAATATGTGTTTGCCAACAACCCCGATCTGGTCCTCTCGTTCTTCCGTGAAGGCGACAAGTTTTACTTGCAGGCAACCAACCAGGGGCGCATCGAAATCTTTCCGGCGAGCGAAATAAAGTTTTTTGCGAGAATTATCGACGCTGATGCGACCTTCGTCCGCGACAGTCAGGGAAAGGTAACTGGTCTCGTATGGCGGCAAAATGACCGTGAGACTCCGGCAAAGAAGACCAGCAACCAACCCGCCGTCCAAAACAATGCCCCTTTCGACAAGCGTGAAGAGATGATTCGCATGCGGGACGGAGTGCGTCTGCACACACTCATCTTCACGCCGAAGACACAAACTGAAAACCTGCCCTTCATTTTTAACCGCACGCCATACGGCGCCGGCGGAGATTCCGATTCGATTAATCGCAGTTACCGCGATTTCATTCCGGATGGATACATCTTCGTCATGCAGGACATTCGCGGACGTTACAAATCGGAAGGCGAGTTCGTGATGAATCGCCCGCTGCGCAACAAGAAAGATCCGAAAGGCATAGATGAGAGCACCGACACTTACGACACGATCGATTGGCTGATCAAAAACGTGCCCCGCAACAACGGACGCGTTGGCATCCTCGGTGTCTCGTACGATGGCTGGTTATCGGCCGTGGCGACCGTGGACGCGCATCCCGCATTGAAGGCTTCATCGCCGCAAGCGCCCATGACCGATACCTGGCTGGGTGACGACTTTTTTCACAATGGCGCATTTCGTCAGAGTTACGGCTACGAATATGTGAAGGCGATGGAGACCAGCAAGGAAGACACCGACGTCACGCTCGACAAAGATGCATACGATTGGTATCTCGAAAAAGGCGGCCTCGGAAAAATCACTGAACTGACGGGGGGCAAGTTTCCCACCTGGAATGCGTTCGTGGCCCATCCGAATTACGACGATTATTGGAAGGCCCGGGGTTCCGGCAATTATCTGAAGAGCACTCATGTAGCCACGCTGGTCGTCGGCGGTTGGTGGGACCAGGAGGACTACTACGGTGCGCTCGCGGCTTATGCGGCTCTTGAAAAAGTTGATAAGACCAACCACAACTTCATCGTCCTCGGACCGTGGAACCATGGAGGCTGGGGCGGCAACGGGCGCAATTTGGGCCAGTTAAACTTCGGCAGTGCAACCGGCAATTACTATCGCGCGCAAGTTCAGGCGCCCTGGTTCGCTTATTATCTAAAGGACCAGGGAAAACTTGATCAGCCGGAAGCACTCACCTTCCAAAGCGGCACAAATCAATGGACGCGTTCCGATCACTGGCCACCCAAAGAAGCCGTGTCGCAAGACCTTTACCTGCACACCGGCAAAGCGCTGTCGTTTGATAAGCCGACAACGAATACTTTGTACGATGCCGAAACCTACGTTTCTGATTTGACTAACCCGGTTCCCTATCGTAAGCGGCCGATTCAACCGACCTATGGCCGAGGCTCGAGCTGGTCCACGTGGCTGGTCCAGGACCAGCGGTTCCTGCAAGGCCGCAACGATCTAGTCAGTTGGCAAACGACGCCGCTCGCACAGGATTTCACCATCGATGGTTATGTGATCGCCCATCTGTTTGCCTCAACCACCGGGACGGATAGCGATTGGGTGGTGAAACTAATCGACGTTTATCCGGAGACCAATCCGGAACAACCGGCGATGGCCGGTTATCAATTGATGGTGGTCGATGAAATTTTCCGCGGCCGTTATCTGAACAGTTTCACGAAGCCGGAACCGCTGGTCGCCAATGAGGTAACCGAATACACTATCGATTTGCGGGCGAACAATCACACCTTCAAGAAGGGTCATCGTTTGATGGTCCAGGTGCAGAGCACCTGGTTTCCCTTGTACGATCGCAATCCGCAGAAGTTTGTGCCGAACATATTTCTGGCGCAACCTCAGGACTACCAGACGGCGACCCAAAAAATCTACGAATCCGCGCGTTATCCTTCACATCTGACCCTACCGGTGATGAAATGACCCCCATGGCCTCTCGGACGATCGGCGAATGGAAGATTTCTCGACGCACACTCACCTACGGCGAGCGCACCCTGGTGATGGGCGTCCTGAACGTGACGCCCGATAGCTTCAGCGACGGTGGCCAGTTTTTCTCGCTGGCCGGCGCCCTCGCCCACGCGGAACAGATGATCGATGAAGGCGCCGACATCATCGACATTGGCGGTGAATCGACGCGTCCGGGCTCCAACTTTGTGAGCGAAGAAGAAGAACTCTGCCGGGTGATTCCGGTGATTGAGCGATTGGCTAATCTATCCGCGCCAATTTCAATCGATACGACCAAACCCGAGGTCGCACGCATCGCCCTGCAGGCCGGCGCCGAAATCGTCAATGACATTTCCGGCCTCCGATTCGAACCGTCAATCGCAGGGATAGCGGCGGACGCAAAGGCAGGTCTGTTGCTCATGCATTCGCGCGGTGTTCCCAAAGACATGCAACAGATACCACCGATGGAGAACGCTCTCGCCGAAGTAATCACGGGGCTACGGGAAAGCATAGCAGTGGCTCAGCAGAGCGGAGTCGCGCGCGAAAACATTGCCATCGATCCGGGAATCGGCTTTGGGAAAACCGTCGAGCAAAACCTCGAGTTAATTGTTGGGCTGGATAACCTGAGAAATGCGTTTCCCGAGATGCCCGTACTAATTGGTACTTCGCGAAAAAGCTTCCTGGGAAAATTATTGCATGGCGCCGCTGCCCATGAACGCCTGCACGCAACTACTGCGACGCTGGTTGCTGCCGTCCTGCATGGTGCACATATCGTGCGCGTTCATGATGTGAAAGCTGCATGCGAAGCGCTGAAAATCGCCGATGCCGTGCGCAGCGTGAGCTAGCTATTTTCGCGGTCCCCGTTTGATCCAACTCAGAACGATCCATCATCAGCGGAGGGTCATACTCGGCGTAACTAGCCTCCGCTGAATTGTGCGGGCGAGCGAACATAAGTATCCTACGCAATCCTCATCAAGCAGTTGTAGCGCAGGTCGCTAACTTGCGCTGCATGGCGAATGAACAATCTGCGCTACATGAATAAGTACGACGTCATTGTCATCGGCGGCGGCCATAATGGCCTGGTGAATGCCGCCTATCTTGCGCGCGCCGGCCAGCGGGTGTTGGTGCTGGAGCGGCGTCACGTACTCGGCGGCGCGGCGGTGACGGAAGAAGTTTTTCCCGGATTCAAATTCTCGGTTTGCTCTTACGTCGTTTCCCTGCTGCGTCCTGAGATTATTCGCGAGCTTGATTTGCCGCGGCATGGCCTCGAGATCCTCCCGCTCGACGGCACTTTCACGCCGATGCCGAATGGCGATTACCTTTGGCGCGTCAACGATCATGCGAAGACACGGCGCGAAATCGCGCGGCATTCCCGGCTCGACGCTGAAGCCTACGATGAATACGGCAAGGCAATGGTCGAGATGGCGCACTTCGTCAAGCCGATCATGAACATGACGCCGCCGGATCCGGCTTCGCTCAATCCGAAAGGCTTGATGGAACTGTTGACGATGGGCCGGCGTTTCCAAAAGCTGTCTTCCGACGACAAATACAATCAGGTGCAGTTGATGACGATGAGCGCCGTCGATTTTCTCGACCAATGGTTTGAGACCGACGTGCTCAAGGCCACGATGTCGGCGTCAGGGATCATCGGCACGTTTCTTGGCGTGCGCTCGCCGGGCACAGCTTACGTGCTGCTGCATCATTACATGGGCGAGATCGATGGCGCCTTTCGTTCGTGGGGATTGTCGCGCGGCGGCACTGGAGCGATTTCGGATTCGATAGCGAACGCCGCGCGCGAAGCCGGCGCCGAGATTCGCACTCAAGCGCCCATCGCGAAAATCATTCTGAAGAATGGCGAAGCCAAAGGTGTAGTTCTCGAAAATGGCGATGAGATCTACGCTGACCTGATTTCATCGAGCGTCGATCCGAGGCTGACCTTCATGAAGATGATCGGTGAAGAACATCTGCCGGCGGACTTTGTCGAAGACATCAAGCGCTACAAGTTCCGCGGCTCTTCCGGCAAAGTGAACCTGGCGCTTGATGCGTTGCCAGACTTTAAGGCGCTTCCGGGCGCGGGACCACACTTGCGCGGTGCGGTTTCCATCTCGCCCAGCGTTGAATACATGGAACGCGCGTATGACGACGCCAAGTACGGCCGCTATTCGCGCCGGCCCTACATCGACATGGTCATTCCGACTTTGACTGATCCTTCAGTCGCACCGCCGGGTAAGCACGTGATGTCCTGCTTTGTGCAGTACGCGCCCTATAACCTGAAAGGAAATTGGGATGATGAACGCGAAGCTTTCGGCGACACGGTGATCGACACCATCGCTGAACACGCACCTAACATTAAAGACATAATTCTGCATCGCCAGGTGCTCACGCCGCTCGATCTCGAGCGTGAGTTTGGTTTGTCCGAAGGAAATATTTTTCAAGGTGAGTTGACGCTTGAGCAGCTCTTCTTCCTGCGACCGGCTCCCGGTTGGGCCCAGTATCGCTCGCCGATTAAGAACCTTTACATGTGCGGTTCGGCGACGCATCCCGGCGGCGGCATTATGGGCGCGAGCGGACGCAACGCCGCGATGACGATCCTGAAAGATAAGTAGTTTCAAGTTTCAGGTTTCAAGTTTCAGGTGGGCGAAACAAACTTGAAACCTTAAACCTGAAACATGAAACCTGTTGTTATCATCGGCGCCGGCCTTGACGGTCTCATCGCCGCCTTTTATCTCGCCAAAGCGGGCCATAAGCCGCTCGTGCTTGAGCAACGCGACGTAATCGGCGGAGCGTGCGCTGTTGAAGAGTTTCATCACGGCTTTCGCACATCGCTGGCGATGACTGCCGGCTCGCTGTTGCCGCAAATATCTGCCGACCTGCAACTGCAAAGAAACGGCGTTGAAATCAGCGCGAGTCCTGTTCGGGTCACTGCGCTGAACCTGAACGGGCCGCCACTCTCAATCTACGAAGACGCGAAACTGACCGCGAACGAGCTCGGGGCTCATTCGACCCGCGACGCTGAAAAATATCCTGAGTTCCTCGCCTGCTTTGACAGCATCGGCGGGGCGTTGAGACCGCTCCTGGCGATGACGCCGCCGAATATCGACCAGCCGGCGAAGGCTGAATTATGGAAACTCGGCAAACTCGGTTGGAAGATACGCGGCCTGGGTAAGAAGGACGAGTACCGTCTGCTGCGTTATGGGCCGATGGCCGTCGCCGACCTGGCGGCTGAATGGTTTGAGAATGAATTGCTGCGCGCCGTCGTCGCCGCACGCGGAATCTACGGCGCGTTTGCGGGGCCCTGGTCGGCGGGAACCACCCTGCCCATCCTGCTGCAGGCGGCGATAGACGGACGCGCAATCCCGTCATCATCATTCGTAAGAGGTGGACTAAGTAAGCTGATTGAGAGTGTCGCGAACTCGGCTAAGGAAATGGGCGCCGAGATCCGCACGGGCGTGAAAGTCACCGGCATTGAAGTCCAGGGGGGCCACGCGGTCGCCATCGCGCTCGAGAGCGGCGAGACCATCCCGGCCTCCGCAATTGTAGCGAATTGCGATCCCGCCATCACACTCATGCGAATGATCGACGCGGCTGAACTTGCGCCGAGTTTCCGCACGAGGATGAATAATTATCGGGCCCATGGAACCGTGGCCAGAATCGATCTCGCGTTGTCGGCTTTGCCGTCATTCACAGGATGCAAGGACACTGCATCCCTTTCCGGTCATATTCACATCGGACCGGAAATCGACTACCTGGAGCGAGCATTTGACGCTGCCAAATATGGAGAGATCTCGGCGCGCCCGTACATGGACGTCACCATCCCGACCATCAAAGATCCGACGCTGGCACCCGGCGGTGGCGCGCATGTCATTTCCATTCACGCGCAGTTCGCGCCTTACAATTTGAAGAACGGAGACTGGAATTCGCGACGCGAGGAACTTGGCGATACGGTGATCGATGCTCTGTCGGACTATGCGCCGGACCTCAAGCGATTGATTGTTGCGAGACGAGTCCTGACTCCACTCGATCTGGAAATGACTTACGGGTTCCGCGGCGGGCACATTCATCACGGCGAGATGTCGATCGATCAATTCTTCGCGTTTCGACCGGTGATTGGGAATGCACAGTACCGTGCGCCGATTGAGGGATTGTACCTGTGCGGCGCTGGCACACATCCGGGCGGCGGATTAACAGGTGCGTCCGGAATGAATGCGAGTCGGGAAGTATTGCGAGATCTAAAGCGATAGTGCGAGGCGGTGTGTCAGAAGCCCGACCGTGAGGGAGGGCAACTCAGC
>JBIOZK010000069.1:0-4215 GCA_044870975.1 Pyrinomonadaceae bacterium
CGCGTCACGGAGGCTTGGAGAGCGTGACGCTTTGCCGCTTTAGAACCGGACCAGAATCCCGCCGCGAACTGAACGACCGGTGTTGCCAATTTCGACCAGCGTTTCGCCGTTCATAGTCCTGGTTTGAAAATCAAAAAGGTTACGCGCGTCGATCACGGCCTGGGCGCGCACCGGCAAACCAAACGTCGGCAAATCCTGAGTTACCTGCACGCTGAGCGAGGGATCATAAACCGCGAGCCGTCCCGCAAACGGGTCGATAGCAAACACAGTCGCCTGAGGCGAAAACCGGAAAACAGTCTGAACGTGCGTGCCCTTGCTCCAATCACCAGCAAGTTGCACAGCAGCGGTTTGGAAGAAACCATTGCTGAAGAAATCGTTGGGATCGCTGATGCCGGACATCGCTAGTTTCTGCCCGCGGCCGAACGAGTAACCGGCCGAGGCGCTCCAGACATGATTCAGCCGGCGCGTATAAACCACGCGCATGCCGCGAGCTGATCCATTTTGATTGGCGACGTTCATGATTGGCAGTGCCGCATCACCTGAGAACGCCGACAAAGGCATCGCCAGCAAACCAACTCCACGGCCACTGGTCATGTCGAGAAAGGCGGCGGCGTCGACGTTCGAACGATTATCGAGGACGCGTTGGACGCCAAACTCCAACCGCCGGCTCTGACCCATGACAGCCCGTCCACCTACGAACGCAACTGGCTGCGACTGCGGCTGTTTGAAAAAGACCTCGGCCTCTTCGAACGAGGCGCTGCTTTGGATCGATGTCTCTTCGCCGCCAGGTGCATAAGAGGCGCGAACCCGCGTGCGCGCATTGGCATCGAACTGAACACCGAATCTCGGACTTAGCGCGGAATCTCCACCCGCATTGGTGAAGCGGGAATAGTCCAGTCCCATCACGATTACGACGCCGTCACGCACCAGCCATTCATCGACTGCGCGCACAGACATCTGGCCCAATGACTGAGCTCCTGATTTATCGTCGGCAAGGACAAACATGCGGGCGCCGCCACCGGTGAGATTCATCTTGTGACGATCGTTAATCCGAACCCGCGCGGTTGTCTCAAACCTTTGCGGCGCCGCGACGCCGATTCCGGTCTGGCCCGCAAAGATGAGATCGATGCTCTCGGACGCCGGCAGCGCGAAAGCAAAATTAACGCCTTCATAACTCGGAGCGAATGGATTCGATGAACTCGCGAAGTACTGTTCAACTACACCCTGCAAACGCGCGCGCCCGCGCTCATCAGTCGCGGGCTGGTTCTGCTCCGCATTTTTTTCGTCGGCCGATTCTGTTACTGCCGCGACCGTGGAATCATCCCCGGAATCTGCCTGGAAGATCGACTTACGATTGTGCGTCGAACGCAGCGTCCACTTCACGTTGTCTTTATCGCTGCGTTGATTGACGAGAGTTCGTGGGGAATTAGCTGGTTCAAGATTGAAGCGATAAGCGATTTCGGCTGACGGACTAACCTGAACTGATTCAAAAAGGACTTCACTAAAACCGGCGGCGACGGCTTTCAGTGAATATTTGCCTGCGGGAATCTTGGCGGTGAAGCTGCCGTCGGCGGCGGTATAGGTTTGCTTCACGACTTGCTTCGCGCCTTCGCGAATCAACTGCACCAGCGCGCCCGCCAAAGGCATTCCTTTGTTGTCGCGCACCGTGCCGGTGACCGTCGCGAGTCCACGGTTGCCCCTCGGCGGCACCGCGCCAACCGCCGACACGGCGGCCACGACAATCGCAAAAGCGCAGAGTCTGGAAATTATCTTCATCACGGCCTGACCTCCTGTCGAACCTCGCCGATGGTTCGCACGGATGGAGTTAAGCAAGAACGCTTGTCTGTAAGTCTTCGATTCCTAATTTGCTTCTTTCAGATGCCTGCGGCGGAAGAAACCGTCCAAAGTTCATCGTCCGCCGGGGCGAAGGGAGACCGTCACCCATTGAATGGTGCGATTTTCAGCCACGGGCTTCAAAAATGTCAAGCAAACGTGCGGTTTTAGACATGAATTTTACGGGCCCAGGGGCGCGTGTTACGATGGCTGTTACTCGCGATCAGCAGATTTCATATGAGAGATAACGTCCAAACCACCCGGCTCCCAAACGGTCTGACAATTCTGACTGAGCCTATGCCCGAGTTGCGTTCGGTCAGCTTTGGAATCTGGCTGCGCCGCGGATCGCGGCACGAAACCAGCGCCCAAAACGGCATTTCCCACTTTATTGAGCACGCTTTATTCAAAGGGACACATCGACGTTCAGCCCATGACATTGCGATGGAATCAGACCGTCTGGGCGGCCACTTTGATGCCTACACTTCACACGAAATGACCGGATTTGCGGCCAAAGTTGTCGATACTGAGAT
The DNA here is from genome assembly GCA_044870975.1 of Pyrinomonadaceae bacterium. Classification (GTDB taxonomy): domain Bacteria; phylum Acidobacteriota; class Blastocatellia; order Pyrinomonadales; family Pyrinomonadaceae; genus UBA11740. The sequence continues at coordinate 2,364 of JBIOZK010000069.1, forward strand.
GTCCCGCGCCTTTGATTTGCTCTCGGATTTAGTCCTGAACCCCCGCTTCCAAGAGGACGATCTGCTCAAAGAGCGGAAGGTGATCATCGAAGAGATGAAGATGATCGAGGACACGCCGGATGAATTGCTCACTGAGCTTTTTCACGCGGCCTATTTTCCCGATCATTCGCTGGGCCGCCCGATTGAGGGCACCGAAGAGACTGTCTCGTCATTCGATCGTTCAATCACGGCCAACTTCCACTCGCGGAGTTTTGTTCCCCGAAATCTGGTGGTCGCGGCGGCCGGCAATGTCCGGCACGAAGAATTGCTGGATCTGGTTCAGCTCGCCTTCAGCAGAGATGTGCCGGCGCAGGATGACCACCGCGATTCGCACCCTGAGGTCGCTGCTCCAATTTTGATCGAACGCAAGAGCGAACTCGAGCAGGCACATTTGATAATTGCCGCGCCCTGGCCTTCAGCCACTGCGACAGATCGTTATGCAGCTTCGATGTTGGGAACGATCATGGGTGGCGGAACTTCGAGCCGGCTATGGCAGTCGATTCGCGAAGAGCGCGGGCTGGCGTATTCCATCGGAGCGGGCGGCACGACGTTTAGAGATGTAGGCATCTTCACCATCTACGCTGGGACGTCGCCGGCGCAGATGGATGAGGTCTTCGATTTGGCGCTGAACGAAATGCGGCGGGCCGTTCTTGAGCCGGTTACGGAAGACGAATTGGAACTCGCGAAGCAGCAAGCGGTTTCGTCGGTGCTGCTCAGCCTGGAATCGTCGAGCACGCGCGTCGGGGCGTTGGCGCGGCAGGAGATCATTCACGGCCGGCGCATCACACCGGACGACATTATCCAGTCGATCAACGCAGTCACCCGTGAAGACGCGCAGCGCGTCGCCCACTCATGTTTCACCACTGAAGCCATCTCGGTTGGCGCGTTGGGAAATCTTAATGGCTTCGCGGTCGATCGTTCGCGTCTCGAAATTTAGATTCTTGCAGTACAATCCCCTGCGATGAAAGTTTCGGTACTCGGGAGTGGTTCAACCGGCAATGCGGTGCTGTTGGTGGCCAACGGCACGCGCGTTTTGGTAGACGCGGGCATGAGTGCGCGCGAGATTGCTCGCCGCATGGCGATACTCGGCGAAGATCCTGCGTCGCTAGACGGAATCCTCATAACGCATGAGCATGGAGATCACTGCGGCGGCTTGCGAGTCCTGATCAGAGACCTGGATTGTCCCGTATTCATTTCATCGAAGACGCTGAGCGCGTACGTCCTGGAGCGGGGGAACGGCGTGAATGACGAACGGCGAAAGCGCGCCGACGCGCTCCGCGATCGGACAGTTGAAATCGATTCGGGCCGCGACTTTCAAATCGGCAAAATCGATTTCCACCCTTTCACAGTTCCTCACGACGCGGTCGACAACTTCGGCTTCACCGCGACGCACAACGGAGTAAAGGTGGCGACGCTGCTCGACTTTGGACATGTCACGACGCTGATTACGGAACGGCTGCGCGGCTGCGCGGCGATCGTGATGGAATCAAATCACAGTCGCGACATGCTGAAGACGGTTGAGAATTATCCCTGGGAATTGAAGCAGCGGATTCTGTCCCGGCTCGGGCATTTGTCGAACGAAGACGTGGCGGAATGGATTGTCGATGGGTTCGATGGACAAGCGCAACACCTGATTCTCGCGCACCTTTCGCAACGCGCGAACAATCCTTATCTGGCGAAAATCACGGCGGAAACGGCACTGCGTGAACGGGCGCCGCTCTTTCCCATGACCACCGAAGTCACCTTGTCTTTCCCCAAAGAACCGACGGCGTGGGTTGAGGTTTAGTGGCACAGACTTCAGTCTGTGATTACT
>JBIOZK010000070.1:0-11471 GCA_044870975.1 Pyrinomonadaceae bacterium
ATCGCGGGTGGAACTTTCGGCCAAAGAGTTCGCGCTGCTCGCGTACTTCTGCGCGCATCCGGCAGAGACTCTGTCGCGTGATCGTTTGCTGGACGCAGTGTGGGGTTACGAGAATTATCCGAACACCCGGACCGTCGATACGCACATCGTCCATCTCAGACAGAAGTTGGAACCGAATCCGGAAGAGCCGCGTTTCATTCTTACCGTGCACGGCACCGGCTATAAATTCGTAGGTTGATATCTCGAAACTTATATGGCTCAGGCAAACTTCAATTCAGGAGTGGCTCCCCGGCGCGTAAGTGATCGCGCAATGCCCGCAACGCGACGTCGGACCGTGGCGAAGAAACCGACCGAGCTGGAGTTGAAGTTCGCGGAGTTGCAAAGGGACTATGCTGATTTGCACGCGGCGATCTTCGAGGCGGCACAGGTGCACCGGCGTCTCTGCGCGCCGCGTCTGGTGCGCTATGCAGATTTCGAGATTGCCAGCGAAATCTTCGCCGTGCGTCACCTGCCGGGAGACTTCTTTACGGTCGAACAGCACAACGACGGAATCCTGCTGGCGCTCGGTGATATTTGCGGCAAAGGTCTCGCCGCAGGAATGTGGACCACGCACGTAGTGGGAATGCTGCGGGCGCAAACCTCTCGAGTATCGACGGTGGAAGGAATTGTCATGGGAGTGAACCAGGACATCTGCCGCATGTCGACGATGCGACCGTTGGCAAGTTTGTTCCTGGCAAATCTCGACGCCGCAACCGGACTCCTTTCTTATTGCAGCGCGGGACATCCGCCGGCTTTTCTCTTGCGCGCGAATGGTGAGTTTGAATCTTTGTCGGACGGCGGCCTGTTGCTGGGTGTGCTGGACGACGCACAGTACTGTCGCGGCCAGGTGAGTCTCGATGCGGGAGATGCACTGCTGGTGTTTTCTGATGGGATCCTTGAATCTCAGGACGCGACCGGCGAAGAATTCGGCTACGAACGTCTGAAAGCGCGATTTGCAGATGCGCCTGCGACTTCCGCTGATTCAATTCTATTTTCAGTCCTCGGTGCGGTTCAGGACTTCGCAACGATCCGGCCGCTGATGGATGATATGACGCTGGCGGTAATCCGACGCGACGGTAGCGCAAATTGTTAATTTGCGGCTTCTCTGATCTGCCAGCCGGTACGGATCGCAAGATTGCAGAAGCACGCACGCAGTAAGTGCACATTTGGCCCTTACTTCGTGCGGGCTTCCGCATCATAACTTCAAACTGCACCACTACCCGAAATCTAGTTACTCTGGCTCCGCTGCCCGTGACGCACTCGCTGCCATCGCCATATCCGGTAACTTGCTAGACTCGTCCGGTGGCGACTTCTCTGGGGCAGGAACTGCGGCAGGTTCATGCCGCGCGTACTTATCCAACCCAAAACCCAGCAGAATCGTGGCGGCGATAATCGCGCTCGAAAAATAATAAGGTGAAGCCACGCCCAGCGTGTCGAAGGCGCGACCATAAAGGACCGGCGCGATTGCCCGCGTGACGCCGCCGTAGGTCTGCTGCATACCCATGTAAAGTCCGCGTTCCCTCTGGCTCACGACGCGCGACAGGAGTGCGGTCACGCAAGGGAAAGTGAACGCCGTCCCGAGCGGAATCAAGGCGACCGCCAGCGCCAGCGTGCCCAGATTTTGCGAGAGTGGCATGCCGACAACGCCCGCCGCCAGCAACACCAGTCCGAAGCGCGACAGTTTTGCCTCGCCCAACCAATCAACCATTCTTCCCAGCAGCAGCACCCGGGTGAACACCGAAATCGCTCCCACGTACATGAAGAAGTAACCGATGGTTTGCTCATTCACTTGAAACCGCGCGTTGAGAAACAACGCCAGCACCGAGAAACTTCCCTGGAACGCGCCAATTGAGATCGCGTAAATCCAAATCAAACGCGACGAAGGCTCGCGGGCGTCTGAGATGACTCGCCACATGGCTTCACTGGATTTCCGCGGTTTTTCGCCGGTGGCGGCGTGCTCTGAGGCGTCACGCGATTCCGTCAAAAAGCGAGCGGCGAAAATAATGTTGATAAGGCAAAGCACAGCCGCCATGATTCCCGGCGCCGCGCGTCCCATTTGCAAAGAAGTGGTTCCGGGAATGAGGTCGCGTTTGCCAATGGCAATTGCAAAGGATCCAAGCACCGGGCCCAGTGCCACCCCGAGATTTGTCGTGGCGGACAACCATCCTAGCGCGCGCGCACGGTCTTTCGGATCGGTCGAGTCCGCGACATAGGCCTGGATGACACCGACCGTTCCACCACCGGCTCCCTGAACGAGTCGCGACAAAAACAGCAACAGGAGTGAATGGGCGAATCCGAAAATCAGATAAGCGATGCCAGACGCCGCGAGGGCAATAATTAAAGTAGGGCGACGTCCGACTCGATCGGAGAACTTGCCCCAGAGCGGTGCGCTGATTAGCTGCGCTACAGTGAAAGCTGTGATGATGAACCCGGTGGCCGTCCCCACGCCGATGTGCCAGCCAAGCAGATTGACACTCTCACCACCCAGTTCTTTCACATAAAACGGGAGCAGCGGGATGATCATCAGCAGCCCGACCATGTCGACGAACGCGGTGATCATCAGGGTGAAGAGCTTCGCCGGAATCTTGCGGACTTCCTTATAGAAAACGTAGAGCAGCGCAATCGCTATTGCGCCCAGCAACACGCGCACGATCGGCGATTGGAAAGAGTGGCTGACGTTCTGTTGGATTAAGAGCAACAACGGTTTTAGTGTGGACGCCCGCCATGATACCAGCACCACCTCTAAAACCGTGATTGCCGAATAGCCCGAAATGTAAATTGTTGTTAAGAAGTATGTTGGCGCGCACATCTCGGCGTGGAAGGTTCGCGCGAAATAGTCAGCCGACGCCGGCGCTGCGCAAATCGAAGCATCGAGATGCGAATAAAGGACTGTTTTCTGTCTACGGAGAAGTCAAATCCATAACACGGATCTCAGGGTCCAAACCGTTTGCGATATTCATCGGACGAGATAAAGGCTTTCACCATCTCAGCCTTGATGTAGTCGCCGCCGTTTTGGTTGAGCTTGTTCAGCCAGAAATCGTAGCCGGTGTAGTCGAGCGTCGGCTCAGGCGCGTCGTCGGGGTTTCTTCGCAAGTAACCGATATACTCTGTCAAGACGAATGCGCGATTGAATTCAAGCTTGTAGAGATCCTGATCTTCAGCGATTTGACGCAACACCTGGGCGCGCGCATTGACGTTGGTCGTATTCCCGGCGCCGGCAAATGCGTTAATCGCCGTCGTCCGCTCGTTCGCGGACAGCACGAGCCCGGCGTTGAGGTTCAGCCGGTCAACAAACTGTGCCGGGGTCAGCGACGTCGGTTGAGCGGTCGTAAAACGAGACGTCTGCACAAACTCCAGCGCATAAGCCTGTTTGTTGTTCTCCAGCACCTGCTCCCAGCCGGGCTGTAACACCACCACGCCGCGACCGAGGCGTTGGGTGTCCGCGAGAAATTCATTGGCGCGCACTATCGGCACCTGGATTCCGTGGCTGCTAATAAGTGTCGAAATCGCAAAGGCATCGCCGTAGGCCGTTTTGTACATACGCTCTACTAAATATCCCGTCTGCTGAAACTCGATTGCGAGAAAGAACGCACCACTGACGTTCACCCGGCACACAAGTAAATCCGAGGCCCCGCAGTTGGTCATTTGCCCGGTCCAGAAATCCAAGCCCGATTGATCCGCTTCGCGATTCAGGAAATCGTGATAATGCATCCGCACAAACATATTCGGATCATCGATGATGTTGGTTGGCGGTTCGGTCACGTCGTCGGCGATCGTGATCGACATGACCGACGGCGTTCCCAGGACTGCGCCGATCGGATTTGAAAGCGCTAACGTAAGCGCCTCCGGCCCTTCAACAAATGAATCCTGACTAATCAGGATAGTGATCGATTTGCTTGTTTCCGCCGCGGCGAAATTCAAGGTACCCAGGGCGGCAGTGAAATCGCACTTCGGCGAGGCCGTGCCTGAAGCTGTCGAACACGGCACGCCCTGATCGTTATTGGTCGAGTAATTGACGGTAGCCGGCAGCGCCACGTCACCCGTGCGACTAACATTCACGGTTATCGATCCGGAGTTTTCGGTCGTGTTCGCAGCGCTCGTCGTAAATTGAACCGAATTGTCAGGGCTGACACTGATCGTGAACGATTGATTGGCCGACGTGTCGGCCCCGGCGCTGGCTGTTCCACCATTATCTTTCAAGTTGATGATTATCGTGGCGACGCCGTTGGCGCCCGGTGTAGGCGAATACGTCAGGGTTCCGGTGGAACTGACGGCCGGCGTCACGCTGAAGAGCGACGGATTTGAATTGTTGATGATTTGGAACGTCAGCGTCTGACCGGTCTCGTCGGCAGGCCCGGGCAAAATTGCCGTCGCCCAATTATTTACCGTCTGGGCGCCCACATTGTTAGCCACTGCCTGGTTTGGTCCTTTGGTAAACGACGGCGCGTCGTTGACTGGAGTGACAGTTATCGTAAAAGTTTGCGGAGCTGACGTATCCACACCACCGTTGGCGGTCCCGCCGCTGTCCTGTATGACCATCGTCACGGTTGCTGAACCGTTAGCATTTGGCGCGGGCGTGAAATTCAGCGTGCTGCCTGCAGTGACAGACGGAGCGACTGAAAAGAGACCGGGGTTGGTGTTATTGGTGACCTGGGATGACAGAGCCTGGAACTCATTGGATGCGCCGTTGTTAGCCATGGCCCAGCCGCTAAAGGACTGGGCGCCGGCATCTTCATTCACAATCTTGTCGGGGCCTTTCACGAATGTGGGAGCATCGTTGACCGAATTGACCGTAACCGTAAAAGTCTGTGCAGCCGAGGTGTCCGCGCCACCGTTCGCAGTGCCGCCATTGTCTTTAACCAGAAAGGTCACTGTGGCCGAACCGTTGGCATTCAGCGCCGTGGTAAAGCTCAACGTGCCGGATGAACTGATGTTGGGACCGGCGGAAAACAGCGAGACGTTCGTATTGCTTACCATATTGAACGTGAGTGTCTGCCCGGTCTCATCCGCAGCACCTGCGGACACGGTTGCCCAGCCGGAAACACTCTGAGGGCCGGCATCCTCATTGACGACTTGATCCGGCCCCTTCACAAACACCGGAGCGTCATTGACTGGAGTTACCGTCAACAGAAATGTCTTCATCTCAGCGCCGCCACCCGTGCGATTGACCGTCACCGTAATGTTGGAAGTGCCCGAAACATCTGAGGCGGGATTGATGGTGACTATCCCGGTGGTGCCATTCACTGCCGCCGACACGTGGGCTGCGTCATTAGGCAAGAGAGTCACGTTACTGGACGTGACAGTTACTGAACTTACCGTGCTGATATCGCCCGGATCGAAACCAACCAGCAGCTGGGTATCTTCGAGGGTGGTGAAATCGGGGAGATTGGCTAACGGCCCCTGAGCTTCATAGGCGCCGATATCTATGGTGGCGCTACTGTCTGCGTCCGGCCCATCCACCAATCGGCTCACGCCTCGCTGGTCTTTGAGCAATTGCGGAATCAACGCGTCACCGCAGTGCGCTACGTCAGTCACGCAATTGTCGCCGGCATCAAGCGCGGGGCTGTTGGTGAGCAGCGCATGCGTCTGAGTGGGGCCACCATTGTTTGCAAGTGGCCCAATGAGCGGATCGACAACGCCGATCTGATTATTGTTGACTCCATTGGTCAATCCACCTGAGCCGCCGGTTCCGACGAGGTTGAATGAGCTGGAGGTGTCAAGCGTACCACTTACGTCGCTGGCGGAACTGCCTGAAAGCGGATGGTTCCCAGCGATCAGGCTGTTCTTAAATTTTGCCTGTCCCGATTCTCGCAAGACTCCGCCGGCATTGCTCGATCGGTTGTTGGTGATGGTTACATTAATGGCGGTCATTTTTCCGATGCTCGTATCGAGCAGGTCCATGCCGCCGCCGCCGCTGCCGGCTAGATTTCCAGAGATCGTGGTATTGACGACCGTCGCCGTTCCGGCGCTCCGGATTCCACCTCCCCAGCCGCTGGTCTGGTTGTTGGTAATCAGGCAGTTCATCACGGTCACCGACTGACCGTTAATGAAAATACCGCCGCCGCCAAAGAAGGAAGGGTTATTCGACGAATTATTCGAGAAGGTCACGCCGTTGATCACTGAGGTCCCGCCTGCGACCAGGCTGCCGTTCGTATTCCCGGTAACTGACCCGCCGGTCATAGTGAGCGTGTTGTTATTAAGCAGGCCGCCATCGAGGTTGTTGCTCACCGTAGTGTTAATGAGGGTGGCCCTGGCCCCGTTCAGGATCGCCCAGTGTCCTTTGTTTGCCGTGATCGTACTGTTCGTCACATTAAGAATTCCGAAGGAGTTGTCGATGCCGGGGCCAAACCCGCCGTGCGAGTCGTTATTGCTAACCACACTGTTGATGAGATTGAGGGTGCCGCTCCCAACCAGGATGCCGCTGCCATTGGTGTTTGCGGTGATCACGCAATTGGAGATTGTCGTGGTCGTTTGACCGCCACTGATACCAGCGCCGAACCCGGTCACGGTGCAATTGCTCAAATTCAAGATGCCGTTGTTGGCGATGCCGAAATTTCCAGCCGGCGCCACGCCCTGGAAGGTAATTCCTGAGACCGATACTGTGGCCGCCGAACCGATCGAGATCAAATTGAAGTTGCCGTTCTTCTGGAGCGTCAGCACGCCTGAGCCCGGTCCGTTAAGGATCACGTTTGACGAGATTGTCGGCAGCACGGTACTAACAGCTACCGTCCCCGAAAGCGAAGTGAGGTCGATCGTGTCTGAGCCTGAGTTGCTTCCGGCAACGCATTCACCGGCCACTGCGCCTGAAGCAGTATTGTTATTCGCCGCCGCTATGGCTTCCCGCAAAGTGCACAAACCATCGGCGGTGTTGCTGACATCAGACAAACTGTTGACAGTGATCGTTGCGGCCGCAGGAGTTCTGCCGCCCTCACCTAAACCGAGTACATCCAGGAAAGAATGATTGCCCGCAGCCTTAAACGAGCGACTACCAGCTTGCTGTCGGCTCGCCCACGCAAGTGTCAGCGACATGAGCCCGAGACAAATTGCGGCAACAACCAGCTTGCGATGTCGAAGAAAGAAGAAAGGCGACATATTCACTTTCATCTAATGAGCCCGACGACTTTGCTTTTCAACTGGCGAAGCAATGCAGGTCAGGGATCAGAATTGATAAAACCGGGGATCAGTTCCAGCAATCAGGGACCGAACCGCTTGCGATATTCATCTGACGAGATGAAGGCCTTAACCATTTCGGCGGCGACGTAGTTACCGTTGAAATCATTGAGCTTATTCAGCCAGAACTGCCAACCCTGAAAATCGGTATTAGGCGCGTCGTCGGGATTCCGCCGGAGATAACCAAAATACTGCATCAAGACGAAAGCTCGACTGTTTTCGCGTTGGCGCAAATCCGGATCCTCCGCGACCTTTCGCGTGACACTCGCTCTGGCAAGGGTCACGTCCGTGGCGGATGTCAATTCATCTATCAGTTGCGCGCGCTCGGTCGGTGACAGAACGCCGCCGGCGTTTTGATCCAGCCGGTCAACGAATTGAGTCGGTGTCAGGCTGGCAGGGAAGGCAGCAAGGAAACGACTGGCAGCGACAAACTCACGCGCGTAAGCAACCTTATTGTTCTCGAGTTGCGTTTGCCAATCGCCGACACCCACCTGGACGCCGCGGCCAAGTCGTTGCGCATCGGCCAGGAACTCTCGAAACCTGATAATCGGTACCGGGACCGCGACGTTGGGAGACGTAGAATCGCCATAGCTGACTTTGTACATGCGATACGCGAGATAGCCCGTTTCCTGAAATTCAATGGACAGAAAGAATGCTCCGCTCACATTTATCCGCTTCACCTCGCGGCATTGCGTATCTGATCCGCAACTGTTTATTTCATTCGACCAGAAGCTTAGACCAGACACGTCGGGATCTCTGTTCAGGAAATCTCTGTAGTGCTGTCGCACGTAGAAGGTCGTGCCATCAAGCGGATTGGTCGTCGGTGAGGAAAAATCGTCGTCATTGATGGTGAGGTTGAAATTCGACGGTGTCACCAGTTGGGCGCCGGTAGGACTGCTGAGCGTGATCGAAAGTGTCTCGGCGCTTTCCTGAAAAACGTCATTCGTGACGAACACGCTGATCGTCTTGCTGCTCTCGCCCGCAGCGAAGGTCAAAGTCCCCAACGCCGTCATGTAATCCGAGCGCTCGCTGGCGGTGCCGTCATTCGTGGTGTAGTTGATCGTTGATGAGGTGCTCAGGTCGCCGGTACGAATAACCTGCACATCGCTGCGGCCGACATTCTCGCTGACAATGGTCTGGGTACTGCTCGCGAATTGGATGCCGGTCGGAATCGGCGCGGCGTTTGAAATCAGCGCGCTTTGTATGAGATAGAGTCGCGGCTCCTGGCCGCTGACTACGCGCAGCGCCAGACCGTTCGTACCCCAACGCACCAGTTTTGATGGAGAGCCGGCGATCGGCAAGGTTGCCTGGCCGACCAGGAGGAAGGTGTCGAGATCGTAGGCGCGCAGAATCTGAGTGCCGTTGTTATCGGTCACAAAGAAAACCCGTCGCAGATTAGGATCGACCGCGATTACGTTGGAGGTGCCCAAGCCGCGAAAGGCGCCGAAAGGGATCAGCGTCTCAGGGTCAAAGTTCAAACCAGCAGCTGAATAGATCCTGCCGGAAACAAAATTGATTGCGCCGCCAAACCCGCCGCCCACCAAACCGGCGGCCGAATTTATCAGGCTCACTCCAGATGCATCGACGTTCAGACGGTAAAACTGAAATCCGGTGTCCTGGTTGTTATAGCCGTAAAGGGTCGCGGGGCTGCCGGAGAATTCAATTTGACCGGCGTTGATATTTCCCGAGCCAGTTGGCCGCTTGACTCCATCATCGTAGATCAAAGGGATATTGGTGGTGGCGACCGCCACGGTGCCCGTAGTCCCGGGCATCACTTCAAGCTCTAATGGGCGAATATTTGTGATCGCGAACTGGGCTCCCGGAGTTTTTGAATTGACGTCGAAGCGGCGCAAGGCCTGGGCGCCTTCCAGGCTGGCCCAAATCGTGCTCCCATCCCCGGAGATGGCCAGCTTGGTGGGCTCACTGCCAATAAAAACCGGTGAGCCGGTGGCGCCGCTGGGTGGGTCGACCTCGGTAATGCTGTTACCAGCGGCACCCGCGCTCGAAGGAACGCTGGCGTAGATTTTCTGATTAACCGAACTCAAAACAAAATCGTTGGGCTTGAGATCGACCTGGCGCATGAAAGTCGCCGCCTGTGGAGTTGGAGATGGTGTCGGCGTGGGACTGGGCGTCGGCGTCGGCGCCGGAACAAAGCCATTGGGATTTACCAGCGAGCTTTGGAGCAGGTAAATGTTTGATGAAGTGCGAAAGGCCAGGCCGTTATCGCCCCAGCGCAGCAGGCTCGAGGAATTGATCCCTTCAATTCCCTGGAGCGTAGCCTGGGCGATAGGAACAAAAGTGTTGATGTCGAAAGCGCGTAGGACGTAGGTCTGGCCTGAAGTATTGGTCAGAAAATAAGCGCGCCCTAGGGCGGCATCGACGGTCATAATCGTATTGCTGGACAATCCAGTAGCGGTAAAGGTGCCCTTCAATTGGATGGACTCGGGATCCAGAACCGGGCCGCTCGAGGTATAGAGAGAACCGTTGGAAAATTTAAGCTTGCCCCCGGCAAACATCTGCCCGGTATCAGTGCTGATACCTGAGGCGTTGACGTTGTAGCGCAGGATTGAGTTGCCGGTAAAACCTGCTGAGGCATAAACGCGCGCCGCGGTTGCGCCAAATTCAAGTTCACTGCCGCCTCCGGCGATGGTGCTGCGGACTACCCCGGAGTCAAAGACCGCCAGATTACCACTGGTGGTTGAAAGGGTAGCAACCCTGCCAACCACAACCGTTGAAGGGCTTCCGGGCATGACTGCTATTTTTCCGGCAGTGTAGGGTCCGTCGAATTGGTTCCTGCCGAGAAAAAACTGCTGGCCCGCGGTTTGGGTTGTAGTGTCAACTCGGCGGATCGCTGCCGCCCCATCCAGTCCAACGTAAAGCGAAGTGCCGTCGTCGCTCAGAGCGAGTTTGTTCGGCTCGCTGCCCACAAACAGGGAACTACCAATTGTTCCGGCGACGGGATTGAGCGTGGTAATACTGTTTCCGCTCGATCCCGCACTGCTGGGAACACTGGCGTAAAAAGTCTGAGTGCCGGAATTGTAGACCAGGTCATTCGTAATTGCGGGGATCTTCCGCATGCTTATCTCAGATTGCGGTGGCGTCGGCGTTGCTGTCGGTGAAGGCGTCGGTGTCGGCGATGGCAGGGGCGAACCGGACGGAATCAGCGACGTCTGCACCAGAAATAGTTGTGTGCTCGTGCGGAATGCCAGCCCGTTTGCTCCCCAGCGCACCATGCTGGTGGCGGTGCCGTCGACGTCTGAGACGGTCGTATCGCCAATCGCCGTAAAGGTATTAATGTCGAAGGCGCGGATGGTGACTGTCTGATCGAGCGAGCCGGAATTCCCAATCATGTAATAGGCGCGTCCCACTGCGCCGTCGACGACAAACGGGCCAGTGCCGACACCGGTAAAAGTTCCCATCAAGGTGTTGGTGCTGGGATTTATCACGCGCCCGTTAATGCCATAGACAAGTCCATTTACAAATTGCAGGTCGCCGCCGAGACTAAATGACGAGACACTGGTGCCGCTGACGCCGTTGGCATCGACCGTGAGTGTTCTGAGATTGCTGCTGAATGAAGACGCGCTGCTGTAAAGCGTCGCATCAGTATTTGAATAAGCAAGGAAGGGGAATGACTCGCCAAAATTGGATGTTGTGTTTGGGCGCTGGACGCCATTGTCGCAGATGACAACACCGAGACCGTTCGGGCTGAGAAACTGGCGCGTACGTGAAGCGGCGACTACGTTTGAGCTGTTAGGAGCGATCGCCAGGTCGCCGATCAGATAATTGCCGCCAGATTGGTCAGCGCCGAGACCACACTGAACGCCGGCCGTGTTCGTTGTGAGATCGAACCGTCGCACCGCCGCGGCGCCATCAAGTCCGGCATACAGCACTTTGCCATCTGAGGAGAGCGCGAGCTTGTTTGGCTCGCTTCCGATAAAGACAGGTTGGCTGATGGTGGCGGCGACCGGATCCACGGTGATGATGCTGTTTCCAGTCGGGCCGAAACTGCTGGGCACACTTGCGTGCAGCACTCCCATCTGCGGATTAGAGACAATGTCGTTGGTCAGCTGGTTGATTTCCCGAACAAAGGTCTGCACCCCGGCCTGTGGCTCAGGCGTCCCTGTTTTTGCCTTGAGCCGCACCGCTTCACGGGCAACATTGGCGGCTTGTGTGCGGAACGAGGCAAGGACAAACGAATTCAGCAAAAGCGAAAAGAGCAATAGGCGAACGCAATTTTTTTGAGAGTACAAGAGTTCACGGGG
>JBIOZK010000071.1:0-12079 GCA_044870975.1 Pyrinomonadaceae bacterium
AGGAATAGTCGCCACAGATCGCCGAGGTTATTCGTGGCCATAACCAGCGGCAAAATGCTAATTAAGTAAATGGCCACGGTCGCAAAAAAGACCAGGTCATCATTGGTACTGTGCGGTATTCGAGAGAAGAATCTGGTTACCGGCCGGAGCGGCCGCGTCACGAAATAACCAAACCACACGGCAACGAGGAAAATCGCGGCATAGAGGAGCGCCTGCAGCACGTCTGGCGGGGCGAAGTCATCAATTCCGCTTCGCATCACCAGCGGATCGAGCAATAACCAATAGAGAACACCGCAAAGAACGATCGTGCGCGCATTCAACAAGGGTCGCCGCAGGATTACCCAATCCCAAAGAATGCCAAGCGCCACCACCAGGAAAAGCGATCCGGTAAAAATCGGCACCCAAATCCAGGTGTTTTCCGATGTCGCCATCAGATAGATGGCGCCGCTGATTCCAAAAAGAAACAGCCAGCCCGCGATTTCAGCGCCGCGTCTGGATCGAGCAGGAATGCTCTCGGGATCAGATACAGCCAAGCTGCGGCTAAAGATGCGCATGATCAGATACAGGCAGAGGCGAAAGACTCAGCGCCGTGTTTGTTCTTCGCCGATTCCACCGAAAGCGCTTTGAGGAGACGGGCAGCGTATGAGTCCAACGAGACTTCCTCGCGACTCTCGAAGGCGGCCGCGCTCATTTTCAACCGAAGTTTCGGGTCATCCGCAAACAGCGCCAGCCGCGATTGCAAAGCTTCGGTATCACGGGTTGGGACGATAAATCCATCGATGCCATGGCGCACTAATGATCCGCTGGCCGGCGTAGTTATGATGGGAAGGCCGCAGGCCATCGCTTCGTAAGTGACGGTGGCGGACCCCTCACACAGAGACGGCAGCACTAGCACGTCAGCCCATTTATAGAGGTTGAGCATCTCCTGGTGCGACACGCTTTCGATGACGTCGCACCAGCGGCCATAGCGATTCAGAGACTGGCGTTGCAGCGCGACCGGGCCGACGAGTTTCGCTTGAATCTGTTTCGGACGATTGAGCGAGCGCAGCGCTTCCAGCAAATACGGAACTCCTTTGCGCAATCCGATCTCACCCACGAACAACACTCTGAGCATTCCTTCATTGTTTCGCGGGGTCGTCTTAAACGTCTGCAGGTCGACGCCATAGGGCACCACTCGTATGCGACTGCCCTCCACGCCGGCGCGTTGCAGGGCGTCCGAGACAAACTGTGAGCCGCAAATTATCTGATCGGCCAGTTGCCACTCAGCTACTTCTCTTTCGGCGAGACGGTCGCTTGCGGCGGTGGCAATTTCCATTTGCCAACCTGGCCAGCGTTGATTTTCTTGCTGCAAGATTTCCAGCTCGAGCTTTCTCGGCGCCATCGTCTGTTCCAGGATGCATTTGATTCCGCGCTCGCGGGCGTGCGCGAATATCTCAAAGGCGGCGCCATTGAAACCCAGAATGTATTCGGCATCCGACAGTCCCGTGCGCACGACGGAATTGCCGAAGTTCGTATTCACCCGTGCGAACAACTCGGCCAGGGCCGCAGACGTCAGCGCCTGCCGCCGCTTCCAGGAATAGGAAAGGCCCAGAAGATCGAAGGAGACGACGCGGCCCGGCGGGATGCGCTCTGCGATTCTACCGTCCAATCGCTTTAGCACTTCAGGCCTCAACCTCTTTGGCGGCAGGTTAACCATGCCACGCAACCATGCCTTGTTACCCAAATAGGTGTCGGTGTAGAGCGTGTGTAGCAGACCAGCGTCCGCGAGAATCGACGGCAAGGCAAAGTGCATTCGCGCACCCAGCATGGCGACGCTCACCAGCGGCTCCGGATTCGGAAGGTTCAAATGCACGAGACCGTTCCCTCGCCGGGCGTCGGCGAAGACTTGAGGCCAAAACGATGACGCAACTCAGCTTCAAACGAATTCAGGACCTCTTCTGACATCTCGTTCTGGCCGTGGTCGGCGATTGCTTTCTGCAAAGCAAAGTCCAGCTGATTGACTTCAACCGGCTGCGGCAGTTCAAATAAATTGCTTTCGATCAATCGCCGGCGAGCGCGTCGCGCCAGGTGCTTTCCGTAAAAGGCGAAGACAGCTTTCCAAAACGGAAAAATCACACGTGGAAGGTGCTTCTGCTGGAAAATAAGTTTGTTCCGGTACGAGTTGTAGACGAACTTCGGATCGTAATTCCAATGACTGCCATCGGCCGCGTGATAACCGAGGAACTCGGGCAGGTAAAAGATTTTGAACCCGGCCCGTCTCGCGCGCGCCGAAAAATCCCATTCTTCAACACCGAAAAAATATTCTTCCGGCAAAAGACCAATGCCGGTCAACACGCTTCGCTTTATGAGCATGAGCGCTCCGGTCGCGAAGCCAGTTTCACCGGCCGAGTCGTGTTGCCCACGATCAACTTCACCGAAGCCTCTCCCCACAACCCGGCCGCGCCAATAATCAATTCGGCCGCCCGCGTACCAGATCGTGTGCGGCGGACGCGATGAGAGCACCTTGCCGCAGACTATGCCGACTGCTGGTTTACTTTCCGCCGCGGCAACCGCCGCTGCTAAAGATTCTCGTGAGATGGTCGCGTCGTTGTTCATCAACAAGACGTAGCCGCATCTGGAATCGCTCAGCGCTGCTCGCATGCCAACGTTGCAGCCTTTTGAGAATCCCAAGTTCGTCTTATTCAGGATAAACCTGACGTCCGGAAACGATTGTTGAAGTGCTTCAACCGAACCGTTCTGTGAAGCGTTATCGACGACGATTAACTGATAATGCTCATAGTCGTTGGTGAGTATTGATTCGATGGCAGCGCGCGTGTAGTCGTAGCTCTTCCAGTGCAGGATGACGACGAACACCAAAGGATGCTGACGATTGTCGGTGGGCATCAGGCGAGCAAATCCTTGGCGGCGCTAAACCACCCGCGCGAAAATCGATGATAATTCAGGTTCAGGACTTCCTTGCTGATCGACCCCAGGCGCTCCAATTGTGACGCCGGCAATTCAGCGCGCTCGTTTAGATGCGTGATCTTCTGTTTCAGTAAGTCCTCTTGCCGCCTATCGATTCCGTAAGCGATCACTCGCGTCAATGCTTCATTTAACTGGCGCGCGTGATTTCTATAAAACTCTCGATCGGTTGGTTGCGCGTGGACGACTTGCGACAGGGTGCTGACATGCGAGAGTCCTATTTGCTGTTGGTCATGTACGCGATATTTGATGAGCGGCCGTTCATCAAACGCCACCTGTCCGACGATCGAGAGCAGTAACCCAATCCAGCCGTCGTGCAGCAACGGTCCGTAATCCGGGATCGGCAGCACGAGAGGCTTGAACGCGGCCCGAAAAGCCATCGTCGCGCCGCAAATGTAGTTGGTGCGCAAAAGGAGATCGAGCGTTCTACCCGCCTTAACGATTTGCTGCTTTCGTTGGTCAAACCCTAGTTCACCAAACAAATCTCTGCGGAGCGGTTTCAGTTCCCGATCGACTAGTTGGGCGTTGCCGAAAAAAAGCCCGGGGCTTGCGTCTTCGCGAAACCGCTCTTCGATCGCGTCGATTTTTTCGGGAAGCCAGACGTCATCCTGATCACAGAGAAAAATCAGCTCACCGCTGCACTCGGCAATTGCTTTCTCGAAATTCTTAATGAAGCCGATGGTTGCCGGGTTCGCCACGACCTTTACCGCAAACGGAGCCGCGGCAGAAAAATCGTGAACTATCGTGACCGTGTCGTCCGTTGACGCATCGTCACAAACAATCAGTTCGTCCGGCCGCCGCGTTTGCGCAAGCAAACTGTCGAGTTGCTCGCCCAGAAAGCGCGCGCCGTTATAAGTACATAGGGCTACAGAGACTTTCATCTTCGCTGATATTTAACCGGCCAAAACTGCCGGATTAACGTTCAGGTCCTCTCAGCGAATGGTGCAAGCGGGGTTTGGAGAGGCGAGCTGCTGCCAGTTCGCGGTAGCCTAAAGAGATTGGCGAGGGAGACCTCATGGTTCCGCCGGCATCCATGAACGATGACGGCCAGCTCGACAAAATATGCGAGAGTGCTGGCCACTGCTGCTCCCAGCAAGCCGAAGGTCGGCAGCAGCAGAGCCAACAAAGCAACTGTCACGGGAAGCGCCATGAGACTGGCCTTGCTGACCAGCCATGGATCGTTCAAAGCGATAGCACCTGCGTTCAGCAGCGTGCGCGCGCCCATAAACAGCATCCCAATTAGAAGGACTTCGCCAGGAGCGATCGATGCCCGAAAGCCGCTGCCATAAACGAGCGGAATGACTATCGGCAGGGCCACGCCAAGCGCCAGCATTACCAGCAGGCTCAACCACCAATAACGATTGAAGGCGCGTTCAACCAGCCGACGGCGCGCGTCAACATTCTCTTCTTGCGCAATCGTGGGCATGGCCACGGTCTGCACCGCATTTGAAAGCATCAGCGAGACGCCCGCCGAGCTGGCCGCTACCACGTAGAGTCCCAAAGCGGCAGGTGGTAACCAGGCGGCCATCAGCGCCTGGTCGAGATTGAGATTGGCGAAACCAGACAACTGGCCCACATGTAGTTTTGCTCCGTAGGCGACCATCGATTTTGCCAGTGGCCCGTCGGTTCTCAGGCCGGGATAGAAACCTAATCTCGCCAACACGCCAAACGTGACAATCATCACGACCACGTTTAGGAAGAGATGGAGCATCACAATATTTATAAGCACCAACTTTCCACTGCTCATCAGAACGATTGTGCCGGCCAGATAGCCCGACGGAATGATTGTGTTTAGCCAATTGGCCGCCTTCAGACGCAGCCGGCCTTGCAACACGCTCAAGCCAAACTGTGTCAAAAGCGAAACCGGTATCACCAGAATGTACCAACGACTCGCCGAAATGACGGCTGCGGACTGGCTATGGAGCAGCCATGGCATTGCGAAGAACCCCACCGCGGCCGCGCAGGTGCCGAGGATGAGACCGAGAACAATGGAGTTATTCAACACCGCGCCGACGTCAGCGCGGGGCTGCGATGAAAAATACATCGTCGAGATGATGAGCCCCATGCTGCCCAGGTAAATCAATAGTCCCGGCCAAAGCAACGCGGCTGCGATTTCGCCACGGCCTGCGGGACCAAGCCAACGCGAAAGCAGGATGGCGTTAATCAAACCGAGCGCGGTCGTCCCGGAATTGGTAACGAGCGTGCGGATGATCATCTGGCGCATCGAATGATCGCTTCCCTACCTGTCGAGCAACTTGCGATTGAGTTTTCGCCGGAGAGCCTTCGGTGCGGTCGAGAGATACCAGGCGACTGTCTGCGATCCATTTTCAACCTGTCGCAGCCACTTTGACCGCCGATCCACGGAAGCTTCCGAATCCAAATATTCGATCAAATCAGGATGAACGACTGGCTGAATTCGTGCCTCGCGTCCGGCGTGCAGGGTATCTCGTTGCGCGCGGAAGATGTTCTGCCGGTAAACAAAACCGACCGCGGAGACATTCCACAGTTTCCAACGAATCGCGTCGTCACATACATAACCTTCTGCATTAAAAAGGTCCTGCCAGTACGCCGGCCATTGGCAATTGATATGGCCCTGTCCTGGTTGTCCGGGGCAAGCTGCGGAGAAATAGATCACGTCCGCGTGATCGACAAGATTTGCGATGAGTACGGCAGCGTCGGACTCGGCGAGGTGCTCGGCAACCTCGAGACAAAGGGCCACGTCGAACTTGCGATCGAGTGAGAATCGTTCATTGAGCGACTGCCGACGAAATTGTTTTGCCGGAATCAGCAGAGTGTTGGCATCGACATAACCTGCATCCAGCGCGACGACGTCCTTAACTCCCAAATTCAAGGCTGCCTTGGACCAAACGGCCAGACCGCATCCGACATCCAGCAGACTCTGGGGAAGCGAACCGTCGAACATGCAGGACAAAGCGGTCCGCGGCCCACGCAGCGACCGCGGCAAGACGGAATGATCGAACTGGATCATGAAAGGCGCAGTGAAAGCTTAGGTTTCAGCGGCCGTGTTCTGGGGGTCTTCGTTGCGGTAGTAACTCTGATGGTAATAGCGCTGATGGTAATAGTAGTAATCGTGCGAAGTCGCGCTGACATTGTTCAGCACCACGCCGACAATTTTCGCGCCGACGTCCAACAAAAGTTGTCGCGAGCGGCGGACGACGTCGCGCGAACTCTTGCCGCCATGAACCACCAGCAGCACGCCGTCGACCATTGAGCCGATCAAGACACCGTCCGTAAATGAACTGACTGGCGGAGAGTCAATGACGATGTGGGTGAAAGACAAACTCAGAATGTCGAGGAGTTTCCGCATCTGGTCCGACCCAAGCAGTTCCGCCGGATTTGGCGGGACCGGCCCTGAGGGCAGGACAAACAATCCGGAAGTCTCGTCACGCATGACGCAGCGCATCATGTCTTCGACCGTGACCTCGCTGGAAAGAATTGAACTCAGGCCATCGCGTTCGGGCAGATCAAAAATTGATCGCAAGCGCGGCCGCCGCATGTCGCCATCGATAATGACCACGCTCGCGTTTGTTTGAGCCAGGCTGATGGCCGTATTCACCGCGGTTGTTGTCTTCCCTTCACCCGGCAAGCTGGAAGTTACCAGCAGCGTTTTCGGCGCGCGACCGGCGGTGGAAAGAAGCACCGAAGTTCTCAGTTGACGATATGCCTCAGCGAGCGGCGAACGCCCGTTGACGTTCAGCAATAATTCCGGATTGCTGCCGTTCGGGTTGCTGCCCTGCCCGTTGCGTTTCTGCAAGGCCGCGGCCGAGGACAGCAAGCGACGCGGCGCCGAAGCTGAACCCATCGCCGGAATCACTGCCAGAGCCGGCAGCCTGAGAAATCTTTCCACATCATCAGTCGAATGCACCGTGTCATCGAGGTATTCGAGCAACAGCGCGAGCGCGGCCCCGAACGCGAGCGCCAGGATGAAGGCGAAAATGACGGTGCGCATCCGCGCCGGTCCCACCGGAAAATCCGGTACGATGCCGTAATCGACAACTGAGATGTTATTTGGACGGCCGGCTAAAACGACGTCATTCTCTTTCGAGCGCTGCAAAAGATTATTCAGCAGACCTTTGTTGGTTTCGATTTCCTGCTGCAGGATTCGATAGTTGATAGCTGCTTCGTTCTGAGTGACGGTGTCGCCCTTCTGAAGATTGAAAGACTTGCGCAGCGCGTTTTCCCGTTCGACAGCTTGACGATATTTTGTCTCGAGGTTCTTGAGCAGGGTCGCGGTGTTGCGTGTCCGCGTCTCGGCCAGATGTTTCTGCAGCGTATCAATCTGTTCATCGAGCTGCTTTACTTCGGGCGCCTCTTCGGTCGCCTCAATCAGCAGCTCGGCGCGCTTCTGCTTAAGCTTGGAAAGCTCAGAATTCGTCGCCTCGATTTCTTTCGCGCCGGCCTCGGCCAACGCCGCCGCCGCACCCGGCCCTTTCGCCGCATCATATTCGGCCTCAGCCATTTTGCGATCGTTTTCTGCTTCGAGTAGCTGCTTGTTCAGGCCCGCGAGCCTTTCTACGACTGTGTTTTGGCTGGCGTCCAGCGAAAGAATCTGATTGTTCTTGGCATAAGCGACCAGCTTTTCTTCTCCCGCGCGAATTTGCGTCTGCAACTCAGTAACGCGACGAGAGAGAAATTCGCTGGTGCTCGTATTGGCCTCGTTTTTCTTTTCCAGATTTGACCGGACATAAGTCTGGGCCACGCAATTGACGACCTTCGCGGCAGTCTCCGGGTCGCCGTGCTGGTAGGAAATATTGATGAGGCGCGTCTCCTTATTGTAGCCGGCGCGACTTTCGCGCACCGGTTCGACTCGCAGGCCGCCGGACAACGCTCCGACGTAAGGCGCCAGGCGTTTAGCCTCAACCAAATCATCGCTGGAAACTGCCGGCGCTACCGTGGCCGTCAACTGTAGGATATTGGATTGTTGGGAAGCTTCGGATTTCTGACCGCCTCCCCCCAACATCCTGACGATCGTTTTCCAGGTTGATTGCGCCTGAGACTTTTGGGGATGCACAAACGCCTGATTGTGCTCGAGGTCCAGCGTTTTCACGACGCGGCGCAGCAACCCCGGGCTGGTAAGGATCTGCAACTGAGTGTTGAAGTAGGCGGGATCATTGACCGGATTGAAAATCATCGGCCCGTTCTTCTCGCCATACATAGCGTTGTTTTCGAGATCGACCTGCACCTGCGCCGACGCTTCATAAATGTCCGGCTTGCGCGCGACATAAATCATGGCCAGCGTCGTAATCAACGCCGCAACGCCAATTACGAGCCAGAGACGCTTGCGAATCGCGCGCCAGTAATCAAGCAGGTGGACATCACCATCGCCGCCTTCTGCACCGTACCCATAACCGCGATACGATTCGTCCGGCCGCCGCTCGGCAACGCGTGATTCGTCCTGCTTGATTAATTTCGTCGCTTCGTTCATGACAAAGAGGTCTGAGATTGGAGTTTAGAGACTAGAGCTTCCAACCTTTGATCGGCGCCACTAAACCGCCGCTGCCCGTACGTGCCATTTCGACCGGCGCTTAAGTTACAGCCTAACCATCAGCGTCTAACCTCACACCTCTAAACTCTAGCCTCTAACTCCAGTTCACGGAATGACCCGCACTGGCATTTGCGCAACGGACGGCCCAACCGCGCCCATCAAACTCCGAATCAGGCTTTTGCCAGTTGATTCCGGCACTTCGATGATGTCATTCGCCTGCAGCACCAGGTCATCCTCTTTCTTGCGAGCGATCGCACTCAGATTCACGTAAATCTCCGATGGACTGCTGGCGCCGGCGGCGCGGCGAACCACGTGAATCTTGTCGGTCTTTGAATCGCGCAGTGGTCCTCCGGCCATCGCAATCGCCCGCGACACGGTCATCGTTTCCTTTAGCGGCAAAGACTTCGGCGCGTAAACATTGCCGACAACATAGACCTGTGCGGCCTCGGGAATTGTGATTATGTCACCGGCTTCGACGTATGGGTTCGCGGCTTCGTCACCGCGCAAAGTATCGTTGAGCCTTAAAGCCAGCAGCCCTTCCGGGTTCGTCTTGGGCGTCGCTTCCGTCGCGCACATATCATTGCGCGGACCCCGGACAATGTTGATGGTCTCGCCCGCCTTGTCTGATGGTCCTTTCGCAAACGTGAGCAACTCAAGCAGGCGAATGCGTCGTTGCATCTGATAACGCCCCTGTTCATTGACGGCGCCAATCAGCGCAACTTCGCGGGCGTGGTACTCCTTAATGAAAATATCCACCGGCAGGTTTCGATAATACCGTGCGTAGCGAGTTGAGATCTCTTTCGCCAGTTCGCCTTCAGTCTTACACGCTGCCTGGATTTCGCCTTCAATCAACGGCATGCGAATCATGCCATTGCCCTCGACCCGCACGGCATCGCGTGAGAGTTGGGGTCGATTGTAAACGCGAATCTCGAGCACATCGCCCACGCCAATTCGATAACGCTCGGAAGGTTGCCCGGTTGGTTTCAGATCCTGCGCATTGGCTAAACCATTTACGCCGACGACCAGCAATATCAAAGCAATGTTGTATAACCCGCGCTGTTGCATTTTCTATTTACCGCCAATCCCGATGCGTCGCGAAGCCAGTGCCTCGCGCATGTGATTCGGATGGGCCAGGTTAAGGACCGTATTGCTGACCAGCACCATTAGCTCTTCGTGATCACGGCGAAACCTCCCGGTGAGTGGCTGGTCACCCGTCTTATCGACGACACCATCGCGGACCCATTGCCAGAACTGCTTCTGCGTCGTCCAGAACTCCTTGCGATCGCGACAGACTATCAGTGCGGTCTTCTTTTTCTTTTTTTTCTTCTCCTTTGTCATAAAGGCGCTCTAAATCCCCCCTTGATTTTGATCCCCCTGTTGCAGACACCATTCGCGCCGCGTGCTCGAAACGAGCACGTAGTAAACCCGAAGGAAACCTCTTTCGCGAGGCTGCTACGATAATTTCCCGAGCCTCGCGAAGATATTTCGCAAAGGAAGGCATGTCAAGGCGGTCGGGATCGGGCCGTGGGGAGATATTGGATTCGGGGTCTGGTTCAGTCCTTCATGCACCGCCCCAAATGTAGCGTCGACGTTCAGGATCGCTAAGGACATTGTGCACGAACAATAAAAAATCGAAGTCTTCATCTTCAAACGAAGTAAAATCGAAGGGCGATCCCGACTCAATTGGAGTCTTATATTTGAGGGAAACTAATGCGCTTCCTTTTCTGGTGAGATCGAATTTTCGGTAACCACCGGCAAAACGTGAGAGGGCGGCGCGCAGCTCTTGAGGCGATTCCTGAATCAGGCGGTCGACCCAGTTGTTCTCCAAGTGACTTTCAATGGAGTCATCCAAAGTGTAATCGCTGTCAGAAACCCGCAGATGAAGCATTCCATCTTTTCGGTAGAACACTAGACGCTTGTCATCGACACACCCGTACATGCCCTGCAACTGGGCCTGGACTGCCTCGAGTTCCGCCCCTGTTTTTTGAAAAGACTTAAGTGACCCTGTCTCTGGATCAAATTCGGCAAACTCTCGGGCCAGCTTGAACGATCCAATTATGGCAACAGTCCGATTTTTCGGGCGATCCAAATCCAAAAGAAATCGTCTCCTTCCGGCTTCATGGAGCTTTGAATTATACGCTCATCTGAATAGCCCCTGGTGTTCTTGAACCACTCGTAGGTGGGACCAAGCGGATCCTGACATCTCTCCATATTCCTGGTAAAGATCGCGGCTTGCGCGGCCGGGGGCGAGGCATCCTTGTAACGCATCCCGATAATTCTGCGTGCGTTATTCATTTCGATCGCTGTTTCGCGCACGGTTCTTCCGGCAGCTTGAAGCTCATCAAGGAAGCTTTGCAAACCCCTCACCTCAGCCTCATAAGCGCGTCGCATCGAGATTAATTCACTTACGCTTCTAATTCCGTTCGCACCAGCGGCAATTACCTCAAAAACATCATCGAAGATGAAAAGAGCTGCTTCGGGTCCTAGTGCCAGGAATTCAGCGCGGTAACTTTCACTGAAGATCAGTCCAGCAATATTAGCAATCGCAAGTCCCGTCTTAATTACTTGAACTACCGGCGAAAACTGCAAATAGCACATCGCCCTCAAGGCCACCGTCTCAACACTTGCGACGAATTCTCCAATGAAACTGTTTCCGGATGGATCCAGCCGATTCACAGGGTCGTTCGCGGTGTAGACGTACTTGTGAAGCGAAGGCGGATCGAAGATCTCGCCCTCGTTAGTGTCGGCGCTAAGAAATCGGCCGCTTGCAACATTCAAATAACGTGCTCTCAAGTAGTAAAACCCGAGGTTAGCGTCGAATTGTTCGCCACTGTAGAGATAATCGTTCGGCGTCGTGCCTGATCGATAGATCAAGTTTCCGAACGCGTCGTAGTCGTAAACATCGGTAATTCCTGCCGCGGCGTCCGTGAGCAGCCGCACCGAGCCGTGACCGTCGTACTGATAGAACCTGAGAGTCCCGCCGACGATTCGTTGGCTGATCAGATCGTGACCGTAGGTGAAGCTCTTGACGACGACACCCTGGACTTCATCGACCACCTGTGCGAAGCCCGTCGGATTGTTAGCGTCTATGAGATAGTTTGTTGTCACGCCGCCGACAGTCTTCGCTACTCGATTGCCATCGCCGTCGTAAACGTAAGTCACGTTACCGTTGTTAAGACCTGTTAGATGGTTCTCGAAATCATAGGCGTAGCTGTTGCCGTTCGAAGAAACGGTGTTTCCGTTATTGTCATAATTATCGCTGGTTAGCCGATCATTCACGTCGTAGGTTGAGGTTTGCGCCGGCACGGGGCCGACCGTGGACGTTCGCGCCTGGCGATTGCCGACCGGATCATACGAATAGCCGATCAAGCCGTTCACGCCATGCGGATCGTTGGCAATGCTTTCACTCGTTAACCTGTAAAGATCGTCGTAGGTGTAGGTGACGGTCCGACCACCCAACTCCGTCACAGCAGTGCGATTGCCGGCAGCGCCGAGCGTGTAGCTATAAGCAGCAAGCGAAGACGTCTGCGTACCGACGGTCATCGTCGTTAGCCGGTTCAGCGAATTGTAGGCGTAACTGGTCGTCACTCCGTTGGGATATTGATAACTCTG
>JBIOZK010000072.1:0-10523 GCA_044870975.1 Pyrinomonadaceae bacterium
GCCGCGCGGGCTGTGCTACGAGAAGGCGCCGGCGCGGCTTCTTCGATCGACGTTAGCCGGGGAATCAATTTTTACGACGAAGTGCGGCGGTTTGAAATTGATTTGATTCGGCGGGCGCTTGATCAGACTGGCGGGCACCAGTCACGCGCGGCGCGGCTGCTGGGAATGAATCCCACCACTCTCAATTCGAAAATCAAAACCTACAACATCAACATGCGAGCCTGAAGATTTCGTTTCACCGAGTCGTGGCGGCCTTAAGATCAAGCGTGCGAATTATTCGGTGTAGGTTGTTGGGGTGGATCCCGAGCACTTTGGCGGCTTCCGTGTAATTCCCTTTCGCTTGCGCCAACGCGTTCAGGACGATGTGGCGCTTGGCGTCCTTCACCGCTTCATCGTAAGTGGCGGGTGGCGCGCCGGCATCGGTTTCCAGCATTCGGCGGGGTAAATCCTCAATGCCAATCGTGTCCGACAAGCCCAACACCACCGCTCGCTCGATCGTGTTCTCCAGCTCCCGAATGTTTCCCGGCCAGCTGTAATTCTGCAACGTCGCGCGTGCCTCGGGACTAATCCCGTTGACCGAGCGCTTGCATTCCTTGGCATATTTCGCGGTGAAGTAACTTGCCAGCAGCGCGATATCTTCTTTACGTTCGCGCAGCGGTGGCATCGTCAGCTTAACAACATTGAGCCGGTGGTAAAGATCTTCGCGGAAGGCGCCGGCCTTAATCATCTCTTCGAGGTCGCGATTGGTGGCCGCCAGGATGCGCACGTCAAGTTCGATAGTGCGCGTGCCGCCCAATCTCTCAACTTTGTGATCCTGTAAGAATCGCAATAGCCGCGACTGCATAGTCACCGGCATTTCTCCGATTTCATCAAGGAAGACCGTGCCGCCCTGCGCCACTTCGAGCTTGCCATGCTTGCGTCCGACAGCTCCGGTGAAGGCGCCTTTCTCATGACCGAATAACTCGCTTTCGAGCAGCGTATCGGGCAAGGCCGCACAGTTAATCGGCACGAAGGGGTGCTCGGCGCGCGAGCTATTGGCATGAATGGCGTGCGCGGCTAATTCCTTGCCGGTGCCGCTTTCACCGCAAATAAGCACGGCAGATTTCGCGGGTGCAACACGTTGAATGAATCGATAGACTTCCTGCGCCGGCGCACTTTCGCCGATCATGTTGTGTTCGATTGCCAAGGTTGAGCGCAGGCGACTGTTCTCATCTTCCAGCCATTCAACCTGGCGCGCGTTCTCCAGCGACACCGCAGCCATGCCGGCAATTCCGGCCAGCAACTGCAGATGTGCTTCATCGAAAAGGACGATGGGGTCGCTGGTATCAAGATAAATTGCTCCCAGTAATCTCTCGACGACCACCAGAGGCACACACATCAATGAAGTGATTTGGGCAGCTACCAGACTGTCAGCCGACTTGAGCGTTTCGCTGGTCTTGATGTCGTTGGTTAACACGGCTACCCGTTCAGTCATCACGTGTTCCACTACTGTGCGACTCAGGTGAACCGGGTAGCTCGACTGATCGCGATGTTTGCCGTAAACGGATGAATAGTCTTTTGCGCCGCGCCCGAGGACCAGCGCCCCACGGTCGGCGGGAATGATCTCGAAGATAGCGTCCAGGATTTCCTTCACCAATTCCTGCGTATGGTGCAAACGATTGATTTGGCGGGCGATCCTGAGGACCACGCCGAGATCCCTCGCCATTCGTTCGTGCTCGGGACTAGCCGCGAGCATCTGTTCGGTTTTCCGGAGCAATACGTCCGGCCGCAATTGCTTTGCAGATTCGGTCAGCGGGTTTGAGTCGTCCCACTGGATTAGATGGCCCGAGGTGATCTCCTCACCTTCCTCGATTAAGAACAGGAGCTCAATCTTCCCGACGCGCACCTGGTCTGCATGATCGAGGGCCTGCTCCTTGACGGGGATGCCGTTGATAAAGGTGCCATTGTAGCTATCCAGGTCGAACAGCTTGAAATTTCCGTTTTCCCTACGAATCACGCAGTGGCGACGCGAAACTGATGCGTGATTCAACCAGACGGCGCTGGCCGATTCGCGACCGATGGTCGTTTCCTCGACGGACAGTGGAAAGGTCGCTCCTTTAAGGGTTCCGTTAATGGCGACGAGTCTGGGGTTCATAAGTGCGGGCAGTCATCCGTAAGCGTAACGTCGAAGATCCAACGCATTGATTTGCTATCCCGAATGATAGCTTTACTATCACCTTTGATATGGAAAAGCCAGTAGCGAAGGGCTTCAAGTCTAGGCGGAAGACAATTACGCCAGAAAACTCAAGTCCAACCAGTGATCGCGTGCCCCTACAAAACGAACCGTCTATGGCACAGTATTCGCACTAGGGCATCCGAGGAAGAGCTTCGAACAAGGGGGCAACAAGGGGGGCAGTAACTAGTCGCGGCGAACTAACCTCGACGCCGCTTTTTGAAAATCCTATCCCCACGCCGACAAGGTGAAGCTGGCAGCGTCCAATACCAGCAGAAGTTCCTGTCAGCTCACCAGGCAGCGGCCCGAAGTCCCACCCTTCGGGTCGTTTGTATTTTGGCTGCTTTCGTCTCGCGCCCATTCATCGATAATAAAGTCAGTTGTCATAAACGTCGACTGCGCGTATTTTTGTGCGCAGGGAGTTAACTAATCGTGCGACGACGTAAGATCGATGGGTGTCCGATAGCCGGTGCGCTGCAATTGATCGGCGACAGGTGGACAATGCTCGTGGTTCGCGATCTGTGTGCCGGTCCGAAGCGTACAACTGAACTACTCGAGGACCTGCATCCCATTAGCAGCCGAACGCTGATGGGTCGCTTGCGCGAGATGGAGCAGGACCAGCTCGTATTGCGTAACAACTACGGGGGTCTCCCGCGGCGCGTGGAGTATGAACTGACCGTGCGAGGACGGCTCCTGCTTCCTTTGCTGGATGCGCTGATGAAAACAGGCCAGATATTGGAATGCAATGAATGCGAGGACCGCAAGGAAAGCGCCGGCTACTACTGTGATTTTTGTCCACGTCACCGACCTGCAAGTCAATTTGTCGATCAGCTCGACTCCGGAGACTCATCTACGGCACCGGAGTCCGCGCCACCGCCGCCCCCGCGCCGGAAAGACGATTCGATCGTCTTGTTGTAAAGTGGCCTCGTAACGCGAGTAGCCGAGCGGATGCCTGATTCGATTACCACTTCAAAAAACTCGTTGTGGCCTTACCTCGTCGCGGCCGTGATTTCATTAGTTGGATTGGGCGATGCGATCTATCTGACGGTCCAGGATCTGACTGGCCAGAACTTACGTTGCACCATTATCACCGGCTGCGCAGAAGTTCTGGGCAGCAAGTATGCCCACGTCGGTCCGATTCCGCTGGCGACCCTGGGAGCGGCCGCATACTTCACTTTTTTCAGCCTGGCCATATTGGCTGTCTTTGGATATTCGTTCGCGCGCCCGCTGTTAGTCGTCCTGGTGGCAATCATGTTTTTAACGGCGCTTTGGCTCACTTATCTGCAGGCATTCGTCATTCATCACTTCTGTCAGTACTGCTTGTTATCTGCAGCCGTGACGACGATTTTGACGCTTATCATTGGGGTATCCTTTTTCAGGTCAAGACGTCGCTGATCGCACGTTGAATCACAGTGCTGTTGCGCCAGTACTCAATCTGGGTGTAATCTTCGCGCGAATTATCCGCAATCGATTTAGCTCTTACAGCGAATTGTCATACTCGTAAATCAGTATAGGCAGTGTCGAACTGCTGATCAGGTGGGGAGGAACCTATGCTTATCGAATCGGCGCATCACGTCGGATTGGCCTTGGGAATGCTTCAAAGTGTTTTCAAAGCGCCTAATGGTGCTGAAGTCTCTCACATAATTTTGCGTTGGCTGCACTTTGTGGCGGGCATTACGTGGATTGGTCTGCTTTACTTTTTCAACCTGGTCAACGTACCTCTGCAGAAGAAGCTGGATGCCGATACCAAGAAGAAAGTGAATCCGGATTTGTTGTTGCCGGCGCTTTGGTATTTTCGTTGGGGTGCGCTCATTACCGTGCTCGCGGGGTTTGGATATTACGCGATGTACATTCTCCGACCGGATGTCAGTTTGGCGAACGGGACGAATGCGAGCGTCAGCGGACGCATCATTCTGATCGTGTGGTTCTTCATTCCCGTGATCACCTTCCTGATCGAGTTCCTGATCATCAAGAAGGTCCCGGCTTTAATCAAAGATGGCCGCGTGTTTGCCATCGTCGCGGTGATATTACTGGGTGCCATGTCATACGTAATCATCAAGTGGCTCGATGGACAGCTGACGGTCAACGGCCAGCATTTTGCCAGTAACAAGACGCTTTCGATCGGCGTGGGCGGCGCGTATGGCTTGATTATGTTGCTGAACGTCTGGGGCATCATCTGGCCGAACAACAAACGAGCCCTTAATGCCATGAAGGGCGGACCCGCGGTGCCGCCGGAACTGGCTCCGGTGATGGCGCGTCAGGCGTTCATCGCGTCACGCACGAATGCGTGGCTTTCGCTGCCGATGTTGCTTTTCATGGGAACCTCGCATGGCGATTGGTTAATCTTCGGCGGGCACTAAGTGGCATAGACTTTAGTCTGTGCGGTTTTGCGAGTGGCACTGCTTCATCTGTGGACGAGAAACACAGACTGAAGTCTGTGCCACTTCCTTTTTCTGCAACACTATTGGTTCTGCATTTCCATGCCTTTGTCACACTTTCACGAGACAATCAATGCGCATAAGCGGCAGTCGCACATATTTTGAAATCAGCAATTCTTTGGAGGATGGACAATGGCAACACTCGATGTTTATAAACCACGACAATTCAATCTCAGCAACTTAAAAGGAATTTCCGACGAGACGCTGGAGATGCATTTCAAGTTGTATGAAGGCTACGTCAAAGAAACCAACAAGCTGAACGAGAAAATTTCCGACTTTCTTAAGGACGGCAAAGTCGATCAGGATGAGTTCGCCGAATACTCGGAACTTAATCGGCGGTTAGGCTTCGAATACAACGGCATGGTTCTGCATGAATACTATTTCGATAATCTGAAAACCGGCGGTGGGACAGGCGATCCGAACAATGCATCGGCGTTTCGCAAAGCCGCTGAACAGAGCTTCGGAAACTACGATACCTGGAAGGCCGAGTTTGTCGGCATCGGCAAGATGCGCGGTGTAGGTTGGGCCATCTGCTATCAAAATCCGATGAACGGTGCGCTTTCGAACCATTGGATCACGCTGCATGAGACCGGGAACGTCGCCGGATTTACTCCGGTCCTGGTGATGGACGTCTGGGAGCACGCGTTTATTCTGGATTACAAACCGGCCGATCGGCCGAAATACATCGAGGCGTTCTTTACCAACATCGATTGGAACATTGTTGAGCGACGTCTGCGGCAAGAGAAGGCGCAGCCAATCGCCGCCTAGCATTTGGAGTGCGCCGCCAAAGCGAAGCGCCGACGGCGCTTTGGATATGCTTCTGAAGAGACAATCCAAAGCGGTGTCGGCGCTTTGCTCTGCCACCGCACTCCAATTATCAGCTGGGCTGACGGCCCTGCTATTTTTGTGATAATGCGCGCGCCTAATTCGACTTATCAAAATGCACTGGAGGAGTCATGAGGATTTCGATCCGCATCGCATCATTGCCGTTCCTGGCTGGCTGGCTGTTGGTGTTCAGCGCCTGCCAGTCGATCGATCAAAACGCCAATACAACGGCCACGTCGTCGGTCACTCCGCCGGGTGAGCAGAAACTGACTCAGGCGCCGCGCCCGTCAGGTATAGAACAGGCAATGAAGGAGCGCGGTGAGCAGGATCAGGCGAAGCCGTCTTTGCGGATTATCTCGCCGGCAAACGACGCGACAATCAACGGCGCGAAGGTCGAAGTCAAACTGGAGTTGAACGGCGAGCTAAAGGGTTACATGCCGCATAAGGATCCGGCCACGCAGCAGGGCAATCACATTCACGTAATTCTCGACAACCAACCTTACGAGGCTTATTACGAACTCGGCCAGCCGTTCGAGCTGCGCAACGTCGCGGCAGGAAAGCACACGTTGCGCGTGTTTCCGTCGCGGCCGTGGCACGAGAGCTATAAGAATGACGGCGCCTTTCAGATGGTCGAGTTCACGGTTAAGGGTGGAGGCGACGCGAGCAAACCCACGACGACGAATAACGGCGAAAAGATGGCGTCGCCGGCTAATAGCAACGCTTCTCCGACGCCTGCCAGAGAAGGCAAAGACTTTACTCCGAGCCAGGCGGGAGATGTTGACCGCGTGAAACCTTTGCTCACCTACAGCCGGCCGAAAGGGGAATACAAAGCTGCCGACGCCGATGCCGTCATGATCGATTTCTGGCTCATCAATGCAAAGCTCCAAAGTGATGGTGGAGAGTACCGAATCGGTTATTCAGTCGATGGTGGCGAGGCAAAGTTCCTCGCCAAGTGGGAGCCGATTTGGTTGAGCGGATGGATCAACGGCAAGCACAGTGTGAAGCTCGAGTTGGTGGACAAGGACGGCAACGTCGTAGATAACGGCGGCTATAACTCGACCACCCGCGACATCACGATCACAAAATAATCGACGAGCGGGACTGCCGCTAATCGCCAAGGGGCAGCATCTCGGAAGCGGCCGGCTCTTTCACGGGTTCCGGCCGTACTGGTTGTGCGCGCGGGCCCGCCGCGGACGTCCATGCCTGGACTAACAGTCCGCAAAAATCATAAAAGGTCCGCGTTAAGCTCGAGAGGGTGAAGAACTGTGAATGACCGTGGGTGCGCGGGTAGTGACTTACTTCGACTTCGGCGAAAACTGCGCCCGTCGCCTTCAGCTTGCGGATCATTTCGAGGCAGGCCGCGCCGCTGTTCGAGATGGTTCCTAATTCTCGCAGTGCTTCACGCCTGATGAGACGAAAATCGCAATCTACATCGCGTATCGGCAGGTGGAACAGAAAGCGAGCCGTGCGATTGTAAATCTTGCCGATGATCACGCGATACAAACTGTCTGCGCGCCTGGCCTTATAACCGTTGACCACGTCGATGCCTTCCGTCATTAACGGGACCAGCCGCGCCAGCTCACGGACATCGTATTGGCCGTCGCCATCGGTGTAGAAGACAAACTCTTTGCCGGCGTGCTCGAAGCCGCTCTGCAACGCGCCACCGTAACCCCGATTAGACTCGTGATGCACCGGTTTGACGCGGGCGTTCTGACGACTTAGATCGTCGATAAGCTCAGCGGTCCCGTCGCTGCTGCCGTCGTTGACGACAATCACCTCGTAGTCATCGGTAAAGGTCGCGACGACCGCGAGCGCATTTTGCACCAGCGTCCCGATGGTTTGCTTGTCGTTGTAGGCAGGAAAAAAAATACTAATGCTGCCGAGGCTTTTAGCAGGGTGGGTCATCCCGGTAACCTTAAATAGGTCGCGAGTTTAGACAATCAAACCCGCAGATGCAAGATTCCATCGCCGCATCAACCCGTGGGACCTCGATCATAGGTTATGCTTTACGCATGCAAACGAAACCTGAGCAATTTGTTTCGTTGTACGCCGAAGCAGCCGCGTGCGTCCGTTGTCCGGGAATGTGCGAACGGGCCGCGGTCCTGAGTGATTTGAATGGCAGCGTTCATGCGCGAGTCATGTTTATCGGCGAAGCGCCGGGTCGGAAAGGCGCCGACCGTACCCGCGTTCCTTTCTCAGGAGATCAATCAGGAAAGAATTTCGATCGGTTTCTGCAGTCTATCCGATTGCCCCGCGACAAAATCTTTGTCACCAGCGCGGCCTTGTGCAATCCACAGGCGGTTTCGGGCGCCAATCGGCGGCCCAGTTTGGCGGAAATCAAAAACTGTTCGGAGTTCTTGCGCCGCACCGTCGCGTTGATCGAGCCGGCATTAATCGTGACACTCGGGACGGTAGCTCTTGAGGCGCTCAAGCTCATTCATTATCATGACTACAGCCTGCGGGCAGATGCGGCGCAGGTGCGGAGGTGGAACGGCCGGCTGCTGATTCCGCTTTATCATCCGAGCCCGCAGGTGCTGATTACCAGCCGCAACGAGCAACAGCAGCTGCGAGATTATCGAGTTGTCGCGCGCGCCATAGCGCGTCTCTAATTATGAACGAAGCCTCGAGCCCTTCTTTTTCAAAAGACTACGCAGCGGTACATGATGGCGGCGCCGGCCTAATCGATCTGTCGTCGCGCGGACGGATTGCCGTTGCCGGCCTGGAAGCCGCGAAATTCCTGAACGGCCTGGTCACCAACGATGTAAAGGCGCTGGCGCCACGTTTCTGGCTCCCGGCAATTTTTCCAAACGTCCAGGGCCGAATACTAGCCTCGGTTCGCATAATGAACCTCGACGATCATTTTCTGATCGACACAGAAGCGGCAACTTACGAGATAGTCCTCAACCTGCTGAGCCGATTTACGCTGGCCGGCGATTTCCGCGTGACCGATCAGACTGAAGAGATCGCCTCGCTCAGCATACAGGGCAAGCGAGCGACTGAGATTGTTCGTTCTATCTTTGGTGAGGCCGCGGTGCCGGTTCAGCTGCTGCCGTGGGAACCGGCAAATATTTCGGTGGTTGACTGGGAGCATGGACCCGTCACAATTATCTGCGACACACACACGGGCGAAATGGGTTATGACTTGTTCGTCGAAGCTGCGCAGATTACCGATCTGCGACAGGCATTGATTGACCAGGGCGCAGTCGTCGTCACCGATGACACGGTTGAAATGCTGAGAATCGAAGCCGGCATTCCGCGTTACGGGGTTGATATCGACAGCAACACCGTGGTGAATGAAAGCAGCCTTGATTACGCCGTCAGCTACACGAAAGGCTGTTACATCGGTCAGGAGATCGTCGTCCGCATCAAACACCGAGGCCACGTGGCGAAGAAGTTGACGGGTCTTATCTTTCCGTATGAATCATTCGAGATTGATGACCGAACCGTTTACTCCGAAGATGGGCAGCAGGCGGGCCGGGTTACGTCCTGGACAATCTCGCCGCAGCTCGGCTACACGGTGGCTCTGGCTTACATCAAATTTGACTATATAAAGATGCTGACTCCGATCCAGATGGAGGCCGGCGGTCGCACAATAAAAGGCCTGGTCTGCAACGAAGCCAATATCGTGCGCGGCAGTTTCTTTGAATTAATCGACAACACACCTTTCCCAATCAGCAGTGGCAAGTGACGAACAAAACGAGTTGGCGCATTCGATCATCGAGGAATTGCTCGATCATACGCGCGTGGTCAGCGATCTGATCGCTTTAATGGCTCAGGCGCTGGATGACGACGTCCAGAAGGCCCTCACGCAAACTCCGCAATGGCAGGCTTATCTTGAAAGCCGCCGTCGCATGGAAACGACGCGCGCCGACGTCGAGACGTTCGTCGAAACCATTCAACAGACGGCTAAAGACTAACCTTCAATTTCGACAATCAATTGTACGTTGGCCTTGATGTCCAAAGGGCCGCCCGCGATGGGAGTAATGTCATTGTATTTATTCGCCGACAGGCCCCCGGTGGTCATTGCTTCGTACTGGTTGTAACCCTGACTTACCGTTGACGCTTCGTTTTCTTCGACGACTCGGGTGACGCGACCACCTAACGCCTGCGCGATCGAGTTGGCTTTGTTCATCGCCTGCTGCGTGGCTTCCGCCAAAGCCTGGCCGCGTGCGGGGCTGGTTTGTTTCAAGGCGAAGGAAATATTGCCGATACTATTCGCGCCGGCTTGAGAAGCTGCATCGATCACTGCCCCGACGCCCTGCAAGTCGGTCATGGTTACGATGACGCTATTGCGCGCGGTATAGCCGACAATTTTTGGCAGCTTGGCGTCTCGGTAATCATATTGCGGCTGCAGCATATAATCACTGGTTTTGACCTCGGCAGATGCAGCCAGGCCCTTTACCGCATCGGCGACTGCTTTACTCTTGCGCGCATTTTCCTGCTGCGCAATGAGGGCCTGTCCGCTCTGCGTTACCACGGCGATGGTCAATGTGGCGGTGTCAGGTTCCACTCGGGTAGTCGCTTCGCCTGCGACTGTTAGCTTGGTGGTGCGCGCCGATTTCTTTGCGCAACCAGTCATCCCAACCAACAGCACACAGCTGACGACCATAAGGATGAAACGTCCAAAGTTGTTCATAGTTTTTGCCTCCTGAGTTTGAAGATGTCGCTAAAAGCTTAGACGACTAGACTCGGTTTGAGTTCCTAATATTGAACTAATAAAAGTGAGATCCTTGCGCCGGTGGGCCGGATTTTCAACGAATTACCATTATGACTTTTCGTTCGCGCCCGCCATCGAACTCGCAGAGAAAAATCCCCTGCCAACGTCCTAACAGTAATTTGCCATCGGTGAAAGGAATGCTGACGCTCGGTCCGACCAGACTCGCTTTGATGTGGGCGTCGGAATTTTCTTCGCCGTGACGAAAGCCCATGCCGTCTTGGGGAATCAAAGTGCGTAGCGCATGCAGCATGTCGCGCGGCACGTCAGGGTCGGCATTTTCATTAACGGTTAGTCCCGCAGTCGTGTGCTGCACGTACAGCACGACTACGCC